>NZ_CP179868.1:2345568-2669925 GCF_051379705.1 Ekhidna algicida | reverse complement strand
TTGATCTCGTACATCTGATGAGCTTCATTTGCGTAATCTGAAGACTCAATCTGTGTCAGATTCGTATTTGCCTTTTTCACCTCCATTGACCTGTGTCGTAATCTCAAATAAAAAGTGGAAGGGAAAATAGCCACTTCTCCAACAGGTAGGCTACCAGGGTTGAGTCGAATTCTTGTCCACAGCTCATCTTCCAGAATAGCATTTGGTACGGAAATATCCACATCGCCTTCAGACTCGAAGTAAGAAAACCCACGCGCACGATAATCTTCCTCCTGCAAATTCATTTGAAGCCAGGTATGTCCGCACCATTCTTGCGACGAGGTAGTCACCTTAAATGCATCAGGATACTGGTCTGCCGAGACAGGCGTGAAAGTGCTCATCATCATTGAATACGGATAAATTCCTGTCAAAAACTTCTTCGTCATATTCAGTTTCATGACACTGACATTATCCGCACTCTCGTCTCTCCAGTCGTCAAGCTTCACTTGCTTGCTTTTAGAAAATGGCTCGGTGACAAATACCAAAACGGATTCACCCGCGTGAATCTCTCCGTATCTAGCTTGCTTCAATTGGTAACTGGTTATCTCTGCTTCACCAGCATACCAGTAGCCATTAAAGTCTTTGGGGCTTTCCGTGCTGACTTCCTGGGAATTAGACGGTGCGCAGGCAATTAAGGAAATTACTAGAAAAGAATAGATGAAGTTCTTCATGACGAAAGGGTTTGTACATATATAAAACTAAAACCATATGATTTGTTCCAACTGCTGAACGCGTACTTTTGCGGATATGAATTATCTGTCGGTTGAGGAGCTCAGCAAGAGCTATGATGAGAAGAAACTTTTTGAGAACATCACTTTTGGGCTTGATCAAGGTCAAAAGGCGGCTCTCGTTGGTGTAAATGGGACTGGAAAGTCTACGCTCATGAAAGTGATTGCCGGAATCGAAGCTCCGGACAAGGGAATTGTTTCATTTCGCAAAGGCCTCACCGTATCCATGCTCCCACAGCATCCGGAGTTTAATCCTGATGAAAAAATCATTGAAGCCGTTTTTGCCGAAGACAAAGAAGAGCTAAATGTTATCAGAGATTATGAGCGTGCCATGTTCAAAATAGAGCATGATCCTGAAAATGCTCCTGACCTGACTCCCATTCTTGAACGCATGGATTCCTTAAATGCCTGGGAATATGAGCATCAGATCAAGGCAATTTTAGGACAGCTTGGCATTCATGACCTGGAGAAAAAAATGGGCGATCTCTCCGGAGGTCAGAAAAAAAGGGTCGCTATCGCACAGGCACTTGTGGTAAATCCTGATTTCCTTATTCTGGATGAACCTACCAACCATTTGGATTTGGCCTTGATCGAGTGGTTGGAAAACTATCTAGCTACTGCTAACCTAACCTTACTTATGGTTACACACGATCGTTACTTTTTAGATCGTGTGACTAATGAAATTCTAGAAATAGAACACGGTAATATCTTTCGATATAAGGGAAACTATAGCCAATTCCTTGAGAAGAAAGCAGAACGCATGGAGATGGAAGCTTCTAGCATCGATAAGGCCAAAAATCTATTCAAAACAGAATTGGAATGGATGCGAAGACAGCCTAAAGCACGAGGCACAAAAGCCAAATATCGTGTAGATGCATTTCAAGATGTGAAAGCCAAGGCGCACAGTGCTGTACACACTCAAAAGATGGAAGTTAATCTCAAAGGAGAGCGACAAGGCAAAAAGATTTTAGAGTTAGATCATGTGAGTAAGTCCTATGAAAATTTGAGTCTGGTCTTGAACTTCAGCTATGTATTTAAGCGAAGAGAAAAAATTGGTATCATCGGGCCTAATGGCGTGGGAAAATCCACTTTCCTCAACATTCTTTCTCAAAAAATTAAGCCGGATTCTGGAAATATTGAAATCGGTCAAACAACCAAATTTGGCTACTATACGCAGGATGAAACCATCTTCGATCCTAACAAGAAAGTGCTGGATATAGTAAAGGAAGTTGCTGAATATATTGAATTGGATAATGGAAGTCAGGTGTCAGCATCACAGCTACTCAATCAGTTTATGTTTCCCCCTAAAATGCAGCACAACTTCGTTGGAAAACTCAGTGGAGGAGAAAAACGAAGGTTACAACTCCTGCGCGTGCTGATGGCCAACCCCAACTTCCTGATCCTGGATGAGCCCACCAATGATCTGGATATCACTACTTTGAATGTACTTGAGGATTACCTGCAAAACTTTGCCGGGTGCTTAATGATTGTTTCTCACGACAGATACTTCATGGATCGGCTAGTTGACCATTTATTTGTATTTGAAGGAAATGGAAAGATTCGAGATTTCCCTGGTAACTATACAGATTACAGAGATAAAGAAGGAGTGCCAATAGCTGAGTTGCCACCACAGGATAATCAGAAATCAAATATCGAAGAAACAGTTGTTGAAAAGCCAAAGACTCGTAAGCTCAGCTACAATGAACAGCGAGAGTTAGATCAGTTGGACAAAGACATTCCAAAGTTGGAAGCGAAGAAAGCGACACTTCAGGAATCGCTTAATTCCGAAACTGAATACGAAAAACTTCAGGAAATCAGTAATCAGATAAAGGCTGTAGAAGATGATCTGGAGGAAAAGGAGTTAAGGTGGTTGGAGCTGAGTGAATTGTAAGTTTTGGTTACACTTTAGGTATTACGCTATTCTCATCATTACATTTGCGCCCGATACAGGGGTGCCGAAAAGCGGCTGAGATCATACCCATAAACCTGATCCGGATAATGCCGGCGTAGGAACAGATCGAGATAGAATTCAAGATCAAGTATGATAACCAATAATGAAGGGTCCCCGCTCTTCGATGGTTAAATGTTAATGTTTTAAAACAATGAGAATTTTTTTACAATCAGCATGCTTGCTGATATCAGGCTTTGCTTTTGCCCAAGACAGCCTGAAGACCAAAGAACTGGATGATGTGATTGTCTATGCCACACGTGCCAACGAAAACACGCCAACGACTTATTCAGAAATTACCCGTGAGCAAATTAAAGAGGTGAATCTGGGTCAAGACCTTCCGATTTTATTAAACCTATCGCCATCACTTGTTACAACCTCTGATGCCGGTGGCGGTGTCGGTTATACCGGCCTTCGAATCCGTGGAAGTGATGCGACTCGGATCAATGTAACCATCAATGGTATTCCTGTGAATGATTCTGAATCACACGGAGTTTTTTGGGTAAACATGCCAGACCTTGCTTCTTCCGTTGACAATATTCAGATTCAACGAGGGGTGGGTACATCTACAAATGGAGCCGCTGCATTTGGTGCATCGGTGAACTTACAAACAAATGTGCCTTCTCAAGATGCTTTCGCAGAAGTGAATAACAGTTTCGGCTCCTTCAATACACGCAAGCATACATTGATGTACAATACGGGTTTGCTCAATGACAAGTGGTCGTTTGAGTCGCGTCTCTCAAAAATTGCCTCTGATGGATACATTGATCGGGCAGAATCAGACCTTCAGTCCTACTACCTTTCAGGAGGATACTATGGTAAGAAAACAATCTTAAAGGCCTTGGTTTTTGGTGGAAAGGAAGTGACCTATCAAAGCTGGTGGGGAACACCGCAGGCCGTGCTAGAGAATGATGCCGCCGGAATTGAAGCTGCAATAGCTAACAATGGCTATACAGCAGCGCAAGCACAAAACATTCGTACGGCAGGCAGAACATTCAACTATTATTTGTACGAAAATGAGGTGGACAACTATCAGCAAGATCACTATCAGCTTCATTTGTCTCATAGTATTTCTTCCTCTTTAACTGTCAATCTGGCTGGACACTATACCTACGGAAGAGGCTATTTTGAGCAGTTCAGAGAAGGTGATGATTTTTCAGATTACAACCTCAATAATGTGACAATTGGAGATAGTACAGTAACCTCCACAGATCTTATCAGAAGAAGGTGGCTGGATAACGACTTCTATGGAACCACATTCTCAATTAACTACCTGAATAACGATCTCGACTTGACGCTAGGGGGCGCCTGGAACAAGTATGATGGAGATCATTTTGGAGAGATTATCTGGTCTCAATTTGCCAGCAATAGTAATATACGAGAGCGCTACTATGATAATGTAGGTGAGAAAACTGACTTCAATGTTTACTTAAAAGCTAACTATCAACTCAATGATGCATTCAACCTCTTTGCTGACTTACAGCTGCGTACCATTGATTATCAAACACAAGGTGTAGACAATGATCTTAGAGCGATTGATACTGGAGATGATTACAGATTCTTTAATCCCAAGGTTGGTGCTACATATGTCCTAAATAAACAGTCGAATGTTTACGCCTCATTTGCAATAGGTAATCGTGAGCCGGTTCGAAATGACTTTGTAGATGCGCCCAATGGCGTAACACCAAAGCATGAGACATTACAAAATCTTGAGGTTGGCTATCGCAGATTTGGTCAGGCATTTAGCTTTCAGGCCAATTACTATCTGATGGACTATGAGAACCAACTTGTGCTAACTGGCGAACTCAATGATGTCGGATCCAACATACGCCAAAATGCTCCCGATAGCTATAGAATGGGAATTGAGCTCGTGGGTGCTTACCAATTTACGGATCAGTTAAAATGGGAAGCTAATGTGACACTGAGCAGAAACAAGATTAAGAACTTCACCGAAGTGCTATATAACTATGGTACCAACTTTGATGAATTTAATGTTGAAGAAACTCAATTCACGGATACAGACATTTCCTTCTCGCCCAATGTAATTAGTGGTAGCCGATTGACATACTCACCATTTGAAGGATTCGAAGCGGCTCTCTTAAGTAAATATGTAGGTAAACAATTCCTTGACAATACAAGCAATGATGCACGCAGTATCGACGCTTACTTTGTTAATGACCTTAGACTTAGCTATGATTTTAGCTTGGCATCTGTGAAGAATGTCAATCTGAGTTTGCTTGTCAATAACATCCTGAGCGAAGAATATTCATCGAACGGTTATACGTTCGGATATGCTGGTGGAGATTTTGTCGTAAGGGAAAACTATTTCTATCCACAAGCAGGGAGAAATTTCCTTTTGGCTTTGAATCTGAGGTTCTAACAAGAAAGTCACTCTACTAAAAATTAAAACCACCTCTAAATGAGGTGGTTTTTTTATGCGTTGTGATCAATAACCACCTTTTCAAGCTCGGAATTGATAATTGTAATCTCTTCTGGCGACAATTCGAAGCTCATACTTTTGGCATTTTCACTGGCCTGTTCAGCGTTTCTTGCACCTACTAAGGCTGCAGTGATCCCCGGACGTTGAACAGTCCAGTTGATTACCAGTTGAGCCAAGGCCACACCATGTTCGTCAGCGATTGGTTTGATTTTTTGCAGGAACTCATTGGTTCTGGAGCGATTAGGTTCTTTAAACCATTTTGTGCCTGGCCTATGATCGTCTCCTTTGAATTCATAGTCAGATGTGATCTTGCCGGTAAGCAATCCTCTCTGGAGTGGACTATAGGCTAAAATGCCGACATTATCCTTTTCGCAAAATGGTACGATATCCTTTTCAATTTTGCGATATACCATGCTGTAGGGTGACTGGGTTGATGCCAAATCAATGACCTTCCCTGCTCGCTTCATTTTTTTGCCCGTATGGTTAGACATGCCAATGGCTCTGATTTTGCCTTGCTGCTGAAGCTCCTTCAAAACCTCCATGGTTTCCTCAATGCGCGTGGTGGCATCAGGACGATGGATCTGATAGAGGTCAATATAATCTGTACCCAATCGCTTCAAGCTGTCTTCAACCTCCTGAATAATCCCATCTCTTCCAGCATATGCATAAACCTCATACGACTCACCGTTTCCTTCCGCATTGAAGTAAAATTCCCCTTTTGTGGTTTTCCAGTTGATTCCAAATTTGGTCAGGATTTCAACATTCTCTCGACCCAGCTCTTTGATTGCCTTACCAACAAGCGATTCGCTATGGCCATACCCATAGATGGGTGCAGTATCTATGCTGGTCACACCTGCATCAAAGCTGGTTTTGATTGCTTCCAGCGCTTGCCGGTCATCATTACCACCCCAGGCCCAGCCTCCTATAGCCCATGCTCCAAATACGATTGGCGAAATTTTTAGATCCGATTTTCCGAGTTGTACTTTTTGCACTATTTGTTCTTCTTCATTAAATAATATTGGAAGCCCAATCTGAATGAATTGATATTCAAGTTTACATCAACATTCTTCGTAACAATCTCTGCGTCAGAATCGCTCGCTGCTTCCTTTAGTCTTGAATAGCTAATCGATCCAATTAATGCAGTAATTGCCCACTTTTCATTGATAAAATATTGGAGGGCCGGGAGAAATCCTATCAACATTTCGCTATTGTCAACATCAGTATCATTTCCTCCTCCTGATGGATCGAAGAAGGTGGATTTACCAAAACCCAGAATAAACTCCAAGCGAGGTGTAAAGTAGAATTTTTCAGATAGTTCATAAAATTTCTGATGAAACACCCCGATTCTAGTTAAGCCAAATTTGATATCGGAACTGGTGTTTGAAATCCTCCCGAGAGTAAATCCGAAAGCAGACTTTTCAGAAGTTGTAAAACCCATTCCAGCGTTGATATTTGTAGATTTTGCTACTGTCACAAAAGATGATGACGAAAAAAAGGAAGATGATGTCTTGAACTTAGTCTCAGAGTAGCTTATGTTACCCTCCAGAAATGTCACCTTATTCGTAATCTGAGCTCCAGCTGAGACAGCTAGTAGTATTAAAAAAAGTGTTTGTAGAGTTTTTCTCATGCCGTTTTCTTGCAAGGATAATAAAAAAGGCGATCCTCTCCAGAATCGCCTTAGACTAAACTCAATCACTAAACTACTGTGGACTCATACTTCTAGCTAAATCCACTAACTCAATAAATTCACTGCGGTACCCAAAGGCATCTTCACCTTTAGAGGATCGTGCCATTTTTAATACATCAGCATAGGTCATATCGCCTTTGTATTCAGAATCTCTAAGCAACATACCAAATCCAGCAACTGCCATTGACCAATCCAGATTATTACTTGATTTTCTGATTTCATTTTCTACCACCTGGGTGATGAGCTTACTCTTATTCCCGTCCGGCTCCTTGTATCGAAACTTCACTGTTAAAAGCTCGTCCGAATCCCCAGCAATTGGGGCATCGTTTGTTTGGTACTTCAGCGGATCTATGTCTTTTACAAACTCGCTTTCCACTCCTACAGGAATGATCTCATACAATGCAGTCACTGTGTGTCCACTCCCCAACTCACCTGCATCTTTTTTATTATCATTGAAATCTTCATCATTCAACATTCTGTTTTCATATCCAATCAAACGATAAGCTTGTACAACTGCAGGATTAAATTCCACCTGAATCTTCACATCCTTGGCAATGGTAAACATGGTTCCGCCAAACTCATTCACCAACACCTTTTTCGCTTCCTTCATATTGTCAATGTAGGCATAGTTTCCATTGCCTTTATCTGCTAGAATTTCCATTTTAGAATCTTTGTAGTTACCCATTCCAAATCCAAGAACAGTTAAAAACACACCTTCTTCTCGCTTCTCCTCGATGAGTCTTTCCATTGAGGCATTACTAGAGGCACCAACATTAAAATCACCATCCGTCGCTATCACCACTCGATTATTTCCACCTTTTACATATTGCTCTTTTGCAATTTTATAAGCCAAGTTAATTCCTGCTCCACCGGCAGTAGATCCTCCGGCTTGGAGTTGATCCAACGCATCCATGATCTTCTTTTTATCATTTCCATCGGTAGGCTCAAGTACCACTCCTGCCGCTCCTGCATAGACCACAATAGATACTTTGTCTTGTGGTCGTAGCTCATTCACTAATAGCTTGAAAGCAGATTTCAATAATGGTAACTTATTTGGTGCACTCATTGAACCAGATACATCTAGCAGAAAGACAATATTGGATGCAGGAAGATTTTCCAATTCAATCTTCTTTCCCTGAAGCCCAATATGAGCAATCAAGTGCTTATCATTCCATGGCGACTTTGCTATCTCAGTATTGATTGAAAAAGGATCTTTTCCAGTTGGATTTTTATACTCGTAGTTGAAGTAATTGATCATTTCTTCAATTCGCACGGCATCTTTTTGTGGCATCTGTCCATTATTTATAAACCTACGAACATTGCTGTATGACGCTGCATCCACATCTATCGAAAAGGTCGATAGTGCATGATCTAAAACTTTTCTGAATCCATTTTCATGGATCGTAGCGTATTCTTCCGTATTGTGATATTCCTGTTCGTAAGGCATAATGCTTACACCAGCAACTCGACTTTGCATCTGATCTGCAACAGAATAATTGAGCGAACGTTTTTCTGCTTTTGCGGGATAACCTACGACCACTATTTCTTGAAGATCATCCATTTCACTTGAAAGAGTTACATCAATAATTTTCCTTCTTCCCACCTCAATTTCCTGAGTTTGATAACCGACGAACGAAAAAACTAAGACAGTCTTTTCATTCGGCACATCGATAGAGTAAAAGCCATTGATATCGGTGCTTACTCCTGCGGCAGTTCCTTTGATCACCACATTTACACCTTGTAATACTTGCCCCGCATCATCATACACGGTTCCATTTACATACTTGGCACTAACATTGAGCGTCAGCGAAAGGGATAGTAAGATTATTAACTGTTTCATCTCTTTTTTCATTTGATTTGACATTGAGATGCAGGCATGAATTAGATTCCATAAAAAATTTTAAATTTTTTCTGAATAAAGACAAAACCATATCGCCGACGGATGAAGAAATCCTATTCCAATACCGAGAAACCGCCAATCAGCAGGTTTATGGAAACCTGTTCAATGCGTACATGCACTTGGTTTATGGCCTGTGTTTGAAATATTTGAAAAATAGGGATGACAGTCAGGATGCCACTATGGCTATCTATGAACATACAAGTACCAAGCTGTTAAGCACTGAAGTGCAGCATTTCAAAAGCTGGCTATTTATGGTTACCAAAAATCATTGCCTGATGGAATTGCGTAAAAAGAATCCTGAAGTTCATGCGGATATTTTTATGGAATCTGCTGAAGCTGTGCATCTTAATAGTGAAAAAGTAGAATTAGAAAAAGACTTTGAAGCATTAGAAGCTTGTATCGAGGAGTTGAAAGCTGAGCAGAAGAAGTGTGTGATGCTCTTCTTTTTGGAGAAGAAAAGCTATAATCAGGTTAATGAAGAAACAGGAATAGAACTAAAGAAAGTGAAGAGTCACATTCAGAATGGTAAACGAAATTTAAAAATGTGTCTCGAAAGCAAGAATGTCAGTAGATAAAAACCATAGCGAACAATTTGAAAGATATCTGAAAGGACAAATGAGTCCTGAGGAAGCGCATACGTTTGAACGTGAGATAATGGATGATTCATTTGCCCAGGAAGCGCTTGAAGGCTTTGAAGAGCATGGTGGAGAAGCGCTTGCCGATCTGGCTAAATTGAAAAAGCAAGTTTCCTCTAGTCGGAAAGCGCCTCTCCCTTTCATGAGGGTTGCTGCAGTAGTTGCTTTGCTAATGCTGGGCTCCTTCACGGTCTACTTTTTTACAAATACTATTGAAGGTGAGCAGCTAGCAGCTGAAGAAGAACCGTCGAAAGAGTTTTTTCAAAGTAGTCCTGATCCGGATACCATTAAACTTCCAGATGCTAAAGAATTGGTTGCCGAGGATTTAGTGGATGTGGAGGACTCTCAACCTAAGACATTCAATCAAGATGGACTAAAAGTCGCCGATAAAGATGATGAAGTTGCTCAATTAGCCATGGAGGAGGAGCCGGAAGAATTGATCGTAGAGAATATGGATGCTGCGACCATAACTGAAATACAGGAAACTGAGGTTTCAGAAGAATTGGCAGTGGCTGATGACACTGACGCAGCTCGTTCACTTCAAGGAAAAGTAGCAGGTGTTCAAGCGAGCAAATCCAGGTTAGAATCCTTCACAGACTCGGCTGATCTAGATGAAGTGGTCATAACTGCTCAGCCGCTCATTGCTGAGAAACGTGCTGTTGCTAGCAGTACAAGTGCTGAGGCAGAAAAGTCCGCCAAGCGATCTAAGGCTGAACCTGCTGCTGCTCTAAGAAGCGCATCAGCAAACGAAACTGTTTCGGGCGCGGTAATTGATGATTCAGGAGAGCCACTTCCAGGTGTCAATGTTGTGATAAAAGGTACAACAACTGGCGTGACCACAGATGTGGACGGGAATTTTGAACTACCAAAAACAAGCAGTCAGACTTTGGTCGTTTCTTACATTGGATTCGAATCGCAAGAAATTGAAGTCGGAAACAGATCATATGTAGATGTGACACTTGGGGGAGCAACAGAACTTCAAGAAGTTGTCGTAGTAGGCTATGGCAAAGAAGAAAATGATCAGCAAACCAGCTATTCTCCAGCTAAGCCCCTTGGAGGAAATCGCGCATATAAAAAATATCTGAATGAAAACCTCAACTATCCAGAGGCTGCCAAAACCAACGAAATAGAGGGGACAGTTGTATTAGAACTCACCATCGATCCGAGCGGCAAAATTTCAGACATTTCAATTAAGAAAAGCCTTGGATATGGTTGCGACCAAGAAGCAATCCGGCTTGTAAACGAAGGGCCAAAATGGAAGGCCACAGAACAGGATGGAAAAAATGTTGAGGATAAAGTGAAAGTTCGAGTTAGATTTAAACCTGATCTTTAAGCACCTTCACTACCTCTGACTTATAACTTCTCCCTATCGGTACTTCTGTGCCTCCAACCTCAATGGCGGAGTTGGTGTATGCCGAGATTTTCTTTAACGAAATGATATAGGATTTATGTGTCCGCACAAAGCAATCTGAAGGTAGCTTCTTTTCCAGGTAGCTGATCTTCTGCAGCGATACCAGTTCCTTGCCATCTTCGGTATTTACTCTCACATAGTCTTTCAAACTCTCAATGTAGGTGATCTCTTTCAAGTACACTTTTACCATCTTCCGATCCACCTTTAGGAAGAGAAATGGATCGCTGTTATTTCCAGATTCAACTACTTGGTTTACCATCTCTGAAGTGGATGAATTTCCATTTTCTACCACCTTATTGATGGCCATCAAAAACCGATCAAAAGCAATAGGCTTAAGCAAGTAATCCACTACGTTGAGTTCGTAGCTCTCTACCGCGTATTCTCGATATGCTGTTGTGAAGATGACCGACGGAGTAGGATTCAGCGCCTTCAAAAATTCGATACCTGTTAGCTTAGGCATCTGAATATCCAAAAAAAGGAGATCGACTTTTTCTTTCTTCAGTACATCAAAGGCTTGTACTGCATTGCTGCATGTATCAACTAATTCAAGCGAATCAACTCGTTCAACATACGATTGAAGTATCTCAATGGCCAGTGGTTCATCATCTACAATCAGGCACTTCAAGGACATAATTATAATTCTAGTGTGAGTACGATGAGAAATGAATCAACCGAATCGTGCATTTCAAGTGAATGTTTTTCCGGGTACAGTAGCTCCAACCTTCGCTGGACATTCTTTAACCCAATACCCTGCTTATAGTTGAACTGGTCATCTCTTTCCTCATGCTTACTTTTACTGTTTTCAACCTTTAAGGTTAATTTTTCTTCCTTCAGCTCAAGGTCTATGCTAACCCATGCTTCATCCATTTCTTCGCTTACTCCATGCTTGAAGCTATTTTCCACAAAAGGAAGCAACATCAGTGGAGCAACTCGCATACCACCTGCATTGCCCAAAATATTGAACGAAATATTTAATCGGTCGCCATATCGTATTTGCTCAAGCGAGATGTAGTCATTGAGCAGCTTTATTTCTTTTTCAATCAGTACTTGATCGGCTGTGCATTCATATAGCATGTAATTGAGTAAATCCGAAAGTTTCAGTACCACTTCCGGCGCATCCTTAGATTTCTTAAGCGTGAGTGCGTATAGGTTGTTTAGCGTATTGAAAAGGAAATGTGGATGAACTTGTGCCTTGAGAAAATTAAGTTCAGCTTTCAGCTTTTCTTCCACCAACTGCTGATTGGATTTTTGCTCTCGATACCAATACTTGAACCACTTTATCACAATCGCCAAGACCAGAACCGGGTAGACTTTGGTGGTGTTCTTGAGCATCTTTCCGAAATTTATTAAAGCAGGAGTGTAATCGTCCTCTGACCAAAAAATCGGTTCTTGTACCAAAACATAATTAAACCAATGCAGGGCACTGAAAGAAAGTATAAGTAAAACCAGATAGGTGATAAACTCGACATACCTTTCCTTAAAGAGGTATCTGGGCATCAAAAAATAAAGCGTGAAATACACTGCAGGTATTTGCAGAATCGCATCAGTCAGCTGAATTAAATACTGCCTGCCATATTGCTCTTCAAAGCTTCCATAAACCAATGAGAAAAAGCTGATGAAAACGACCCAGAAGACCAAATGCCATACAATACGCGGCGGCTTAAACAAAATATCTTCCAGTTTTATCCTACTCATAATTCATACCTAAACGCCCAAACTTATGAATTCCGTTTCAAATCTGATTCCAGATCGACAAACAACCATCCAATTCTGCCAAACAACCAACAAGCACCCCTAAGCTGCATTAGACATATTAAATGTGCACTACACAAGGTGGTTTCGGGTGTACAGCTAAAAAGCAGTCAATAGGACAACTAAGCATCAGCATGCGGGTATACGAACTCAAACTCAACTACCATGTCCAAGCTAATTTTGTCAATTCTTGCTTTGCTTATTTCCGCACAGATCATAGCTCAGGAGACTCGCCAGGACTTTCGCTACTCCATCAACAAAAGCAAAGTGGCAATAAACATAGACGGTGATGAAAATGATCCGGCTTGGACAAGTGTCAATCACATTCCCAATTTCATTAACCATTGGCCTGTAGATTCCGGACAAGCCGACGCCCTTACTCATGTCAAAGTCACCTACGATGATGAGTTTCTCTACATACTGGCAATATGCTATGATAACGGCAGTCGCGTAGTGCAATCGCTACGTAGGGATGATGATGACGGGCATTGGAACAGCGACAACTTCACGTTGGTAATCGACCCGATGAATAATAGGCAAAACGGCTTCATGTTTGGTGTCAATGCAGGAGGTTCACAGATAGAAGCACAGCTCAATGTCAATGGGCCAAGAACTCGGTATGATCAAAACTGGGACAACAAATGGTATTCGACGGTCAGAAGCTATTCCGATCACTGGACTGTGGAGATGGCAATACCTTTTAAAACACTTCGATATGCTCCCAATCAATCTGAATGGGGAATCAACTTCATACGAGGTGACATGGAACGAAACATTTATTCCACATGGACTCAGTTTCCACTTAACTATGGAGGTATAGATCTCAACTTCATGGGCACATTGGATTGGGATGAAAGCCCTAAAAAAGCAAGTGGCAAAGTGGTTCTTATCCCGTATTTGTCTGGTGGCACGCAGCGAGACTTTGAGGAAGAAGAACAAAGAAGCTACGAGAAAAGCTCTGATGTAGGACTGGATGCTAAAGTAGCGATTACCGGATCGCTAAATCTCGACCTTACGGTTAATCCTGACTTTTCTAATGTGGACGTTGATCAACAGGTGACTAACCTGTCACGATTTAGCATCTTTTTCCCTGAGCGAAGAAACTTCTTTCTTGAAAATGGGGACATCTTTTCCAATTTCGGAAGCTGGCAGATTTCGCCATTTTTCAGCCGTAGAATTGGCTTGATAGATGGCGAGCAAGTACCTATTCTATATGGTGCAAGACTTACAGGAAACGTGTCTAAGAAAACCAGGATCGGGGTACTAAATGTTCAAACGAATGAGTTTGATTCAATCGCCGCTCAAAACTACTCTGTTGCGGCAGTACATCAGCAAGTACTCGACCGATCAGTAATCAAAGCCATTTTTATAAATAGAGAAGCAAGCGGGAATTTAGCTGAGGGCCAGTTTGCCAGAAATGGTGGACTAGAGTTTGCCTACTTATCCAACAACGGGAAATTTGGCAACACAGTAAGGTATCACACCGCATTTACACCTGAAGATCTTAAAGACAATCATTTTTATGGATTCGGCGGAAACTACAATAGCCGAAAATTACGCGCCGGATGGACATTTGATGTGGTAGGAGAAAACTACATCACAGAGCTTGGCTTCAATCCAAGAATTGAAAACTACAATGCTGAAACTGAAGAAACAGAGAGAAGAGGATATACACGTATAAATCCGTGGACTGTCTACCGCTTTTTCCCTAAGTCAGGTGTTATCAACCAGCATGGTCCACGAACCTGGCACATGGTATGGCTCAACCCAGACGGAGGAGGATTAAATGAGCGGTCACATGGCTATGCATATGATTTCGATTTTAAGAATACATCGTCCATCAATTTCCAAGCACAGGATCGAGAGGTAAACCTCCCCGTTCCGACTTCTTTACTTGGCGATGACTTTTCCCCACTTCCGGTTGGAAATTATCACTTTGCTACTTACTGGATAAACTACAATACCGACAGAAGAAAGAAGCTGGGTTTAAACTTCCGGGTTCAATACGGTGAGTTCTTCAATGGTGAAAGATGGAACAGTGCAACTACACTAAACTTCCGAACACAGCCATGGGGCAACTTCAGTGTCACCTACAATTACAACAAGGTGAATCTTCCCGGAGAATACGGACAAGCCAATTTGCATCTGTTTAGAACCAACGCCCAAATCAGTTTTTCAAATTCGATGTTTCTAACCTCAGCCATTCAGTTCAATTCGCAAAGTGAGAATTACAACTTCTTCACACGGTTCCAATGGAGGTATCGTCCAATGTCCGATCTATTTATCGTATACACAGACAATTACGAGATGGATAATCTGGGTCTCAAAAATCGTCAGGTAGTATTTAAGCTTACGTATTGGTTGAATTTATAGCAGAGACCATCCTATCCTTACCATGCATATCCTTATGGATGTGCATAGCTTTGTATCCTTTTTTATCAAGGTATTCCACTACTGGGTCTGCATATTTTTCGTGTATCTCAAAATACAGTTTCCCTCCTTTTTTTAAACTTTTGAGTCCGACCTCCGCTATTCGTTTGTAGAAAATAATTGGATCCTGGTTCGGCACAAAGAGTGCTACCTCAGGCTCATACTGCAGTACATTTTCTCTCATTTCAAGTTGGTCCGCCATAGGAATATATGGTGGATTGCTTACCAGTATATCTAACTCATCTACAGGTAGATTTTCTGCTAGAACGTCACTTTTAAGCAAAGTTACTCTTGATTCAAGTGCGGCTATATTTTTCCCGGCGATAGCAAGAGCGTCCTCAGAAACATCAGTACCAAACACTTTTACTCCCAGCTCCAAAGAAAGTGTGATAGCGATGCAGCCAGACCCCACACCTACCTCCAGGATTCGAGGCTGGTCAATACTATTTTCTTTAATTATCAGCTCACATAATTCCTCCGTTTCCGGCCTGGGAATCAATGCTCCCTGTGCTATGGACAACTTCCTGCTGTAGAAATCAGCTACTCCTGTCACATATTGTATTGGCTCACTTTTTAGCAGCCTATCTACTATTTCATCAAGCTGACTTTGCGATATCTTTTTTGATTCAGAGGTTAGTATATCAGTTCTGGTAACATTGAATACATCCTCGAAAAGCAGGTAACTTATGTTTTCTGCCTCGCGTGGTTCGTAAATTTTTTCCAGTTGTTTCGCTGTTTCTTGCCAGATTTGCTTGACATTTTGCATCACAAAGCGAAACTACACATTCAATGGATGATAGTCTATATATGAAACGAGCCCTTGAGTTGGCTGCCCTCGGACGGGGACATGTTTCGCCCAACCCAATGGTTGGCTGTGTCATCGTGCATCAAGATAAAATTGTCGGAGAAGGATATCATCAAAAGTATGGCGAGGCTCATGCTGAAGTCAATGCGATAAAAGACGTCAAAGATCAATCCATACTTCCGGCGTGTACAGCGTACGTAACGCTAGAACCATGTGCTCATCATGGAAAAACTCCTCCTTGTGCCGATCTTTTAATTGAGAAAAAACTAAAACGAGTAGTTATCGCTTGCAGAGATCCATTTGATCAAGTGGATGGTAAAGGCATGGAGAAACTAAAAAATGCCGGGATTGAAGTAAGCCTGGGAGTCTTACAAGACGAAGCAGAGCACCTTAATCGACGGTTTTTCACCTCAATAAAAAATCAGCGTCCATATGTGATCTTGAAATGGGCTCAAACTTTGGATGGATTTGTGGCTCGAGAAAACTATGACTCCAAATGGATCAGCAATTCTTCATCTCGACAATTGGTACATAAATGGAGGACCGAAGAAGATGCCATTCTTGTGGGCAAGAATACCGCGCACTATGACAACCCGACGCTAACCGCACGTGAATGGAGCGGTCGTAATCCAACCAGGATATTGCTTGACAGCAATTTGGAAATAAAAAAGACCAGCAACCTTTTCAACGAAGACGCTCCTACTCTTGTCCTCAATTCTTTGAAAGAAGAAAAAAAGAAAAACATCGAATGGATCAAGACGGAGATGAACAACCCATGGAGTGTCCTTCGAAAACTGCATGAGCAAAACATTCAGTCTGTAATCATAGAAGGTGGTTCTCAAGTTTTGAACTCTTTTATCAATGAAAATTGTTGGGATGAAGCTCGGGTATTTATCACGGATGAAGCATTCTTAAGTGGTATTCCAGCACCTAAAATAGAAGGTATTGCTTCTGAAGAAGAAGTGATTTTTAACGATAAATTAATTACCTATAGAAATAATCATGGCTGAAGATTTGACCATCCTGCAAGATGCGGATAAAGAAAAAAGATACCAATCGCTGATTCCTCAGATAGAAGGTCTGCTATATGGTGAGCAAAACCTTGTTGCCAATCTAGCCAATATTGCAGCAGCTTTGAAGGAAGGAATGGGCTTCTTCTGGGTAGGATTCTATCTTGTAGATTCAGCAGATGAATTGGTGCTTGGTCCATTTCAAGGACCTGTAGCATGCACACGAATACGAAAGGGAAAAGGTGTATGTGGAGCTAGCTGGGAGCAAGAGCAGACATTGATCGTTCCAAATGTGGATGAGTTTCCCGGGCATATTGCCTGTGCTTCTGCTTCAAAATCAGAGATTGTAATACCGATTCGAAAAGAAGGTAAAGTCATTGGTGTGTTAGATGTAGATAGTGATCAGCTAAGCGATTTTGATGAAACTGATAAAACCTTCCTAACTCAAATCATTGATTTGCTTGGATAATGACAAACGGCACGGACTGATGAAAGACAGCTCCACCGTCGGTAACTCCAGTTACATTGAAATAATAGTTGCCTGACTCTAGGGAAGTATGGAACGAAATCGATGTTGAATCTCCTTTTTTTAATTGTACACTGGGTTTGTAAAGTAATAGGGATGAAAAGGATACCTCACCTCCATTAATTTCTACTTCCTCTGTGAGCGGTTTATCGATTCCTTTTAATCGCACAATATTCCCTGAAGCAGGAGGCATCAAATCTTTATCCACCGTGTTGATTTCAATAAGTCCGCCATTGCCGGCCTGAAAATATGTTCTCAGCTTCTTAAATGAAGCAATCACTCCTATTGACTCAACTTGATCTACCTCTATGTCCAAAACAAAATCGTAATCATAGGTAGGAATTCCATTGATAAAGATCAAAGGTGGAACCTTGAGTTTTGTCGTACTCTCAAGCGCATACATTCCAAAGGTATTTTTTCTAACATGAACTTTTGGAACGATATCATTGAACACCTGAAACATAGTGCCTGAGGTGAATTCTGCAGGTCGTACCTGCCTATCATAAAATTGGCTGTAATTGACTACTTCATCCGAATTGATGTCCGTAAAATCCAATGGACTAAATGCGTCATTTATGACTGTATTCACTAGTTCTCTTTTTGCTGATACAGTCTCAGAACTCTGTAGAGCAGCTTCATTACATCCGAAGGATTCTAGATCAACCTGAATCTTATGATGAATCTGCGGAGAGAGTGAAAGAAATACCGCATCAAAGAAAGGAAGCGAGACATCTACATCCAGCTCGAAGTATCCTTCATCATCGCTTTGCCCTGTATAAAAATCATTTACCATCGGCACCACCATCATGAAAGAATGCCGAGTCAGCAAATTACCATCTACATCTTTTATAAAACCTCGAACTGCTAGACCTTCTTTTCTACTTTCTTCAGACCGTGGTTTGCCTGTCGATAGCACGTGGGATTTTGGTCTCCTGTTGGTTATCGATACGTTCATGGTTGACCACTCAAATGTATTCGATGAGGTGATTTTCGCAATCGCTGTTTGTGCAGTCCCCAATGTATCGCTCAGCTCAACCGCTATAAAATCACTATCCTCATTATTGATGTCAATTATTTCTTTCGTAGGGTTTTCATCATCTCGCTTATTGATACGAATAGGTATGGATCCAATGCTCTCATACTGATTCCATATTTGAAGAGAATAAACTCTGGAACTTAGTTTTTCAGGTAGTTGAAACCTCAGCGTCGCAATGCCATCCTGCATTTGCACGTTCCCCTGGATAATGGATTGGCCTCCATGACACATCATCATAGTGATGACCTCAGAATTATCTGCGCCACTTTTTAATACATTAACGTTCATCTCCTCACCTGAGAAATAAAATGATTGATCAGTAATGAGATGATACTGCCCCTGCGCCCGCACCAATAACACGGCAACAAATAATATAGTAGTGAAAACTGCTTTCATTGATCTTCCCAGTAAAGTGGTCGCTGGGTATATGCTCCTGGAAAGCTTGCGCAATCGAAGCAATAATTCGGTGGAAACCCAGGTCCACCAACTCTACTACAAATGTCAAAAGGCTCAGGTGCATCTACGTTCGACGGATAAACAAAAATTCTTGATTCCTCTTTTCCGTATGCCCCAAAATATCCAAGCACCGTTTGATTAGAATTAGCGACATTCCGGATGTTTCCAAATATTTGGAATGGTTGAGGATCAAACACGGAACCGGTAGAACTTCGCTGCTGATTGATTTTAAAATGGAAATCATGAGCTTCCTCTGACATACTGTAGAGGATTGCATTTAAGGAAAATGCAGATTTGAATCTAACGTCAAACAATAGCTCCCCAACAGTCACTTCGGAGGTAGATACAACGTTCACCGATTCATTTGTTAGGACACTCGAAAAACCGTTATTCTGTCCATCAATGTAGCAATCATAAGGTGTTTGAGTCAACACTGTTTTGTACTCATAGGTGCTTTCCCAGCTTATCGCAGCATAGCTATTTTGAGTTGCATAATCCACATCACACAAAAATTCTACCGTGGGATTTCTTAAAACAACGCCATCATCTGTGATTGTTTCTCTTACACTTTGTTGAAAGTATACTGAACTAAAACTTGATTTTGTTGGAATAAGCTGAGGTGTTGACTGAAAAGTATTTTCCTCTATATCCACCGTCAGCGTATAGGATCGTCCTACTTGTCCACTGAAGAAAAATGGAGTTTCATACCTTCCGGGTTCTGATCTGTTAAGATTAGTCACATTTCCTAAGTCATCGGTAATTGTAACTACGGCATTTTGCACCTTTTCAAATATGACTATTTCATCATTTGTGAAAGGTTGTGATTTTGAGATATTCACTACGTGCGGGCCATTATCGTCGGTAATGAATCCATCAATGACCAAGTATTCATCCGTGGACTGAAAGTCTAGTTCGATTGGCTCCTGGCATCCAACAAAAATGAAGAAGATATATTTCAAATATCGTCGCATCAGTTAATTCTCAAGTTGTATGAAATGGAGGGAAACATTCGGCCGAGTACCGACAGCTTATAAGCAGTAGGCGAGCTGGTCGCCCTTTCGCCAATAAAAACGGAATATGCATTTCTTCTACCGTAAACATTGTAGAAGGATAGAATCCATCGCCCTTTTAGCTTTTTATCTTTCTTGTTTGACTCTTCTAGCGTGAGCGAGATGTCGAGTCTATGATAATCTGGGATCCGGTATTGATTTCGTTCGGAGAAATGAGTGACCAGCACTCCGTTAGAAATATACTTCACATCAGGGCCGGTGAATGGTATTCCGGAGTTATACGTAAAATTCATCCCGAGTTGAAGTCTCTTATCTAGTTGATAGTTGGTAGCCAATACAAACTTATGAGGCCTGTCATTTTCAGAAGGATAATACTTTCCTCCATTGATGGTTTCGTCAGCGTGCAAGCCCTGAATTCTTTTCTCAGTTTTCGACAGTGAGTAACTCATCCAACCAACCAATCTTCCTTTTACTTTTTTCACCAAAACTTCAGCTCCGCGTGCCCTTCCGTCACCGCTTAGAATTGCTTGCTCTGGAAAGGAATTCAAGAAAATGGTTGTTGCATTTTTGTAATCAATGATGTTTTCAAGCTTTCGATAATAGATTTCAAATGACGTTTCAAAAGCTCCGTTCTTACTATTTCTAAAGAAGCCAACTGATACTTGATCGTTTCTGAATGGTTCATAGAATGTATCACTCGCCTTCCATACTTCAATCGGGGTGATTGAACTTGAATTGGATAATGAATGGATGTATTGATGCATTCTATTAAAGCTCAGTTTGACACTGTTTTGTGAATTGAGCTTATAGCCAACCGATAGTCTGGGCTCAAAATTGAATTGATCCGCAATCACTTCACCTGGTGAATAGAATCGTGTAGATTCCAATGATTCTGGTGTTCTAGCACTACCATCCTCATATATACCAACCTCTCGCTGACCTAAATATTGATAGAGGTTTACTCTCAGGCCATACTCCAAAGAAATGCGATCATTCGAGAGCTCATGCTCATTGTGGCCATAGATAGCATGGACTCTCAACTGCTCTTGTTGCGGAGTATCCATACCTGCTAGTACGTCAGCTTGAGATTCGAAAGTCCCGGGATCAATGGTTTGGTTAGATAGTTTATATCCAGTTGTCAACTTAATATTGGAGCGAGGCTCCCAAAAAACTTTTGCTTCTATTGACTGATCTTTGATGCCATTTTTCAGCCGATAGTTCATGTCTGGAGCCTGTCCATTAATTAAAAAAGAATACTCTGAGATTCCTGCAATCAGACGAGTTGATAGATTCTGATTAAAAAAATGGTCCCAATTCAAATTGAAGGAAGTGGAAATCCAACTATAGGAGGTGTCTGACTGAAATTTGAATTCATCAAAGCTGCGATAGCCTGATATAGAAACTTTGTCAGAACTTCCTATTCTAGTCGACCATTTAGCATTGAAATCATTGAATTGTCCTTCGCTTTTACTTACCTGTATATTCTTTTGCCTTTTTAATATCCATGAAGTATAAGATATTCTGCCGGCCACAAGTAGGCTGCTTTTATTCTTTATCAAGGGAACCTCAGCGGAAATCTTACTTGAAATCAACCCAATGCCTAAACCAAGTGAGGGTTTAGTAAAAGACGGTTCTTTTGAGCTTATGTCAAAAACAGATGAGGCTCTTTCACCAAAATAAGCCGGTATCCCACTCTTGTATAGAGTAGCCGAGCCAATAACCTCAGAGTTAATATTGGAAAAGAAACCAAAAAGATGCGATGAATTGTAAATGGTAGAGCCATCCAAAAGCAATAGGTTCTGATCATTATCTGAACCTCTTACATTGAAGCCCTGTGTGCCTTCTCCACCGGTTGAGACTCCGGGAAGGAGCGTCACACTTTTGATCACATCAACCTCTCCATACAGTGAAGGTAATTTTTTTACAATCTCCATTGAGATGGTATTTGTCCCCATTTTAGCTCCTTCTACATTTTCTTCTACCCTGTTGGCGCTCACTGTGACTTCTGCCAACTGAGTCAATGATTCAAATAAATCGATGTTTGCTTCTCCATTGGATTTCACCAAAATCTTAAATTCTGAATCGCTAAAACCTAAATAAGAAGACTTAATTGTATAGAGGCCCGGTGGTACGCGAAATATTACTTCACCATTAGCGTCTGAAGTGTTTCCCTCTTCAAGCTCTTCTAAAAATACCTGCACACCAATTAACTGCGATTGATCTGTTCCGTTTACAGTCTTCAAAATCACCTCACAGATTTTGTCAGTGGTTGGTCCCGAATCAATCACTATGACATTATCGCCATATTGATCGATAAGATTTTTCTCATCTACATAGAGCATCGGATTTTTCGGAATGATGATGATGTAACTCTCCCGGATGACAACAGAAAGCCCGTTTTCATTGGCAATTCGATTCAATAGCACCTGAATGTCTGCTTCTTTGGGAGTATAGGTTATACCCTGAATCCACTGGTCTTTATAAAATAATTTGTAGTCAGAATGCGTCTCCAAAGAGTCCAGCAGAGAAATGAATGAGCCTTTTTCGGGCTGCTGAGATACAGCCGAATAAGCAATTAAGAGTAAGAAAAATTGTAAAAAAACTCTCACATGGCGAATATATATGATTGAACTTTCAATGAGTATATGTTTAAATATGTTAATATCAGCATGTAAACCCCCAGTATACTGATGCCATGAGCACATAGATGGCTATTTTTGCACCGTGTCAGACAAGGTGAAAATAAGGCTGAGCTTTCTCGGAGCAATAATCTGCTGGCTGTTGTTTACAGGCTCCAGCATTTATCTATTGCTTGTACAGAGCTACGACATGAAGGTGGATTTCTCCAACTTCTTTCCTCAGCTATGTTTCACTGGTTTTGTCATATCGACATTTGTTTACTACCGATACATTATTACAAAGGCCGATAGCCTCAACTTCACAGACCTGCTTTGGAAAGTATTCATCACAGGATTGATCACTACGCTTGTTTCCCTTGCCATTCAGCTTTTCTTCTCAATTTTCGCTCGAACCACACTCGTTGAGAGTCCGCTTACCATTAACTTTTTCTACAACATCCTCGTGGGGCTTGTAGTCATTTTTATGGTCTCTACTTTGGTGGTTTGGAAGAGATTGATCCTCTACCAGAAATCTAAGAATCTATTAAAGCTCTGGAGCTTTTTTGAAATTGCTCTTGTCGCCTCATTACTGTTTGATTTTTTGGGCATCCAATTCAGCGATTTATACTTTCAGCTCGCATTAGTCATCCTGGGTTTGTTTTCCATCATACTTGTCTTCAACCTTAAATGGGTAGCCTACCTCAATTTTAAGCAAAAGTGGAAGGGCATTTTGTTCATCCTATTATCTGGAATCTATCTGTATCACTTCCTATTAAAGCTAAGCTGGTTTGTTGCTACAGATATGGTGATCATGAACCTGCTTGATCGGGCATTTATCCTCGGACTTTTTGCATTTCTTTTTCTATATGCCGTCATCTCAATCCTTGTAACATTATTTAACCTTCCCACTTCTTCTGTTTTTGAACAAAAGCTAAAAGAAGCACTTGATTTCCAAAAGCTGAGTCAATCCATACCTAGAGGAGAAACAAAAGATCAGACGTATGAGATTCTATTGGAAAGTTCGATGAGTGCAGTCTTTGCGGATGCTGCCTGGTTAGAAGTGCAGGAAGAGGGAGGAATTACACAGGTAATCAGAAACCTCAAAGATGAAGAAGTAGATGAAATCAAATCAACGATTAAAAGTGAAACCATAAAAGCAATTTTAAGGCTCGAACTTAAAAACGAAGCAAACCCTGGTAAACTGACCGATGACCTAAAGCATTCTAAATATAAATCGATTATTGCTCTGCCAATAATGGTGCAAAACAAGCAGATTGGCTTTATCGTATTACTCAACGAGGTGTCCGAAGCGTTCAACCGAGAAATGGTGAACATCATTACCACATTTGTCAATCAGGCAAGTGTGTCGCTCGAGAATCTTTCGTTGATCCAGGAGTCCATCGAAAACGAACGATATAAAGAGCAATTAAAGATTGCTAAGAACGTCCAAAAAAGCCTGCTTCCAAAGGAGCTGGTCAACAATGATCATCTCACCGTTTCGGCATATTCAATGGCTGCCGATGAGGTGGGTGGAGATTATTACGATATACTGGAATATCGAGAAAATAGGTTTGGTCTGATCATAGGTGATGTATCAGGAAAAGGGACCAGCGCTGCCTTTCAAATGGCTCAAATGAAGGGTATTTTTCATAGCTTGGCCAACCAAGGCATCTCACCTTCAGATTTCAACAAAAAAGCAAATTTAGCTTTGAGTCATTGCCTTGAAAGATCATCCTTTATTACCTCAACATATTTTGATATAAACACAGAGGAAAACATACTTACCTTTTCACGTGCCGGCCACTGTCCAAGCCTGTTCTACTGCAAGAATGAGAATTCAGTAGACTACCTCAAATGCGACGGCATGGGATTAGGAATGGTAAGAAACTCGAGCTATGAAGATTACGTTCATAGCAATACGGTGAGCTATCATGCTGGTGATACGCTGCTTTTATATACAGATGGAATCACAGAGGCAAAAAATCAAGAAGAAGAACAGTTTGGTAGCGATCGTCTAAAAGAATCTTTTACCGCCCATGCCTCAAAAGAACCCGACCAAGTAAAGGAAGGAATTAAAAATGACCTCTCTCAATTTATAGGAGAGATGATTATTGATGATGATTATACTTTGGTAGTAGTCCAATTTAAAGACAAGAAAAATGGCTGAGATAAGCACCGAAAATAAAGATGGAATCCACTTCATAGCTGTGAATGGAGAAATAGACGCAGGCTCAAGTATTTACCTTGATAATGCATTGAAAGAAGCAATGGACAATGGAGAGAAGAAAATTGTTGCCGATTTGTCGGGACTGGACTATATCTCATCAGCAGGCTTAGGCGTATTTATCTCCTATTTGGATGAATTTAAACTGCAAAATATTGAACTCGCGCTATTTGGAATAAACGAAACTGTAAAACAAGTATTTGATATACTCGGTTTAGAGAAACTATTAACCATAGAAAACACAAAAGAAGAGGCGATCAAATCGTTGGATGAGTAAACAATTAACCATAGGATGCAATAAAGATGAACTGGTGAGGATTCGCCAGTTTACATCAGATATGCTGGACGAACACAAGGTTCCCGATCTCCAGGCACATAAACTTGTACTGGCTGTTGATGAAGTATGTGCTAACCTCATCATTCATGCCAATGATTGTAATCCTGATAGTAGAATTGAGTTTAATATTGAATTTAAGCCGAAACAAATTGTATTCACATTTAAAGATCGTGGAACGGGCTTTGATATAAATGAATACGAATCTCCCTCAATGGAAGAGCTAATATCTACTCGCAGACAAGGTGGGCTAGGGCTAATGTTGGTGAAAAGAATAATGGACAAAATTGAGTTCTCTACTGAAAAGAATCACAATATTTGCAGGCTTATTAAATTGTATCCATAGGTGAGACATATCCTCATTTTCAACATATTACTACTCATACTCAGCAGTTGTCAGTATTTTCAGCCCAAGGAAGAAACTTCCGAGCCTACAATAGCTCGAGTGGGTGACAAAACCTTGGTGGCATCTGATCTCTATGGATTAATTCCTGCAAATCTTACCTCAACTGATAGTTCTATTTTCGTTGAAAAGTTCATTTTGGACTGGGTAAAAAAACAACTGATGATTGCTAAAGCTGAAGAAGCAATTGACTTTAATGAAGCACGAATCCAGCAAAGAGTATTGGATTATCAGTACGCACTCATGGTACATGAGTTAGAAAAAAAACATATTGATGCTAACCTGAATGAAGAGGTAAGTGAAAGTGAAATAAATGAATATTATCAGGCAAAATCTGAGAATTTTGTTCTCAGGCAAAATTTGGCGAAATGCATTTATTTCAAAATTCCTGCTAAAGCTCCCAATATTTGGCGTTTCAGGAGAAACTTAAGAAACTATCCTAAAGACACTACCCAGATTTGGGAATACGCCAACGAGCATGCATTAAAAGCTTTCGTAGAAGATTCAGTCTGGGTAAAATTTGATGAAGTATTGCTAGAAACTCCTTTAAAGGATGTAAATGATAAAGTAGCTTTTTTGAAAACAAATAGCTCTATAGAAGCATCTGACGAAGACTATATATACTTCCTCAAAATATTTGAATACAAAGTTGTCGGGGAAATTGCACCGCTTGAGTTTATTAGGGAAAGCGTGGCAGATATCATCATCAACAAACGAAAAATTGCTCTGAAGAAGGAGCTGGAAAAGAAAATTTATGAAGAAGCAGAACAAACAAATGCGTTTGAAATTTTTAGCAATTAGTGCAACTATTCTTTTTTCTCTCTCCGCTGTGGCACAAACAGATGAGGTGGCTATTGATAAGATCATTGCCAAAGTAGACAACTACATCATTTTAAAATCAGAGTTAGAACGATCGTACCTAGACTTTCTTTCAAGAGGGCAAATGCGTGGAAGCAATGCTAAGTGTCAGATTTTGCAACAACTCGTAGTAAACAAGATGCTGATGGCTCAATCTGAGATTGATTCCATATTCGTAGATGATTCTGAGGTAAACTCAAATCTAGATAGAAGAATGTCCGTTATGGCTCAGCAATTTGGAGGAGAAGAGGAGATCGAAAGAGCCTACGGCAAGACTATCGAACAAATTAGATCTGAAATTTTTGATAATATCAAAGAGCAGTTGACTATTCAACGAATGCAATCAGAACTTACTTCATCTCTAAAGGTAACTCCGTCGGAGGTTAAGAAATTCTTCAAGAATATTCCACAAGATTCACTACCCTACTTTTCCACGGAAGTATCCATCTCTCAGATAGTGAAAGAAGCAGATCCTGGTAAAACGCAAAAGGATAAGGTTCGAAACCTGATGCTTAGCCTTCGTTCGAGAATTGAAGGCGGTGAGTCATTTGCTGCCCTCGCGAAGCAATATTCTCAAGATCCCGGATCTGCAGCAAATGGTGGTCAGCTTGGATTTTATGGTCGTGGTGAGCTTGCTCCGGAATATGAAGCCGCCGCATTATCTATGCAGCCAGGAGGAATCTCTATGCCTGTAGAGACGCAGTTTGGATTCCATTTAATTCAACTTCAGGAAAAGAGAGGAAATACCTTCAAAACCCGTCATATTCTCATCACACCTCAACCTGATCAAAACGATTACATCAGAGCTGAAAATTTTCTTGACAGCTTAAGAAACAGAATAAATCTAGACAGTATGACTTTTCAATCAGCTGCCAAAGAGCATTCGGATGATCAGCTCACCTCTTCGGCCGGTGGCTTTTTTCAAGATGAAAGTGGCGCTTTGCGCGTAGCAGCTGAAACTCTTGATCCAAACATCTTTTTTACCATTGATACCATGAAGATTGGCAACATCACCAAGCCGATACGGTTTCAAAAGGAAGACGGAAGCTATGCTTACAGAATCATCTATTACAAAGACAAAATAGCTCCTCACCAAGCCAATTTAAATGATGATTATCAAAAAATTGCAGCGGCAACTTTAGCTCAAAAGAAGAATAGCAAAATATCCCTTTGGTTTGATAAAGCAAGAGATAATGTGTTCATAGAAATCGATCCTGAGTACGATTATTGTAACATCGACAACTAGATTTCGATTAAGAGTAGATCAAAGTAGAAAAACACCGAAAATAAATGGCAGAAACGAAGGATGTTAAACTCGCAGATGAATTGGCTCAAGATTTTATCAATCTGGAAACCGAAATTTCTAAAAAAATCATCGGTCAATCAGAAGTTGTCAGGTTACTAATCACTTCACTTTTTTGTAATGGACACTCTTTGCTTGTCGGTGTACCCGGACTTGCTAAGACACTTTTAGTGCAAACAGTATCTAAATGCCTGGGACTCGATTTTAATCGCATTCAGTTTACTCCCGACTTGATGCCTTCGGATATTCTTGGTGCTGAGACACTAGATAAAGAACGTAACCTTCGATTCATCAAAGGTCCAATTTTTTCAAATGTAATCTTGGCAGACGAAATTAACAGAACACCTCCTAAGACTCAATCTGCATTGCTGGAAGCCATGCAAGAGGGTGCGGTGACAATCGCTGGAGCAAACTATGATTTGGATAAACCCTTCTTTGTTTTGGCAACACAAAATCCCATTGAACAAGAAGGTACTTATCCGCTACCAGAGGCGCAGCTTGATAGATTTATGTTCATGATCAAGTTGGATTATCCAAAATACGAAGATGAAATTGAAGTCATAAAAAGCACAACCTCAGATCAAGGAAGCGAAATAAACGAAGTAGTAAGCAAAGAAAAAATCATTAACTACCAGCATCTAATAAGAAAAGTGCCAGTGGCTGATAATGTCTTTGAATATGCTGTCAACCTTGTTGCCAAAACTCGACCTGATGGAGAAAAAGCCGATGATATTTCTAAGGATTACCTTGAGTGGGGTGCAGGGCCAAGAGCAGGCCAATTCTTAATCTTAGCAGCCAAATGCAATGCGCTAATCAACGGGAAATACTCACCAGACATTGAAGATGTGAAATCTGTTGCCGTGCCTGTCCTCAGACACAGAATAGTAAGAAACTTCAAGGCTGAAGCCGAAGGAATTTCTGAAGATAAGATAATCGCTGATCTTCTCTAGAATTGCTTTAGAAAACGTACATCATTTTCTGAGAAGAGTCTTAAATCATCCAGTTGATATTTGAGCATTGTCACGCGTTCAATTCCCATACCGAAAGCAAATCCACTATATCGGGTAGAATCTATTCCGCAGTTTTCTAAAACATTGGGATCTACCATCCCTGAGCCGGCAATCTCGACCCAACCAGTTTGCTTACATACTTTACATCCACTCCCGCCACATATGAAGCAGCTTATGTCGATTTCAGCACTGGGTTCGGTAAATGGAAAATAAGATGGTCTTAGACGTATTTTAGTATCCTTACCAAACATCTCCTTGGAGAAATGATATAGCGTATTTTTAAGATCTCTAAAACTTACATTTTCACCAACTACAAGTCCTTCTACCTGATGGAAGAAGCAATGAGCTCGAGCCGAAATGGCTTCATTTCTATACACTCTCCCAGGCATAATTGACCTGATAGGTGGCTTCTTCTTCTTCATCAACCGTATTTGAACATTGGAGGTATGTGTTCTAAGAAGTATGTCCGGATCTTTTTCAATGAAATAGGTGTCCTGCATTTCACGTGCAGGGTGATTTTCCGGAAAGTTTAGAGCAGTGAAATTGTTCCAATCATTATCTATTTCGGGACCGTCTTCCACATTGAACCCTTGTCTTTCAAAAATTTCAATAATTCTACTTCTGGTTTGAGAAATTGGGTGAATAGATCCTTCAGATGCGTAATTCCCAGGAAGCGTTACATCTACATCAGAACTAGCGGATTTTGCTGACCCTATCGAATTAGAGAGTTCCTTAAGTTTTGCTGTAGCCAGATTTTTAAGGTTGTTTAGCGCCGGGCCAAGTTCACGCTTCTGATCTGAAGGAACCTTCTTGAATTCCTCAAAAAGGTCATTTATAACATTATTCCTCCCAACAAATTTGAGTCGGAAATTTTCTACTTCTCCCTCAGTTTTTGCAGTAGTATTTTCTACTTCCGAAATAAGTGATTTTACCTTGTCCAGCATCTTTTTTGCAATTCAATTGAATCGCAAAAATAGCAATTAAACCGGGGTCTTAGATTTGCTTAATTTAATTTCTGGTGGGATAATTTTTTCTAGTCGGTTTGCTACCCTTTTCATAACCTTTCGATCCAGCAGAATACCTATTCCAACGGTTACAATAGATACTATTAACATAATCCAAAGTTCTCCTATTTCTTGGAAGAATACTGCAAAAGTTATGATGAGAATATTATAACCAGACAGACATAGAGTAGATTGAGCATGGTTCAATCCTAACTTTAAAAGTACATGATGAATGTGATTTCTATCAGGTGCTAGTGGGTGCCGGCCGGTAAAAAATCGTATCAGAAAAACTCTCAGTGTGTCATAAACTGGAACCACGAAAAGTGCCAAGCTTGTAGCAACAGGAGACAAAATCACTGAAGGTGGTGAAGGAGTTGTCAAAAACTTAATCATGAGGGAGGTAAGCATAAAGCCGAAAACCATTGAGCCTGTATCACCCATGAAAATCTTTGACGGATACCAGTTATATAATAGAAAACCGATGGAGGCTCCTGCCACTGTAAAGGCGATAGCGGAATCGACAAAATAACCGCTTTGAAATGAAGCCCAACCTAAAAATGCCGAAATGATTAAAGCAATACATCCAGCCAAACCATCAATACCGTCAATCAAATTGAAAGCATTGGTCATAACTACAATTATGAACACTGAAAATATTTCATTCCAGAGCCATGGGAAACTCTCTATTCCGAATAATCCATTGAGACCCTCAATCCTTACTCCACCAAAAAAAACAACTAAAAAAGCAGCAAATACTTGAACCACTAATTTATGCTGAGCAAGCAGACTGGATAAATCATCTCTTACTCCTAACAGGAAAATGAGTATAGTGCCTCCTAAAAAGTATTTTTGACTGGCCAAATCTGTAAACGAAACAGAGATCAATAGCCCAAATAGTATTCCAGCAAAAATTCCAATGCCACCCAAGCTCGGAGTACTTATGCTATGGACTTTTCGCTTGTCCGGCCGATCCAATAAATCAATAGATCTGAACACCCGAATAATCACGGGCATTAATGTAAGCGTTACTAAGAACGCCGTTGCTATGGCAAGCGGTAGAATCATTCTATATGAATTAGGCGATTAATCCAGCCTCAAAAATGTGAATTTTTATAGGGATATTATAACTATTTCGCCAAATAGGTGAATTTTATAGGTGAATAGGAGCTTTATTTCTTCATTAAGTTCTTTTGCCACTCCCATGCTGATTTCATCATGTCATCTAAATCATAATGAGTGTGCCATCCAAAGATATCATTGACCTTGGTTGTATCTGCGTATATTTTTTCAATATCACCTGGTCTTCGATCTACTATTTGATAGTTTAATTTTAGTCCAGAGACTTTTTCAAATGAATTAATAACATCTAGAACAGAATATCCTATTCCTGTGCCAACATTAAAGAAATCGTAATTTGATTTCATCCGATCTGTGTAATCTAGAGCTGCTATGTGGGCTTTGGCCAAATCTACCACGTGAATGTAATCACGGATGCAAGTACCATCTGCGGTATTATAATCACCACCAAAAACACTTAGTTTCTCTCTTAAGCCAGCAGCGGTCTGTGTTATGAATGGAACGAGATTGGTAGGAACACCAAGCGGAAGTTCACCTATAAGAGCACTTTCGTGAGCACCTGTAGGATTAAAATACCGAAGTGAAACAGCTTTAAAGTCTTTATTACTTCGGCAAAAATCCTCAATTATCTCCTCACAAATCTGTTTTGTATTCCCATATGGAGATTCCGCAGATTGTTTAGGGGAAGATTCGGTAACTGGAAGTGTTTCTGGCTGCCCATAAACTGTGCATGATGATGAAAAGACAAGCTTGTTTACAGTATACTTTTCGCACATCTCAAGAATATTTAATAGAGATAGCAAGTTGTTTCTGTAGTAGGATATTGGCATTTCTACAGAATCTCCTACGGCTTTAAAGGCCGCAAAGTGAATCACAGCCTCAATATTTCTTGTTGAAAAGATAGAATCCAGATTGGCTGAGTCAGTTAGATCAAGGTTGATAAAGTCAAACGTTTTACCGGTTATTTTTTTGATTTGATCTTTGACTTGTATGCTCGTATTAGACAGGTTATCAATTATTGTCAAATCACATCCCAATTCAAGCAATTCTACGCAGGTATGAGAGCCAATAAAACCAAGCCCTCCTGTCACGAGCACATTTTTCATTGATTAATAGGCGTTTTGATCTCCCTTAATGATGGATAGGGCGGTTAAAAGAATGATCTTAAAATCTAGGACCAATGACCAATTTTTCACATAAAATCGATCAAGTTTTACGCGTCCGCTCATATCACTCAATTCAGCTGTCTCACCTCTAAATCCTTTTGCTTGTGCTAGTCCAGTAATCCCTGGCTTAACTGCGTGTCTCTGCCAGAATCGATCAATTTTAGGTTGAAATTCTTCATTCAACTTGATTGGGTGTGGTCTTGGCCCGACTACTGACATATCACCTAAAAACACATTGATGAATTGAGGCAGTTCATCAATTGACGTCTTCCTAAGAATCGCTCCAATTTTGGTGATTCGATTGTCGTTTTTTGTGGCTTGCTTAAATTCTGCATTTTTTTTAAACGTCATGGTTCGAAATTTCCAGCATAAAAAGAAATTATTGTCTTTTCCATGTCTTTTCTGCTTAAAAAAAATAGGGCCCTTGGATTCCATTTTTATCAGTATGCCAATAATTGGGATAAGCCACGAGAGAATTAGTATAATAAAAATACCGGAAAATACGAGATCGAATATCCGCTTGATAAATCTATTTATCAGGCTATCCAACGGAATTGAATTAACATTAATTATCGGGATATTCCCAAATTGTTCAATCGAGAGGTTGTAGTTCAAAAGTCTACTGAATTGTGATATTAGATTGACTTTGATCAGATTATTTTCCGCAAAATCTATCACATCCTTTACTTGCTCATCCTGAAGATGTGGCAGGCAACAAAATACAACGTCTGCTCTATTTTGAACGGTATACTCCTCAAAGTTTTTGAGTTTTTCATCAGCTTGTTCATTGTCATCCACAATGCCTACGAGCTGATACCCAAGCTCTGGAGACTCTTTGAAATATTGGGTCAATGAATCGGACAAGTCTCCTTTTCCAATTATAACAACTCGTCTGATATTATAACCTTTGATACGGTAGTATCGAATCACATAGTGCCAGATACTTCTCCAAAAGAGTATTGCTACTGAAAAAATTAAATACGTAATGAAGAGGTACTTCCTAGAATAATCTACAGGCTCAAGTGCAAACCATAAAGCAAATACAATGGAAAGGTTAATTACTAAACCTGTGAGTACTTTATTGAGGTGATCCAGAAGCCTGGAGTTTCTATTTATTTCCTGTAGTCGAGAACTAAAGAATACCCCAATCCAAATTACATTTAATAAAAGCTGAAGTACCTGATATTCATAGCTTGGAATCAAATATCCAAAGCTATATTGATTAGAGATAAACACTCCAATATTCAAGCATCCTAAATCTGTCAACAGAAATAAGGTTGGGAAATATTGAGAATATCTTTGGTGAGATGGCATTGATGTCTGAAATACACACAAATATACTACTAACTGCTTTAGCTACTAAGCGAGCATCTGTGTCAAAAGTTGATCAATAGAATAGTTCTGGGGTATTTCAATGATTGTTCCAAGATTTTTAGTAGAGCCTTTCAATTCTGTTATTTCATTTTCTCTTACAAAGGCTGGATTGATATTTATTTCAATTTCATGTCCTGTCTTCTCTTTCAATTTCCTTATTATTTCTTTGATCGAATAGGTTTGAGATGAACAGACATTAACAATCTGCGAATGTGAAGCACTTTTCAAAAGACTGTAATAAACATTTGAGACAAAATCCACACTATTAAATTCTCGCTTTACATCAATATTTCCAATTTCTATTACTGACTTTCTTAACTTAAAATGATGAACCAGCTTTGGAATAATGAAACTAGTATCCTGACCTGGGCCAGTATAATTGAAAGGTCTTGTAATAACAATCGGCAATTTTGAAAAAAATGAGGCTACGATCTTTTCCATTGACAGCTTTGAACATCCATAGTGGTTATTGGGTTGTGGGTTCATTTCTTCATAAAGAACCGACTCACCTTGATTGCCATATACAGTTGCACTGCTGGGGATTATAATTTTTTTGGGTATATGATCAATTTCAATCAACGCATTCAGAATTGTCTCCGTGCCCAAAGTATTTACAATATAAAAGTCAATTGCATTCGGATGGCCGACGAATGAGATTGCCGCTAAGTTTATTATGTAATCTGGTCTTATCTTTCTTAGTACAGACTTAACATCGCTTGAATTGTTAATATCTAATTCCAATACATTAGATTCGGCAGGCTTTAAAGCGGTACCAATGACCGTAAGACCTTCTTTTCTGAGAAAAGTTGCCAAATGATTACCTGTGAACCCTTCAATGCCAGTAATTAATACCGTTTCATTAGAAAGATGCTCCATCTTGATTTCGTTGTAAGTCAGATTTAACCATAATCTTTGTCAACTGCTTAATATCAGTTACTGCATTCCAACCTAACTTTTCCTTTGCCTTAGAAGAATCCCCAATTAACAATTCCACCTCCGCCGGTCTGTAGAATTTAGGATTTACTGTAACTATCTTTTTACCAGAACTCGAGTCTACTCCTACCTCTTTTTCTTCTTTGCCAGACCATTCAATATCTACTCCAATTTCCTTGAACGCCAGTGAAACAAAATCACGTACGGTGCTCGTAACCCCAGTAGCTAAAACATAGTCGTCAGGCTGATCTTGTTGCAACATTAGGTACATACCTTCGACATACTCCTTTGCAAAACCCCAGTCTCTCTTTGCATCTAGATTACCTAGTTCCATGCTCTTTTGGAGCCCCAGTTTTATTTTAGCCACCGTATCTGTAATTTTTCTTGTTACAAACTCTTTGCCTCTTAGTGGAGATTCGTGATTGAATAAAATTCCACTACAACCAAAAATATCATATGATTCACGATAATTGACCGTAATCCAATGAGCGTAAAGCTTGGCTATTCCATATGGGCTTCTGGGATAAAATGGAGTCGATTCTTTTTGTGGTATCTCTTGGACTTTACCAAACATCTCGGAGGTAGAAGCCTGATAAAACTTAATCTTTGGGTTTATGATGCGAACGGCCTCTAATAAATGCGTAACTCCAAGACCAGTGATCAGACCAGTCATAATCGGTTTTTCAAACGAGACCCCTACAAAACTTTGTGCTGCCAAGTTATATATCTCTTCAATCTCATATTTTGAAATGATTCGGATTATGTTAGCCTGATCAGTAAGATCCAGTTCTACCAAGATTAGATTTGGATTGTTGCGCAAATTCAAGTATTCGATTCTCCAAAAATTCTCGCTGCTTGTTCGCCTAAAGGCACCATATACCTTATAACCTTTTTCTAAAAGTAACTGTGCCAAATAAGCTCCGTCCTGACCTGTGATTCCGGTTATTAATGCTGATTTCATTTTAAATTTTTTGTGCTGTTGATGAATTTTTCAATTTCCATTATAAACTGAGTTTCAGAAAATTTCTCAGCATGACTTCTTAAAAAATTAGGATCAAAACTTAATTCTTCAAAAGTATCAACAGCTGCTTGAATGTCCTTAACTGTTTGATTGTTAAATAGAACAGCAGTTGAGTTTTTGTCATTATCTACATATTCTATCATCGTGTCGTTGACTCCACCGCCTTTATAGGCAATCACCGGACGACCAGACGCGTTTGCTTCCAAAGGAGTGAGACCATAATCTTCATGCTGCGGGAATATTAAAGCTCTGCATTTTGAATATGTTTTCGCTAATTGGTCCTGTGATAAACCTTGTTTAAAAACAATATTGGTCGCAGCAATCGATTTAAGGTATTTTTCCTGTGACCCATTCCCAACAATTACCAGCTTTTTCCCATTTCTATTAAAAGTCTCAATCACTAAATCTACCTTTTTATATGGTTCGAATCGTGAGACTACTAAATAATAGTCATCTACCTCCGATGAAACATGAAACTTTAAAAAGTTAACAGGTGGGTTTATGATATATATTTCATTTCTCGGATGATAAGCATCAATTATTCTTTGCTTCATTGCTTTAGTCATAGCTATGAAATAATCAGTACGTTTCGATGCCTTAAGATCAATATTTTTTAGCCTCTTAATTACAACGTCGAAAATCTTTCTTTTTAGCCCTTTACTGTTTTGATATACATTGTAAGATTCAGGTCTCCATACTAATCGAAACGGGGTATAACAGTACGTATACACCTTTGCTCCTGGCGAAACTTTCACATACTTTCCTCCAAAAGTTGTAGAGATAATCACTAAATCGTATGCTGTTAGATCAAGTCTTTTCATGGCCCAAACACCAAGAGGGTAAAAAAGCCATTTCATAATTGTTTCATTAATTGCCAAAACCTGAAACATTGATGTCTTTATCGACATATCCATAAACTCTGGATAAGTTCTATTCTTTTTATAAGCTAGCGTATAAATAGAGGCTTCTGGATAGATTTTATGAAGAGAAAGAAGCACTCTTTCCGCACCGCCTCTTCTCATCAGATCATCATGTACGTAGGCTACTTTCAAAGTTTTTTGATAAAATTGGAGACCACAAAACTATACTTCATATCTTGCATTTCCATAATTGATCTTAAAATCTGAAGTGAAAAATTCTATTATAATTCTATTCATAACCTGTGTATCTACTTTTAGCTGTGCACAAGATATCAATCTGGTAGAAATTGATTTTAATAAATCTTTGTCTCTGCCTAACATGGATGATAATAATCAATTAAATCCATTAGTAGGCTTCCTAATAAGCATGCCTGAACCAAAACTTTGGGATGAATATTTGAGTCCGCTAAAGGTTAATTTTTGGAGAACCAACGAGTGGGATTTTGAATTATTGACCCCATTATTAGAGAATTACCCAGATATTCATCTTCAATTAGTATTAGGAGATCAGTATGCACGAAAAACTTATAACAGAGCTAATGAGGTCCCATTTGAAGGATATTCAACCTGGTTGAACAATGCGGATAATTTATTGAGTCAAATTCCAAAAAAATATTATTCTAGAATTAGTATTGATATTTATAATGAAGCAAATTCAGAAAGAAAATGGCCCAATTCGTATAACAACTTCAATCGTTTTTTTTGCGAAACTATTTCTTTCATCAATTCTAAATACCCACAATTAGAAATAGCTGGGCCCAGTATTGCAGGAGAAGAAGCTTACGATCTGATAGAGAGTACATTGAAATATATGGCAAGTTGGAAGGAAATTAACCAAGACTTACCTTTGCGACTAAATCAGCTCTCCATTCATGCACTTGGTCAATCGCCTCGAAAGTGCATTCTAGATATCCCTAGATACCTATCACTTCTTGATGAAGATAGTCTTGGGTACAAATTGGGAATCGAAAGCATCATTTACAATGAATATTGCAATCGAAATCAAACAGATTATTTTGCTGATGCAATCAGAATGCTTGAGGCATTTGAAATGAATGGAGTAAAGTATGCCGGACGAGCCTGCTGGGGAACTTGTGATAATGGGTCGATGGATAACTTAATTGAATTTCAAGATGGCAACCCAAAAAAGAAAGAGAACTGGTACGGGTATCAACACTACTCAATGCTTGATGGTAATAGATTTGACATTAAGTCAAGAGGCGAATTATCTGTAATTGCTGGAGCAAGTAGGGCCGGTAACAAGATGTGTTTCATTGCCAACCATAATGAAAGTGCTCAACTGGTCAATTTGAAATTAAAAAATATAGGCAACTATTACCTGTACAAAATTGAAGATTCTGGACTTAGATTGGTGGATAAGACCGCTAACTACGAGCTCAAAGAAAAGCAAGTGCTTCTACTTTCAGAGAATCAACTTAATTAGCATTAAGGATAGACTTGTAAAATGATGTCCTTGCATTCTCCAAAATTTGTAGATCGTAAGGTTTGGATCGCTCAAAAAAATAGTTAGAGAAGTTTCTTCTTAAGTCCTTATTCGAAGAAAGCTTGTGCACATGATCAAAAAGAGTAATATGATCATTCGGATTAATCATCAATTCTTCAGGAACTAATTCAGGTATTCCAGCTACATTGGATGCAATCACAGGCAATCCGAGTGACATGGCTTCAATAATTGCACGAGGCAATCCTTCGCGCCTTGATGGCAAGATCATGATGTCAGATTGTGTCAGAATACTCAAAACCTCACTTCTATCGCTAATCTCTCCATGGAAAGTACATTGATCATTAACCCCTAATTTTTCAGCTTCCTTTAAATAAGTCGATAAAAGCTGACCACCCCCAATCAAATGCAATGTTGGCTTCACACCCTTTCTCTTCGCGTAAGCCAGCATATTTAATGCTGTATCAATCCCTTTGAAGGGTTTACTCATCCGTCCAACAAGTACTAGTTTAGGGGAAGTAAGAATATCCGGCTGAGATTCAATAAGTTCTTTGCGGTTCTTAAAATGTTTAGGATCAATCGTAATGTTCAAACTGGAATAAAAGTAATTCTGAGAACTATTAGATGGGTAGCGTCTTTGCAATACTTCTCTGGTAACGTAAGATACGCTGCTTGCCCGTTTGCACATATATCTTGTCATGGTTACAATTACAGATGCAAAAAGTCTAGCAAGCCAGTTATCAGCATTGCTTGCTTCTTCTTGAGGGTCTGCCACAACCTCCATCGTCCATTTTTTCCTTTTAAAGAAAAGTATCAAAAAGGTAAGATAGCTTAGTAATCCGGGCACCCTTAATAGAACATAAGGAGAGCCGCTAACGTTTTCTGAAATTACTTTGATCAAATTTATTGAATTGAAAATCAAACCTGAAATACCATCAAATTCAGTAAGTTCCAAGAATCTTACTCCAAGACCTGATGATATTTTACTCTTAGGCGGTTTGGAAGTGGTGCATGATACTCTCCCAATGACAAGTATCTCATCAAATACTTTCAGATATCTCTGCCAAAAATCGATATCTTCATCGCCGACAACATAAATGATATTCCCCACTTTCTGAAAGTGTTGTTCCGTGGTTACTATTAAAGTATTCTGTTTAGTCAATTATTTAGTTTGTCTGAGAGATCCTATTGAAATTTTAATTCTATTTTAATCTAACACAAAAGTATCTTTACATTTCAGAAGTTAATAATCCTACATATGATTTTTGCTAAATGAAACAAGTCGTGAAATTGTCACTTTTGGTGGCTATGTCTGTTTTTAGCTTTTACTCACCTAATAAAGCAGTGCCAGAAATCAAAACTAATTTTAATATTATACTGACTGATGATTTAGGACTGGATATCTTGATCAGTTAATTACTCCAAATATTGATAAAATTTTTCAAGGGGGATTTCGATTTACCAAAAGCTGCTTTTTTAAAAAACAGGCTCTTCGAATGGGAGAATGGTTATTGATATCTGAATTTTTTAAGATAAATTATCATTCAATGACGATAATTTTAAGTGATCTAGATGACCCATTGCTAGCCCCAAAAGACCAAAAAATATAGGTGCAAACTCACCTGCAATAGGCGTGATATAAACCTGACAGAAACCTAAACAGGCAATAATCGCAAAAGTCAAAGAGAAAGAAAATGAATTATTAAGCCAGTTGGAGACTAAAAGTCTTTTTAATGGAGTAAGTGCAATTATTGTAAAAAAGAATAATCCAATTACCCCAGCTTCTATGCCAAATATGATAAATATATTGTGCGGCCTGTGATGCCACCACGATGGAATGGAGCTTTCATAATCATTCCAAATAAGCTTACTATTTTCATATCCAATCCCTAAGACGAGGGTACCTTTCATATATCTGACACCCTCATAATTCATAGCCATTCTAAAGTCACCAGAAGTCTTTGTATTTGCACCTTCAAATGTTTCACTAATTCGTTCATACCCCAGATCAACAATACGATCAATAAGCTCCTTTTTTTGATAGATAAAATAAGCTGAAGAAGCGAAAATTGAGACTAAGATGAATAGTTTGACAATATTGACTTTAAAAGAAATTTTCAATGTGATTTTTACCAGATGATATAGTCCATAAAGCATTATTAAAAGCAGAAATAGTATTCCAATGCTTGCCCGTGAGAAGGTGAATGCTATTGCTATAAATACCATTATTATTACTATGGATCTTATGATTCGGCTAATGGGTTTGATAATAATCGGATTTGTAGTCAGCATAAATGGAAGACATATTACCAGCCAATTTGCCACCAAATTAGGGTGCCCTAAAGTACCCTTTACACGGCTAATGATCGCTTGAAATACATCCCCTCCAGATTCAACTTCATCGCCAAAGTAACTTTGAAAATTGCCGATTTCTGATCCAGTCAATTGCTGCAGAATAGCAAAAAAAGATTGAACAAAAGCCATGATCCAAATTGCATTTATAACGTCGTTTGACTTTATAATTTTATTGTAAGAATGTCTGCAATAGCTTGCCCAGCTTAAGGTGAAAATAAATGTAATTGCAGAGGCTAGATTTGGAGCTGGATTTTCACCAAAAATTGTACTGACTATCAATAATACAGATAAGAATAGAATTGAAATCTCCCAAAAATCAGGCTTTTTGATTGTGAAATCACCTTGATAATACTTTCTAATAAATTTTAATATAAAAATCCCCGTGGCTGGGATCATCCAGATATATAGTTGGATGATCCCTAATTGCTTAGATAAAGGGATAAAAAAGCCAATGAAAACCCCAATTAGAAGTATTCTCTCTAAATAAAAAAAGCTAATCCTCAATATTGTAGTACTTTCTTAACAATGAACCCGCAATCAGGTTAAAGGACAATTTCTCCAAAGTGCTCAAGTTGCTATCTCTAAAAGAACTGCTACTTTTGATAACTAGATGGTCATTATGGCGCCATCTACTTCCGCTGATATTGTGAATATCCTTCAGGTCAAGTTTAGTTAAGTTTTCTTTAATTTCAAGATTCAGAAACTCGTTGAGTTTACTTATTGTATTCCTCGTGTCATTACATAAATCCTCATATCGAACAAGCATATATGAAATATCATTTTTTCTAATAAATTTTTCTAAGATTCTATTAGTAAGAAACCATCTCAAAGCAGTTCTCCATACTGCCAACCCTTTTGTGAAACTATCACCTTCTTGGCTCGTCCTTCTCTTTGGCTTTTTACCACTTGAAACATAATCCCATCCATTTCTAATAAGGTGTATTACCTTAATATCGAAAAGGCCTGAAGAGTGAAGTAACTTTAATCGCGAGATTGACTTAGATGAATCAATAATTATTCTGGCTCCAGACTTTGTTTGAACTTCGCTTAGCAACTTATGATTTGCTTGATAGTAATTTTTACGTTCAGCTTTCGAAAAGCTACTCATTAATGTAAACCTGTCAACTAGTTTTTGTGGCCCTCTTAGACTAACGCATTGGCTTTCAAAGCTGCTAATAATCTCATGCCAGAACCTACACTGCGACACATTTTTATTGCAACTACATTTATGATCTTCTTTTACCCATTCATCAAAAAACATGAATTCGCCAACACTGAAAGTATCAGTACTTTGGTTAAGAATAACATCCAATAGAGTGGATCCGCTATGACCACTTGGTGCAATGTATACTAACTGGATTTTTTCCACTCTTTTTTCCTTAACTATTTATAAAGGGTAAGAAAAGTTCATCTTCAAAATCATTAACAATATTGAAAATCAGCTCTATTTGATCATGAGATAACTCGGTCTCCCAGCTATTGATTCTCACTTTATTACTTCTTTTTCTTTCTTTCTTTGTTGTGCTGGAATTAAAGTCAATTTTAGTTGGATCTAAGCTGACACCTGTTAGCTTACTCAATACATCAATTGGATTAGTGCTAAGATCTTCATACTTAATCACCTGAGGATTAAATAGGTCTGATTCGATTTGTTTTAGCGGAATGTAGTTAAGGATACACCAGAGTAATGTAATTTTTCCAACATCGTTTACTCGATATTTTTCAACAACATCCATCTTTCCATCCAAATAATTCGATTCTTTATTTATAGAATCGATCAGATAATTCATAAATCTATCATTTGTCAAACAGGTTTTAATGGCTTTTGTGCCTCCTTTTTCTCTCACAATACTTGAGATAACTCCTGCAGGATTTCTTACTATAAAAATTGTTTTTAGGTGACATCTCTTTTGTAGGTATGCGGCTACCAAACTAGCTCTTATCATTTTTACGATCAGCTTGTTTGAATTCAGCGCTCTCAAAGGCTGTGTTCTTCGAGTGTAAGCTGAACTTATATGGCCGTGAACAAGATCGTCAAAAAAATCATCATACATCGAATCTTCAGCGTTGGCTTTGACTATGGGATAAAACTGATTTATTCTTTCTCCTTCGAAGTTGAATTCAAAGCCCTGATAATTCAACTTATTTTCTTTCAAGGCAAGATCTTGAAAGGGTTCAAAACATATTCTTGAATTAGTTGATTTTTGCAGACTTTCAAGTAAATAAGTGGTCCCGCTTCTCCAGAACCCAATAATCAAAGTCACGTTTTCTACATCTATATCAGAAGAGAGTGTCCCTTCCAAAAAGTTGGCTACTTTGGATCGGTTAAATATTCTCAAATATTTAGTTGATGAATTCATTGCTAATTTGAATAGTCCTTTCTGACTAATTTAATCTAACTCGTTATAGAGTTTTAGTGCAGAGTCAAACATACTCACTTCTGTTTCGTTCAAGAAATTCACCCAATCGCCACTCACTCCTTTTCTAAAGAAATTACTATTATCCCCATCTCCTGGCTTTCTTCCTCCTGAGAGCTTACTAAAACTGAAATACTCGAAAGAAGTGCCTACACGTGTCAAATCAATAGGCAGACCAATTTTACTTAGCTTAGATTCCAAATATTTTTCTCCACCTTCAAGTAAGGATTCATATTTAAAAATCGTTTCACAACTACTTGATCCATTGACAACATGTTTCTTCCAATTGCTTAGAAACCAACGGATCTGATATCTTCTCCCTAAAATACTTAACAGGTTAAATACAAGACCTGTTGGGCCGCCTGCTTTATAAGATTTAAAATAGTGGTAATAACTCACAAAGCAATCTCTTGGATCTCGTAGGATGTAAAACTTTATATCCTTAGCAAAAGCATCTTTTTTGGAAGTCTTGTTATGTGATTTTAGAATACGGCCGTCGAACGGTGATTCAATATTTTCATCTCTTCCAGAGGTTAATTCTCTGACAGTATCATTTTTTGGTTTAGTATGTTGTTTTTCATAATCAAGGAATTCCATGTTGAAAATGTAACTTATTAAATATGAAAACCATGTATTTCCACTTTTCGGGAAACCTATAATCCAAATATTTCTGGACTCCTTTTTAACGTTCATTTTGTGCTGCTGTAAAAATTATGGGCAAAAATAATTTAGCTTATTTTTTTTAGAATAAGTGCGAAAATTCTTTTAAGATTATTTCTGTAAATCAACCAATAGATAAGACCCCAACCTATGAAGAAAAGGATGATCTTTAGAAAATCATTCTCAAGTCCCCTTAAAGTGACTACAAGCATAAGGAAAATAAAGGTGGCAAGTAGAAGTTTCTTTAGCTCAAATACTCGGAAGGGAACCAATCCGTAAATCCGATTAATCAAAATTAGTTTTGCAAACTCTGCGCATATCCAAATTAAAGATCTGCAAATAGCTGCTCCTAGTATTCCATAGTGAGGAACAATTATCAGCGACAAAAAGACAAAAAGAGCAAGTGTCACGTATTGGATGATTGCCAACTTCTTTTGTTGGTCTCCCATTATCATTATGTTGCCCGTTGGTCCTACAAATCCATTGAAGAAAAAACCTATGCTTAGAACAATCATTACCGTATAGCCATATTCAAAATCTTTCCCAAAGAGTGACAAAATATACTCCCCATTAACGACTAAAAACATTAATGCTGGGAGCATTAAAATTGTAGTGAATAGTATAAGATCCTGATAGAGTTTCTGAGTTTGGTTCTTATCGTTCAAATATTTTGCAAGTAGTGGTTGAGAAACTGGGGAAATAAAGCCCGGTACAAATTGCAATAAAGAAGCAAGAATAAATCCAATGGAGTATATTCCAACCTGATCAGTCGAGACATAGAGGGCGAGAATAACTTTATCTAGCCTCAATGAGAGTATTCTGGCAATTGAAACAAGCCAAACAGGGAAAGATCTGGAGAATAGTCTTCTATAAAACTCTTTAACTTTTTCTACTTTTAACGATGCTCTTAGCTTCAAAAAAATCCCTCCGATGATATTGATAATCAATAGGCATATAAGGACCGAAAGAAACAGGTTATTTAAACTTAATCTATCGAATGAAAAAATCAGAATAGCACACATTAACAAGTAAGGAAACAAGCCCGCCTGAATTGCAATGCTTTCACCTATCCTATTGATTCCGCGCAGGCTAAGAGCAAAATACTGGTTCATTGACCAGAGAGGTACCGCTGCAATAATCACCCAAAAAATTAAATCTGAATCACTTTTTAATAATTCAGAATTCAGAAAGTCCTTACCAATAATAAGAGAGGTTGAGATAAAAATGGAGAAGAGTAAAACAGCGAATAAGCCTGCTCTTACAAATTGATTTCTAAGATCTTTATCTTCCTCTTGAGCGAGAAACTTGACCATTATCTGACTAACACCACCCTGCGAGATTGCTGAGCTGATTCTAATAATTGAAATCCCAACTTCATACAGTCCAACGCCTGCTGGACCAAGAAGCCTACTTAGATAGAATCGAAGAAATACGCTTCCAACCTGTCCCATTCCAGAGGCCAGTCCTCCTGAAATTCCACCCTTTAATAATTGCTTTCGATAGCTCAACGTTTATTTTTTTAGTAGCGGAATTCTCAATGGTGGTAAAAAAACACTAGCAAGATAGATGACAGATTTTAAATTCGGATTAGCTCTAAAACTTCTTAACAGATAACTCAATGCCAATTTAGGTTGATTAGCCTGAAGTGAAAGTTTACCAAATCCTCGAAATTGTATAGCCCAAAATTTACCCTTATTATATTCTAAAAATGGGTATAGCTCGATGGCTTTTTCATAGAACTGCTTCCTTGAACGCATAAACTTATCTTCATCAACAGATCTTGATATTCCGGTTGCAAAAACTCTACGAAGCAATAGAGGTTCATCGATATATCCAATTGATCTTTTTTTCACAACTCTCAAAAGAAAATCTTTGTCTTCAAAATGACGTAGCGACTCATCCATAAGTCCAGTCTCTTCTAGAATTGATTTTTTAAAAAAAATCGTTGGTGTAATCGAGTATATTTTATCAAGAAAAATATGTGTGGTGAGCTCATTCTTGTTTTCAGGTATTTCAAAAACGATATCCTTCTCAGTTCCTCCTATTCCTCTTTCCCTAATTGCACTTATCACAAAATCAAGATTATTCTCATTTAAAAATGCTAGCTGCTTACCTAAACGTCCATTTATCATTAGATCGTCTGAATCAAGGAAAGCTATAAATTCTCCTTTTGAAACTTTAATTCCTTCATTTCGAGAAGCCGCGGGACCAAGATTCATAGAATTCCTGATACAAGTGACATTTGAGCGATCATCCACTTGCAGATTAACAGGTTGATCTGAATGATCATCAACTACAATGATCTCAAAATCCTGCTCATCAACTCCTTGCCTGTAACAACTCTCGATAGCCTGACATATAACTTCACTGCCATTGAAACACGGAATAATAATAGAAATCAATGCCTTAGTTTTAATCTTCGAAGATACAATGATGGCTGCTTTAGCATTTTATTTAAACTGCCTATTAGTTTTTTTATGCGAGTACTTCTGACATACCTGACATACTTTTGAGAGATCACGTTAGTATCAAATTCAGCATATATTTCGTAGTTTTCTTTCATCAAATAATCCTTGCACAACCAATCGATCATAGAAGCAGCTTCAGGACTAATCTGATCCCTCCATTTATCAATATAATGAGCCTTTCTCGGTTTATTAATATTTGAATGAATGGATCGCTCTTCTTTTGGTAGAATTTGACTGTAGTCAAATGTATTGTTGTCCAGCTCAGAATGGACATTAAGAAAATGAATAATTTCATCGAATCCTTTGGAAGAACCGATTAAATTTTCATATCTAACTTTTAAAAAAAAATCCGAATCACAAAATTCAACTGCTTTGCTTGTATTCTTCCAATCCAATCCAACTTCAAAAGGTGACTGAGTGAATTTCCTACTGCTATACGGCAAATTATTTGCTATTTGAGATGAATATATTGCTCTGGGATCTCTTTGAAGATAGATAACTTTAAATTGATTTGATTTATCAAGCAGCTGCGGAACGGTCCATGGCATTACCGGGCTTCCCTTATAGATGACTGCCTTGGCATATGGTTTGTACTTCTCTTTAAAACAATCCAAATAGGTTTTAAATACTTGAATCCCTGTGATCGGAAATGATAACTTTAATAATTTTTGAATAATCAATCCATTATCCAATTCCCAATTTCTGACCTTACTTAATAATTCTATGTCTTTTATGAAGCGTCTGAGATTTTTCTCATTTAACAAGTTCACCGTCTTGTAACCTTGAATACCTAAAAGTTCAGGTGGAAAAGAGGCTTCCAAAGTCACACAAATATCCCGATATCTATTCAGTTTATCGCTTAGAAAAGTAGATCCAGAACGACTCAAGTAAGATAAAATTCCATATTGATTCATTTTTAATGACGTTTCATGGAGTTCGCCACTATTAGAACAACTGATAGAAGAAAACCAACAAAACAAAATCCCAATAAAATAATCAGTCGTTTAGGTTTACTCTTATCTTCCGGAATTTTAATTGGCTCCAAGACTGTGAATATGGGTGTGTCTTCTTTCAGTTTTATTTTCGCCTGCTCAAGTTGACCTGCTAAACTTTTGTAAACTTCAAAGGTAATGTTCAATTCATTCTGGAGCCTTTCGTATTCATTCTGTACAATTGAGTTGGCTATATTTCGATTTCTATCTGTGAACCTTGCTAGTTCATTCTGTTTTTTCTCATACTCTGCCTTCGATTCATCAAACCTGCTCCTTATAAACTCAAGATTTATCCTCGATTTTTCGGTTCGATATTCTGAGATTTTTTGAGTCAATTCTTTCAAGACCAATGCGGTTAGGTCAGCTGCCGCCACAGGGTCAGGCATTTCCGACGATATAGTCACAGTCCCTGTTTCATCATCAATTGAAATGGCGATTCGTTCAGAAAAACTTTCAATGATCGCCCAATCACTTTCTGAAAAACGATCAAAACCATATTCTTTTACCTCCCCATTTTCTTCCTTAAATAATTTGACAAGCTTACCCGGCAATCCGAGGGTAAACTCCCCAATCCATCCTAAAAGTGAAGGGTTATCTATTTCTTCAAAATAATAGAAACTACTTGTGGTTGTATCCAGGCGCTCAAAGAATATTGGTGTGTTGATTAGTTTCGTGAGAAAAGGTGTACTCTTTAGGATCTCTGGATAAAGTTGTGTACTTAGCCCATTGCTCTCGCCCATGTCTAAATTAATTCCTGCTAAACCCGCTAGTCCTCCCAGTCCACCTAAACTTGAAAGACCCCCCTCCTCATTTTCAGGAAGTAGTCTACATTGAGTTTCATACTCAACTTTTGACGTGAAGGCTATAATTAATCCAATAACGGCAAAAATGAATACGACCTTGAGTAGATATATTTTGCGTTCCCAAATGGATCTGATTAATTCTAATAGATCAAGCTCTTCACCATTTATGATTTTACTCTTTTCCATTTGTTAATTACTTAACCTATCAATTACCAATAGCATGGTACCTACAGCAGATGTTAGTGCTATAATTTCTCTGGCATCAATTTTCTCTTTTGCTTCCTTCTGAGGTACTATTATATCAGCTCCTGGTCTTATTTGTGGATAAATTTTTAAGAAGAGAAACTTCTTTGTGCGCTGTGCAGACCCATTCGCATATACCACATAGGATTTCCCAACTTTCGCCTTCGATGAAAATCCACCCGAAGCTGAAATGTATTTTTTTAATGAAGCTCCTTGCTGAAATTTCACCATGTTAGGATATAGAACCTCGCCTTGAACACGCACCGTTTCAAACTTTCTTGGCACACTAATTAAGTCACCATCTTTTAATGTCAGGTCATAATTAGAATCAGGTTGATCAATAATCTTATCCAACTCAATACCTATGGCTTGCCGATCAATTAAGGCATCTGCTCCACTTACTGAATCTCGAACTAATAACTTACGAAGTTCTTGAGCTCGAAAAATTCTGGCCTCAAGATCGTTTGAAGAATCTTCGATTTTAAGAGCTTCCGTTAACTCCTTTTCGTATTTAGCAAGTTGATCTTCAATATGATCATAATTTTCCAACCCTGCAGGATTTTCATTGATGAACTTACTTTCTAATTCTTCACGCCTGGCTTCCAATAGGGCTTGAAGCTCCTCTTTTTCAAACTCTGTTCTGAAATACTCTGTTCGTCTTATTAGTGAAGATCCCTTTGGGTATCCATATTTGGTCAATCCTCCAGCTCTCTTTATTAAATCTGAAATATTATCTTCATTCGTCTCTAGCGCATAATATCCTGGGAAATTCACTTCCCCTTCAATTTTCACAACCTTATGCTGCCTTACGAAGGGGGTAGATTTCACCAATACAAGATCAAATGGCTGTAATAAGAAATCAGATGCTTCATCATTAATGCCTAAATCGCGATTTATTTCAAATGTGTAAATCTCAGACGATTTGGTAATGTCATCATCAATTGTCAGTCTGCGAGCAACTTCTATTGTTGAAGCACTTGCGTCTTCTTTCAACCCTCCTGAGAGGCCAACTATATCCTCAACAGTCATCGAATCAATATATGGAAAGACACCAGGATTTCTAACTTGACCATCAATTGTAATTATTTGATCTTCATTCAGATCAAAAATGGAGGAAATACGAATAATGTCATCAGGGCTGAGAGTAACATCTTGTTTACCATTTATTAATTCTTGAACATCAAAAGAAATGTTTTTCAGCGAGAGCCTCTTGGATAGTCGGATAACATTGCCTCGCTTCATGTAAGCATCTTCTCTCAATCCATTCGCCTTTTCAATTAAAGTAGAAAGTGTAAGATCGGGCGTTAATTCATAATATCCAGGTCTATTCACTGCTCCTTCCAGCTTTACACGATTGGCATATGTATCTAATATCTTTGTCACGTAAATTGAATCTCCATCCATGACTCGTTCTGTTGCAAAATCAGATCGATTAATGGTAGAAACCTCCCTCTCCACTACTCCTGCCCTATCAATTGTTATGAAATCTTTGAAAGCAGTATTATTGAACCCACCGGAAAAGCTAAATAGATAATCAACTGTTTCATTTTCAGTTAGTTCATAAATGGCCGGCTGCTTAACATTCCCGGCAAGCTTCACTCTATTTATGTAGGGCTTTACAATTAAAACGTCCTGATCTTGCAACTGAGGATTCTGATCGTCTTCTCCTTCGTAGAGATACTTGTAAACGTCTAATGTTGCAATTTGCTGGCCACCTCTAAATACTTCTATTTGCCTTAATGATCCGTTTTCCGTCGGTCCGCCGGCGAAATAAAGTGCGTTGAATGCTGTTGAAAATGATGACAATTCATACGTGCCTGGCTGGACTACATTTCCCACCACATTTACTTTTATCGATCGCACTTGCCCCAACGAAACCTGAATAAAAGTATTTGGATTTCTTCCTTTTAGTCCAGAGTAAATTGAAGATAATCGGTTGAAAATTCGATTTTTAGCTTCTTTAACACTAATTCCAGCAAGACTGATTGGACCCAAGCCACTAATTAATATAGTCCCATCTGGGCTAATCAATTCCTGATATGTGATTTCAGAAGCTCCATAAACGTCAACAATAATCTCGTCTCCTGCGCCCAGAATATAGTTCTGCGGTGTTGCCACATTTAGTGATGGTTCAAATGCAATTTCAGCAGTTTTGAAGATATCCATTCCAAATATTTCCAATTTGCCCGCATTGATTGAGTCCGCATCATTTAAGAATTCAAAAAATGAATATTCATCTGTTTCTTCATCATTTCTCTCTCTAAGCCTATCTGAAGCCGATGGGATTTGACCTTCATCAGAGGAACCTAGCTGCAGTTGTCTAATTCTGTTTCTAAGCTTACTTATCTGCGACACAGACATTCCCCTCTGCTGTGCTACAATCTCCAACTGCTCAAGAGTAAGACCACTCTCCTGCGCTCTATCAAGAAACCGCTGAATTTGAGTATCAGACAACTCGTCTATGTTGACTGAGTTTAAATCACTTACGGATAAGTTATCAATGTCTTGGGCAGCACTTTGCGAACCACAAAATATTACTAAAAGGATCAAACAATACTTAACTATTTTCATGCCTTTGCAGATTCCAAATTAAAATGGTAAAACTATAAAGTATGGATTTAATAAGTCCACTTTGTTGTAGCTTAAGGCTGTTTTACCATCCTCTAGCACAACGCTTCCTCCAGCTTCCTGCACAATTGCATGAGCTGCAGCTGTATCCCACTCCATAGTAGGGCCTAATCGAGGATATACATCGGCAGCTCCTGAAGCGACTAACAGAAACTTCAATGAACTTCCTTTTGAAACAATACTGGGATTTATCAGTTTTGACACATACTGCTCTGTCTCAGGACTCATATGCGATCTAGAAGCTACAACTCTTATTCCTGACTCGCTAAGTTGCTTATTGGTTGTCTTCAATTCTCTTATTTCTTCAGCCACTTCTACGTATGAGCCTTTTCCTTTAATTGCCCAATACATCTCACCAATTACCGGTGGATAAACTACGCCTAATATCGATTCCCCTCTGTGAATGAGCGCAATATTGACTGTGAACTCCCCATTTTTTTTGATGAATTCTTTTGTCCCATCCAATGGATCCACCATCCAGAAATATTCCCATTTCGAGCGTTCTTCATAACTGATATCTCTCCCTTCTTCACTCAAGATCGGGATCTCAGTTTCCTCAAGAAAGCTGACAATTTTCAAATGGGCTGCTTTATCAGCAAGTGTTAATGGCGAATCATCAGATTTTGCTTCAATCGAAAAGTCACCTGACTCATAAATTTTTAAAATCTCATCACCTGCTGCGAAAGCCGCCATTTTAGCAACTTCTAATAGTTTTTCTATATCCATCATTAAATGATCATCCCGGCCGCAACCGTTTCGTTGGTACCTTCATCTACTAGAATAATACTCCCAGTATTTCTATTTTTTCGATATGAATCCACCAGTAATGGTCTGGTAGTTCTGAGCTGAGCTCGACAAATATCGTTTGCAGTGATATTTTTATCCTCTTCGTTTCTATGCAAAGAGTTGATATCCAGCTTGTAACGAATATCCTTTATCATCGCTTTTGCATCAGCTGTTGTATGTCTAATGGTGTACTTAGTTCTTGGCTGGGGACCTTTGTTGTTCAACCAGCATAGCATTACGTCTATATCTTGCTTTGGTTCAGGTTGGTTGTTTGTCCTTACAATCATATCTCCACGGCTAATGTCAATATCATCTTCTAAAGTGATTGTTACTGACATTGGCGCGAAAGCTTCATCAACTGAACCCTCGAAAGTATCTATCGATTTTACTTTTGAAGTAAAACCGGATGGCAATACAGTGATTTCATCTCCTGGCTTAAAGACACCTCCAGCAATCCTTCCTGCATATCCTCTATAATCATGGTGTTCATCGGTCTGAGGCCTAATTACTGTTTGCACTGGAAATCTGCAATCAATGTGATTGTGATCGCTACCAATATGCAGGTTTTCAAGTGTATAAAGCAGTGTGGATCCTTCGAACCAAGACATTTCCTTACTTCGATTTACCACGTTATCACCATTAAGTGCACTTATTGGGATGAAGCGAACATCTTTGACATCCAATTTAGAAGCAAAGTCTTCGAAATCCGCTTTGATCTTGTTAAACTGTTCTTCTGAATAATCCACTAGATCCATCTTATTGATACAAACAATAATATGTGGGATTTGTAATAGTGAGGCAATGATGGAGTGCCTGCAAGTTTGTTCAATTACTCCATTCCTTGCATCTATCAATATCAATGCAGCGTTTGCTGTAGATGCTCCTGTTACCATATTTCGTGTATACTGAATATGCCCTGGCGTATCAGCTATGATAAATTTTCGCTTTGGGGTGGCGAAATATCTGTAGGCTACATCAATAGTTATACCCTGTTCTCTCTCGTCCTTAAGGCCATCTGTCAAAAGAGCTAGATCAACCTCTGTAGCGCCTCTTCTTTCACTTGTTTGCTTTACTTGATCTAATTGATCTTCAAAAATCGATTTTGAATCGTATAGTAATCGGCCGATTAAGGTACTTTTTCCATCGTCAACACTTCCTGCAGTAGTAAAGCGCAACAATTCCATATCTAAATATCCTTCCATTTCTTCTTTTTAATAGTGATTAAAAATACCCTTCTTTCTTTCTATCCTCCATTGCAGTTTCTGATCGCTTATCATCTGCTCGATTACCTCGTTCGGTATGCCGTGCAGCAGCTACTTCTTCCACGATTTTCTCATACGTATCTGCATCTGACTCTATACCTCCTGTAATGGTGATGTCACCTAACGTTCTGAATCTTAATTTCTTATTAACCACTTCCTCAGCTTCTTCAATTTGGATGAAATCCGAAACCGGGAGCCACGTGTTGTTTCTCCACACTACATCACGCTGATGGGCAAAATAAAGTGAAGGGATAGCGATGTTTTCTGCCATGATGTATTGCCAAACGTCCATTTCTGTCCAGTTGCTCAAGGGGAAGACTCTAAAATGTTCACCAAAACTTTGCTTGCCATTGAATATATTCCAAAGCTCAGGTCGCTGATTTTTCGGATCCCATTGGCCAAACTCATCTCTATGCGAAAAGAATCTTTCTTTGGCTCTTGCCTTTTCCTCGTCTCTCCGCGCTCCGCCTATACATGCGTCAAAGCCATATTCTTCGATAGTGTCCAAAAGAGTTACAGTCTGAATCGCATTTCTACTTGCATTCTTTCCTTTTTCTTCAGCTGCAAGGCCATCATCAATGGATTTCTGTACAGAACCCACAATAAGCTTTGCTCCAAGTTCTTTCACCAGATTGTCACGAAACTCTATGGTTTCTGGAAAATTATGTCCTGTGTCAATATGAACTAATGGAAATGGAATTTTGGCTGGATGAAAAGCTTTCCTTGCTAAATGAGTAATACAAATTGAATCTTTACCACCAGAAAATAGGATGGCTGGTTTTTGAAACTGAGCGGCGACCTCTCGTAATATATAGATGGATTCAGCTTCCAGTTCTTTTAAATGTGTGAGATTATAATTCTTCATAATCTTATTTTCGGTTGTATTTCTTCAATTAATAATTTGAGACAATCCTCCAATGAGTTTTTTGCGGTATTTACTCTAATATCTGGATTTTCAGGAGCTTCAAATGGAGAAGTAATTCCTGTAAAGTACTTGATTTCTCCTGCTCTTGCTTTTTTATATAATCCTTTAACGTCGCGTTGCTCACATACTTCTAGGGGACAATCAACGTGAATTTCAAGGAAGTATTCTTCGCCTACCAATTTTTTTGCCGCCTCACGATCTTCTTTAAAGGGAGAAATAAAGGCAGTCAACACAATCACACCTGCATCCACAAAAAGTCTAGATACTTCGGATATCCTTCGAATATTTTCTTTTCTACTTTCTTCTGAAAAATCAAGGTCATTATTCAGTCCACTACGAATATTATCTCCATCAAGAATGTAAGTATTAAAATCTTGATTGTGAAAGTGAGCTTCTAATGCACTTGCTAGGGTCGACTTACCGGAACCTGAAAGGCCGGTAAACCAAAGCAGTTTTGGTCTGAATCCATTCTTTTTTACCCGATCTTCAAGATTAACAGAATGGGCATGTGGGATTATATTTTCTTTATAGTCTTCCATCTACTAGCTTTTTTGGAAGGGTACTTTTAACATCATAAATAATTGTTGTCTTTGTTCTTATAGTTTCCCAATTCAGTGACTCGAATTCTTTGTGAGCAACAGCTAGAATAACAGAATCATATTCTTTCTCTATGGATTCTGACAAGTTCAATCCATATTCTACTTCTACCTGCATCGCATCGGCTTGAGGATCAAAAACATCAACCTGGAGTCCAAACGAAATGAGTTCATTATAAATATCAATGACTTTTGTATTTCTTGTATCAGGACAGTTTTCTTTAAAGGTAAAACCAAGAATTAAAATCTTGGTTTTATTACTCAGCTTTCCTTTTTTTGAAAGCATTTTGATGACTGTTTGGGCAACATATTGTCCCATTTGATCATTGATTTTTCGTCCAGAAAGAATGACTTGTGGATGGTACCCTAAGGATTCGGCCTTCTGGGTAAGATAAAATGGATCCACTCCTATACAATGGCCGCCGACTAGGCCAGGACGAAAAGGAAGAAAATTCCATTTTGTACCTGCTGCTTCCAGTACTTCTGAAGTATCTATATTTAATCGATCAAAAATTAAGGCTAGCTCGTTTATGAAAGCAATATTCACATCACGCTGCGAGTTTTCAATAACTTTCGCTGCTTCTGCCACTTTTATGGATGAGGCTTTATGTGTTCCAGCATGGATAAATGATTTATAAAAATCATCTACTTTTTCAGCTACGTAATCATTGCTTCCGCTTGTTACCTTTAAGATATTATTTATTCTATGTTCCTTGTCTCCCGGATTGATTCTCTCAGGAGAATACCCACAATGAAAATTCTTATTGAATATCAAACCGCTCTCAATTTCCAATATGGGTACACAAACTTCTTCTGTACATCCTGGGAATACTGTCGATTCGTAAACAACAATGTCACCTTCTTTCAATATTGTGGCGATCATTTTGGTTGCAGAAATCAATGGCCTAAGGTCAGGGCTTTTATACTCGTCTATTGGGGTTGGTACTGTGACGATGTAGAAATTGCATACCGTCAAGTCAATGATTTCGTTCGTAAAGCTTAGTTTATCCGAAGCTTCAAAGTCTACCGTAGAAACTTCCAGTGTTCGATCCTTTCCAGATTTAAGCTCGGCAATGCGGGTCTGGTCAATATCAAACCCTATGGTATTGTATAGTTTACCGCTCTCCACTGCAAGTGGGAGTCCTACATACCCCAGACCAATTATGCCGACTTTGTAATTCATTGATAATCAGAATTGGCCGCAAAAATAGAACAAAAACTTAGCTCAGCACCTTCTTTTCGAAATATTCCAGCGTTGGCTTCAATCCCTCAGCTCGAGAAAATTTAGGTTCCCACTGCAGAATTTTTTTTGCAAGCGAAATGTCTGGTTTTCTTTGTTTTGGGTCATCCTTTGGCAAATCTCTATAAATGATTTTAGACTTACTTCCTGTTAGTTTGATGATTTCCTCTCCGAATTCATTGATTGTGATTTCCTCTGGATTGCCTATGTTAACTGGTTGTGCATAGTCGCTTTTGAGTAATCGATAAATCCCTTCAACCAAGTCATCAACATAGGTGAATGATCTAGTTTGTGAACCATCTCCAAAAGCAGTTAGGTCATCGCCTCGTAACGCTTGGGAAATAAAGGCTGGCAGTACACGCCCATCATCTAATCTCATTCGTGGGCCGAATGTATTAAAAATTCTTACAATTCTGGTCTCAAGTCCGTGGAAGGTATGATAAGCCATTGTCAATGCTTCCTGAAATCTTTTAGCTTCATCATAGACTCCTCTTGGTCCTACTGGGTTTACATTTCCCCAATACTCTTCATTTTGTGGATGAACAAGTGGGTCTCCGTAAACTTCCGACGTTGAGGCAATAAGCATCCTTGCGCCCTTATCTTTTGCCAAGCCAAGACAGTTCAGTGTGCCTAGCGAACCTACTTTCATAGTTTGTATTGGCATTTTTAAATAGTCAATTGGACTGGCTGGAGATGCGAAATGAAGGATATATTTAAGTTTCCCGGAAACATGAACATACTTAGAAACGTCATGATGTTGAAACTCAAAATCTTCATTTCCTATTAAATGCTCAATATTCGAAATGTCACCAGTCAGAAGGTTATCCATTGCAATTACATGGTATCCTTCTTTAATAAATCGATCACAAAGATGTGATCCTAAGAACCCTGCTCCTCCAGTAATTAGTACTTTCTCTTTTGACATTTAGAAATCAAGTTTTATTTGTTTAAGAAATGGTAAGTTTTGATCTTTTTCAGATAAGATTATCTCATCTTCCGAAATACCCCAACTAATATTAATGTCTGGATCATTATACATAATTCCGGAATCATGCGTACTAGAGTAGAGTTCATCCACTTGATACATGAGTTTTGCATGGTCAGTAAGTACTAAAAACCCATGAGCCATTCCTTTGGGGATAAGGAAATGTTTCTTATTATGAGCTGAAAGTCTAATAATAGAGTATTGTCTAAAAGTTGGTGAGTCCTTCCTTAAATCAACTGCTACGTCCAGCACTTCTCCTTCAGTACATGAGACCAATTTTGCCTGCGCCTTAGCTCCACTTTGAAAGTGTAATCCTCTTAGTACCCCTTTGGCTGATCTCGACTGATTAATTTGCTTGACATCAAAGTTGTATCCGGTAGCTTTTTGAAATTTTTCCTTATTAAAACCTTCATAAAAATAACCGCGTTCGTCTTCAAAAACATCCGGCTCTAGCACCCAGCAGTCCTTCAAATTGGTTTTCTCAGCTTTCATTTTTTCAAAACGTTTAAGAGGTACGTTCCATATCCACTTTTTTCAAGAGGTCTGGCTAGTTTCTCTAATTCTTCAGCAGAAATGAAATTCATATAATACGCCACCTCCTCGATACATCCCACTTTGAGTCCTTGACGCTCCTCTATGACTTGAACAAAGTTGCCTGCTTGCATTAGTGAGGCAAAGGTGCCTGTATCCAGCCACGCGGTTCCCCTATTGAATACCTGAACATTGAGTTTCCCATTTTTCAAGTAGTAATTATTAATATCAGTAATTTCAAGCTCTCCTCTAGGGCTAGGCTGTACATTACTGGCTATTTCCACGACCTGATTGTCATAAAAATACAAGCCTGGCACGGCGTAGTTAGATTTTGGTTTTTTAGGTTTTTCTTCTATTGAAATTGCTTTTTGATTGGTATCAAACTCTACCACTCCGTAGCGTTCAGGATCGTTTACATGATATGCAAAAACAACACCTCCATCTGGATCTACACAGGCTTGTAATTTTTTGGGTAAACCCGAAGCGTAGAAAATATTATCACCTAAAATAAGTGCAACGCTATCATTGCCAATAAATTCGGATCCTATTATAAAGGCTTCTGCCAATCCTCTTGGTTCATCTTGAGTGGCATATGAAAATGAACATCCTAAAGCAGAGCCATCTCCCAGCAGCTCTTTAAAAACGGGAAGATCTCTTGGTGTACTTATTATTAGTATTTCATTAATGCCTACCAGCATTAAGGTAGATAAGGGATAATATATCATTGGTTTATCATACACTGGCAAGATTTGTTTGCTTACAGCGAATGTCAATGGATGTAATCGAGTTCCAGAACCTCCAGCCAAGATTATTCCTTTCATTTACTTCCTGTTTTTGTAATGTTCTTCATAGTATTTCTTATAATCACCTGATGTGACATCACTTAGCCACTGTTCATTTTTAAAATACCAATCTACGGTTTTTTCCAAGCCTTCTCTAAATTGAAGTGATGGCTCCCAACCAAGTTCTTCATTCAGCTTTGTAGCGTCAATGGCATATCTCAAATCATGACCTGCCCGATCTTTGACAAACGTGATGAGTTCTCTTGAAGTGCCTTGCGCGTTTCCTAGTTTTTGATCCATCACATCACATAGAAGGTTTACCAAATCTATGTTCTTCCACTCATTGAAACCTCCTATGTTGTAGGTTTCTCCATTTTTCCCCTTTTCAAAAATCAGTTCAATAGCTCGGGCATGATCTTCTACATAAAGCCAGTCTCTTATATTTTCTCCCTTTCCATAAACAGGCAGCGGTTTCCCATTCCTAATATTATGAATCATTAATGGGATGAGCTTTTCCGGAAAGTGATTAGGTCCGTAGTTGTTAGAACAATTAGAGATCACAAAAGGCAAACCGTAAGTATTCCCGTAGGCTCTCACAAAATGATCGGAAGAGGCTTTTGACGCTGAATAAGGTGACTTAGGATCGTAAGGAGTTGTCTCTACAAAGAACCCTTCGTCACCTAATGAGCCGTACACTTCATCAGTGGAAATGTGATAGAACCTTCGCTCTTTTTTACCTTCCCATGCTTCCTTTGCTGCATTTAAGAGGTTGACAGTTCCAACAACATTTGTTTGAATGAACTCCATTGGATTTGATATGGAACGATCTACATGAGACTCTGCCGCAAGATGAATCACTCCTTTTAAATCATGCTCAATGAATAAGGCTTTCAAAAACTTATAATCACAAATATCTCCTTTGGCAAAGGTGTAATTAGGATCATTCTCAAGATCACGTAAGTTTTCTAAATTTCCTGCATAGGTCAATTTATCAAGATTGATGATTTGATATTTACCACTTCTGATAAATCTTCTTACCACATGCGAACCAATGAAGCCAGCTCCTCCTGTAATTAAAATTTTATTCATGACTAAACATTGTAGTAATCTCTGTACCAGCCTATGAACTTACTAACTCCAAAGTCCACTGAAGTTTTCGGCTTATATCCAATGGCTTTTTCCAACTTACTAACATCAGCATAAGTCTCGGGTACATCCCCGGTCTGAATTGGTAGAAAGTTCTTTTGGGCTTTTTTACCTAAAATTTTCTCGATCGCCTCAATAAAAGACAATAATTCGATCGGATTATTATTTCCGATATTGAATAAGTGATATGGCGCGAAACTTGTAGCAGGGTCGGGGTTGTTAGAATCCCAATTGCTATTCTCAATGGGGATATGATCAAGTAACCTGTAAATCCCTTCAACAATATCATCTATGTAAGTGAAGTCACGTCTCATTTGACCATTATTATAGACATCTATTGGTTTATTTTCTAAAATCGCCTTAGTAAATAAAAAGAGAGCCATATCTGGCCTGCCCCATGGACCGTATACTGTAAAGAATCTAAGTCCAGTTACAGGCAAACCATAATTCGAAGCATATGTATGCGCCATTAGTTCATTGGCCTTCTTGGTTGCAGCGTAAAGTGATATGGGGTGATCAACCGTTTGCTCTACTGAGAAAGGCATGGTTGTATTTGCACCATAAACTGAACTCGATGATGCGTAAATTAAATGTCCAATTCCATTGTGGCGACACTCCTCCAATATATTTAAGAATGCAGATAGATTAGAACGTAGATAGGCTTCAGGGTTTGTAATGGAATATCTCACACCTGCTTGGGCAGCCAAGTTTATGACCCGATCAAATTTATGCTTCTTGAAGATTTTACTTAATTCATCTTTTTGATTTAAATCAATATGATAGAAGGTGTAATTCTGCTTATTGATTAAGATTTTCGTTCGATCATTTTTTATGGAAACATCATAATAATCATTAAGAGAATCTATACCAACAACCTGAAAACCTTCCTCCAGAAGCCTCTTTGACAGGTGGAAACCAATAAATCCAGCGGAACCAGTAACTAATATTGAAGATGTTTTACTCAAACCTAAAATTTTATGCAATGCTAAAGGGAATGTGAAGTATATGCAAGGCATAAGCTTGTTTGAATTTACCTTTGCACTTCGTGAACAAGGTACTTCATCTCATTAAAAAAGACTTAATCGTCGACTGGAGGCAACAGAATCCAATAACAGGAATCTTATTGTATCTAGCATCGACCATTTTTGCCACTTACATGGCTTTTGAGGGATTTGTCTCAACCGAGGTATGGAACGCGCTATTCTGGATTATTCTTCTATTCACATCAATAAATGCGATTTCGAAAAGTTTTATTCAGGAAGAAAGACGATCGCACTATTACTTTTTTCTTTGCAAGCCTACAGAAATCATCCTTGCAAAGCTTATTTACTCATTTGTCTACCTTTCTATAATAGCTCTCATCTCGCTTGCGATATATTCTGTGCTGCTAGGTAATCCCATCATCAATTACGACCTTTTTCTGCTAAACCTTACTTTGGGCTGCATTGGCCTAAGTGCCGCTTTCACAATGGTTTCTTCTATCGCATTCAGATCAAGCAACCGATCAATAATGATGGCAGTCTTAGGCTTTCCTGTCATAATTCCAGTGTTGATCTTATCGATTAGTAACAGTTTTAAAATCCTTGACAGTTATGTATTTATGCAGATTCAAGGTAATCTCACAGCACTCTTCTCAGTCGATGTGATTATCATTGCGCTCACTTTTGTATTGTTCCCTTTTACCTGGAAATCGTGATGGGTTATTTACTAAAAACTGATTGGTGGAAATGGTTGTGTGTAGTGCTTTTGACCTATACAGTAATTGGAGGTTTGCTGCTTCGTGTTCCTGAATTACCTATACTCAATGAAACCATTCGAGCGCTTCATTTCCACGTGCCAATGTGGTTTGGAATGATATTGCTTTTTCTTGGTTCAGTTGTTTACGCTATTAAGTACTTAAGTTCAGGAAATAATAGATTTGACACCTACAGTGTTCAGCTCGCTAATATGGGTATTGCGTTTGGTGTCTTAGGAATTGTAACCGGGATGATCTGGGCAAACTTTACATGGGGTGAACCGTGGAGCAACGATCCTAAACAAAATGCTTCCGCTATTTCATTGTTGATTTATCTGGCCTATTTCGTACTGCGAAGTTCTGTTCAAGACGAGCAACAACGAAATCGTATTTCGGCTGTGTTTAACGTATTCGCCTTTTTTCTGATGATTCCGCTTTTGTTCATATTACCTAGGATGTCCGATAGCCTTCACCCTGGCAATGGTGGTAATCCTGGATTCAATGCGTATGATCTGGATAGCAATCTCAGAAAGGTTTTTTACTTCGCAATAATGGGTTGGACACTTTTAGGATTTTGGATGGCAACCATTGCCACGAGACTTTCACTTACAAAACAAAAACTTGAAGATGCTTAAATACATATTAGGAATACTGATGTTAAGCGTTACTCACTTTGTGCAAGCACAAGTTGAGATGGCAGATGACTTTCGTGGAGAAGGGAAGATTTATGTTGTGATCGCAATAATCCTTGTAATCTTGGCGGGATTTTTCTTCCTCATGTTCAAACTGGATAAGCGTGCGAAGCGTTTAGAAAAAGAAATAGAAGAGCAATGAAAAAGAAGTATATAGGCGCCATAGTAATTATTGCCATTGCAATCACAATGATTGTATCAATGACAGGTGATGCAAGTACGTATGTATCATTTGACGAGGCTCGAGAGCTTTCTGAAAAAGGCTTCAAAAAAAGCATTCATGTGGTAGGCGAGCTGCCAAAGACAGCTTCCGGAGAGGTGGTTGGTATTGAAGAAAGTCCTGATAAATTGTCTTTTAAATTTGAAATGATAGATGAAAATGGCTGGAAGCAGCAGGTTCTTTTTGCAGAACCTATCCCAACCGACTTTACACGGTCTGAGCAAGTAGTAATTGTAGGGGCATTTCAGGGTGACAAATTTGTCGCAGAAAAAATATTACTAAAGTGTCCTTCCAAATACCAGGAGGATCCTGAATTTACCAGTTAAAATCTTCGGCTAAATCAAAGCCAGCATATGATACATTATTTTGAGGGACAGCTAGGTCATGCATTAGTAATCATCGCATTCGTCACAAGTTTGCTTTCTGCCTATGCTTATTTTCGAGGAAGAAATCAGGATAAAGAATGGACTAATTTCGGAACCAAAGTTTTCTACATTCACTCGGTTGCTGTTTTAGGAATTATCGGAACGCTGTTCTATTTAATTACCAATCATTATTTCGAGTATCATTACGTATTCAGTCATAGCTCTAAAATTCTTCCGGTATACTACCAAATTTCCTGTTTCTGGGAAGGGCAAGAAGGTTCTTTCTTGCTATGGATTTTCTGGAATGTAGTGCTCGGGATTATTCTGATTAATACCAATAAGTTTTGGAAAGCTCCGGTGATGTTTGTCTTGGCCCTGACTCAGGTTTTTCTTGCTTCAATGATTCTAGGAGTTGTAGTCTTAGATGTGAAGCTGGGTAGCTCTCCTTTCATGCTGCTAAGAGAAGTCATCGATGCGCCTATTTTCCAAACCAATCCCAACTTTATTCCTGAAGATGGTAATGGGCTTAACCCATTGCTTCAGAATTATTGGATGGTGATTCATCCACCAACTTTGTTCCTTGGCTTTGCCACTACTGTTATCCCATTTGCCTACTGTATAGGAGGGTTAATTATCGGGAAAAACAAGGAATGGATTCGACCGGCTCTGCCATGGGCGCAATTTTCTGCCATGATCCTCGGTGTAGGAATTTTGATGGGCGCATATTGGGCTTACGAGACACTCAACTTTGGTGGATACTGGAATTGGGATCCGGTTGAGAATGCAATTTATGTTCCATGGCTAGTACTAGTGGCTGCCATACATGTGATGATCGCCTACAAGAAAAGTGGTTCGGCGCTGAAGCTCTCCATGATACTCGTGGTTGCCTCATTTGTCCTGATACTATACGCTACTTTTCTTACCCGAAGTGGAATCCTTGGAAACTCCTCCGTTCACTCGTTTACCGATTTGGGGCTATCTGGTCAGTTGTTGATTTATCTTATTGCTTTTATTCTCTTATCCATTTTCTTCATTGCCAAGCGTTGGAAAGATATCCCATCAACCAAGGAAGAGACATCTACATACTCTCGTGAGTTCTGGATTTTCATGGGAGCAGCCATTCTCAGTCTTATGGCATTTCAGGTTTTACTCTATACCTCAATGCCGGTCTACAATCAAGTAGCTGGGCTACTTGGCTTTGATTTGAATCTGGCCCCACCTACAGACATCTATGATGCATATTCACTTCCTCAGCTAATACTTTCCATCTTTTTAGCCATACTCTCAGGAACTGGTCAGTTTTTCTGGTGGAAAAAAATGGATGGGAAGAAACTCAAAGAAGAGCTGAGAACTCCTTTTTTGATTTCATTGGTGATCTCGGGATTGATCATCGTCATTGGGAAAATCACTAATCCATATTATATCATACTACTCATTTCATGTATCTACTCCATTAGTGCCAACGCTAAGATTTTTATCGGTGTAGCGAAATCTAACATCAAACTTTCAGGGGGATCTATCACCCATATTGGAATCGCATTGATGCTCGTGGGTATATTGTTTTCCAGCGGTTACTCTTCTATTTTATCTACCAACTATACTTCAATGGTTTGGAGCAGTGAGTTTCCGGAGGAAGTCAATCGAGATAACCTACTTCTTTTTATAAATGAGCCAAGACAAATGAAGGAATACTCGATGATTTATCGAGGCGTTAGAAAAGAAACACGCGAGGAAGGCTATGTTGATCAAAACGACATAACATTGACTCTTGACCCTTTAAAAGTGGTTAAGAAAGACTCTGACGATACCTTAACCTTAATCAGTCCGGAAAACAGCTACTTTGAAGTTGAGTATCACACGGAAGCTGGGAAACAATTCACACTCTTCCCTCGAGTACAGATAAATAAGGCGATGGACATGATTGTCTACTCTCCGGATATCAAGCGAAAGCTCAACGCTGATATGTATACGCATGTGAGGACGTTTCCTGACCCGGATCAAGAGCCCGAATGGAGCGAGCCGAAAGAAATCAAAGTCAAAATTGGTGAGCAATTTTTTGTAAATGATTATGTGGCGACCCTAGAGCGGATGGAGCCAATTGCTTCCATTGACGGGGCACCTCTATCATCCAACGATGTGGCAGTAAAAGCGGTAATAAATGTTCAAGGGGAATACACCAACTATAGCTCTGAACCAATTTTTGTCATCCGAAATCAAGAGTATGTAGGTAGAATAGATGATCAGGTGAATGATTTGGCATTCCGGATATCCATCCAAAATATTATTCCTCAAGAGGACGCAGTAGTACTGGCCTACCAGACGACTCAGAAAGATTGGATTATTATGGAGGCAGTCAAAAAGCCGTGGATTAATTTACTATGGCTTGGTACATTTCTACTGGTCATAGGCTTTGTAGTAGCAATTCGTCGCAGATATCTTGAATTTGTAAAAATGCGGGATAAAGGAGTAGAAGCATAAATTCCCTTTTTGAGCATTTATCTTCTATTTTTACTAAATGAGCAAGGTAGCAATCATTGGGTATGGAAATGTCGGCTATCATTTGGCCAACCGAATTGCCTCAAAGCGTCATGAAGTCACAATATTTTCCCGAACCCCAACGGAAGATTTTGTACTGCCCATTGATCAGTTTAATCCGGAATCATTTGAATTTATCATATTGAGTGTGCCTGATGATCTGATAAAGGATGTTTCAGATCAAATTGCTGTGTCTGAAGCCATAGTCCTTCACACATCTGGTTCAAATCCGATTGCAGATTTATCTAAGCATCCGAAACATGGCGTGATGTATCCGCTTCAAACATTCAGTAAGACAAAAGAAATTGATTTTACCTCTTTCCCGATTTTTGTGGAAGGGTCCGATGATGGCGAAAGAGAAATTTTCACGTTTGTCCGAAGCTTCAGTAATGATGTCAGACTATTGACTTCAACCAATCGTTCAAAACTTCATCTAGCCGCAGTGTTTGCATGCAATTTCAGCAATCACATGTTTCATCTTTCGGAGAAGTTGCTTTCCGAACTTGATATGTCTTTTCAAGATATCCAACCTTTGGTAGAAGAGACTTTGAAAAAAGCTATTGAGTTAAATCCGTCACAATCTCAAACAGGACCGGCAAAAAGGGAAGACGATGAAACAATCAATACTCATTTGGAAATGCTGAAAGATGAAAGGTTAAGAAGCATGTATCAGATCATTACTGACAGCATCCGTAAATCCTAGTGAATCCTATAGTCAAGAATACCATCGGGTTTTTAACTGCTAGCAGAATTCCCAACCTATTCATTATTGGACTGACTCAATTTATTACCGCATTCTACTTGCTTAATAAGTCCGTTGCTGTTCTAATCGGCCCAAATTTTCTCCTTTTCATTTTCAGTACGGGGATGATAGGAGCCGCAGGGTATATCATTAACGACTACTTTGATCAGAAGATAGACATGATCAATCGTCCTGCGAAGGTGATCATTGGAACGACTTTTCGACGCAGACTTGCTTTATTCTCACACCTTATTCTCACATTTTCAGGTATTGGCATTGGCTTTCTTATTGATCCAGCAATAGGAGCCATTCACATTTTTTCTGCAGGTGCACTTTGGACATACAGTGTAGTCATAAGAAGATGGGTTCTGCTTGGAACGCTTACCATTGCTTTCCTGGCAAGCCTTACGCTTTTGCTTGTGATGGTTTACTTCAGGGAATTTAGTTTGCTTGTCATCGCGTATGCGATGTTTGGATGCGTGACTGTTTTTATTCGTGAGAGCATTAAAGATATTATTAGCGCAAAAGGTGAAATCCAATTTGGCATTCAGTCCATCCCGATTGTTTGGGGAATCAGAGGTGCGAAAGTGATGATATATCTAGCTGGACTTGCTGGTGTTGGTATGCTAACATTCTACTTGCTGTCAATTCCCAACTGGACAGTTCGTTACTATTTTTTCGGAGTTTTAATTCTTGTTTTCTGGATGGCATATCTACTGGCCAGGGCTGATAAAATGAGTGATTTTAAATCAATCAAAATTTATGTAGACATTTTGATTGTTACTGGACTTATCAGCATGCTTCTTATCTAAAACATTTCAATGATTGCATTGGCGGTAAATCCACCAACCTTCCAGGCAATAATTCCACCAAGAATGATCGAATAGAGAAGCTTCAAAGATGTAGCCAATAAGAACCCTAAAAATGAACCAAAGCCAGATTTAAAGGCTGATCGTATTCTGTTTCCTCCATATAAGTCTCCGACTATCGCTCCTAATAATGGCCCCAGTATGATGCCAAATGGTATCGGCAGTAGCACTCCTGCTACCATACCAATCATTCCACCAATAACGCCAGCCTTGGTGCCCCCAAACTTTTTTGTGGCAGCAACAGGGAGCACATAATCTGCTACTGTTATAAGTATTCCAATAACTCCCCAAACGATAAATGAGCTAGTACTAAACTCTGTATCGTTTGCTATAGCATTGGTACAGATCATCGCTCCAAAAGATAAAACCGGACCTGGTAAAGGTGGAAGAATTGAAAATATAATACCTCCAGCAATCAGTAAAACAGAAAGAATAATGAGCAGCGCTTCCATCAAAAGTCTTTAAAAATTGAATTCTTTATTTCAGGCCATTCCGATTTGATAATGCTATAGACGACGGTATTTCTTCTGCGTTCTCCTTGAGTCGATCGATGATTTCTTAAAGTACCATCGTGCTTAGCTCCAATTTTTTCCATCGCCTTTCTTGAACGGATATTGTTCTCATCTGTTCTAAGCTCTAGCCGCTCGATTTGCATTGTCTCGAAGGCGTGTCGAAGCATTAAGTATTTCATGTGTTTGTTTATTCCGACACCTATGTATTTCTTCCCCAGCCAGGTCCAACCGATTTCAATACCATGCTCCTCCCAGTCAATGTGTCCATAGCTAGTAGCTCCTATAATTTCACCGGTTTCTTTCAGGCGTACAGAGTAAGTCATTTGCAATCCTTTCCTGCTCGCATCTAGTCTTTGTGTCATCCACTTTTCAAGAGCATCAGGATCAGTCAAATCCTCCGTATACCAAGTCCATACATCCGAGTCTGAACTAAGATTTCGCATTTCCTTGATATGATCCAAAGTGATTGGCAAAAGCTCAACTTTTTGATCAGCAAGGGTGACGTACCATTCCTTCATTTTGTTCTTTTCGCTAAAGAAATAAAATAAGTGAAATTCTGATTGATAAGCATAGTTGATGAAATAATCAGAACGATGAAATTAATTCATCAATATTGGAAAATGCCTTTTTCAGACTGAATGATTAGCTCTTTCTTTTCCGAAGCTTCAACCCTTCCAATAACCTGCGCATCCACATTGAAAGATCGCGCAATTTCTACAATCTCGTCTGCTGACTCTTCATCTACATAGATTTCCATGCGATGACCCATATTGAAGACTTTGTACATTTCTTTCCAGTCAGTTCCACTTTCTTCATGAATCATCTGAAATAAAGGTGGGACAGGAAGCATGTTATCTTTTATCACACGTAGATTGTCAACGAAGTGCAGAATCTTGGTTTGTGCTCCACCACTGCAATGTACCATTCCATGGATTTCAGTTCTTAGCTCCTTTAAGATCGACTTAATGATCGGGCCATACGTCCTTGTTGGTGAGAGTACGAGTTTCCCGGCATCCAACGGAGAACCCTCAACCAGATCGGTTAATTTTTTTGAGCCGCTGTAAACCAAGTCACGGGGAACACCTTGATCAAATGATTCCGGGTATTTCTCAGCATATACCTTGTCAAATACATCATGCCGAGCGGAAGTAAGTCCATTGCTTCCCATACCACCATTGTACTCCTTTTCATATGAAGCCTGGCCGTAAGAAGCAATCCCTACAATCAGATCTCCTGGACGAATATTTTCATTGTTGATGACATCAGCGCGTTTCATGCGTGCCGTTACAGTGCTGTCTACAATAATCGTTTTGACCAGATCTCCAACATCTGCTGTTTCCCCTCCAGTAGATTTAATGTTAATACCACTATCTCGTAGCATCTGAAGCACTTCTTCAGTCCCATTGATGATTTCAGAAATGACCTCACCAGGAATTAGATTCTTGTTTCTACCAATGGTGGATGAAAGCAGGATATTATCAGTAGAGCCAACACACAATAAATCATCCACATTCATTATGATAGCATCTTGTGCGATACCTTTCCACACGCTCACATCGCCGGTTTCTTTCCAATACAGATACGCTAGGGAAGATTTAGTTCCTGCTCCATCGGCATGCATTATGGTGCAATATTCTGGGTCACCAGATATGTCTTCCACTATTTTACAAAAGGCCTTGGGGTACAAGCCTTTGTCTATATTCTTTATTGCCGAATGAACATCCTCTTTATCAGCGGAAACTCCACGCTGAGCATACCGATCAGTCATGCTACTTTTTGTTTGCAAAGAAAAGACTTTATCAGTTTCCATTGCCAGAATCCTTGAAGAATCGATCGTATTCGTCTACAGGTTCATCTGGGGCAAGATCATCGTTGCGATCTCGAGGGTTATATCGAAGCACCTTGAACTCGGTTCTTCTGTTGCGCTGGTGAGCCTCTTCTGTTTGAGCATTTTTGATGATGAGCTGTGTTTCGCCATAGCCCTTAGCTGTAATCCGCTTGGCTTCTACTCCTTTATTGATGATGTAACTAACTGCGGATTGTGCTCTTTGAAGCGAAAGCCGCAAGTTATAATCGTCTGGTGCTCGATCATCTGTATGTGAGCCAAGCTCAATGTAGATCTCAGGATTATCGTTCATGATTTGCACCAGGCTATCAAGCACCAGAGCAGCATCTGAACGAATGTTCGCTTTGTCCAGATCATAGTAAATGTTTTCTAGAACGATAGCTTTCTCCAATACTATTGGATCCATCATAATCTTTGTTTCGAAGTTGACGTTGGTGATAAACTCCGTAAGAGTTGTTTTATCAACCGTCTTTCCTATGGTGGTAAAATCTTTCCTAACAGTGAAATAATCTGTTTTTTCTCCTAGCAAGTCGTAGTGTTCTTCAGGATATACCCTGAAGTTGAATTTGCCGTCCGCGTTGGTAAAAGCTTCATCCAAAACATCTCCATTGTCTGTTGTCAGCGAGACTTTTGTATTTGGTAAAATGATCTCCTGGCCACCATCGTCAGTAGTTACTGTGGTACCAGTAAGAAAATAATTGACTACTTTGAGATCAGGATCATCATTGATGAAGGTATAGATATCATCGTCACCTTTTCCTCCTCTTCTATTCGAGGTAAAAAAGCCTTTGGTAAGGTTAAATTGATATAGACCAAAATCATCCGCTGAAGAATTCATTGGTTTGCCTAAGTTCTCAATCGACACACGACCTCCTTCTCGCAAGGCTCTAAACATATCCAATTTACCAAACCCCGCATGTCCATCGGATGAGAAATACAAACTGCCGTCTTCACTGACATATGGAAACACATCATCACCAGCACTATTTATTTCCGGCCCAAGATTCCTTACATCCACCCATCTCCCTCTACGGTTTACTTTCGCCTGATAGAGATCCGCTCCGCCATGTCCACCTGGTCGAGTAGATGAAAAATATAGTGTAGTTCCATCTGGTGAAAAAGCGGGAGTAGAGTCCCAAGCCTCTGCTACATTTATAGATAGTGGAACTGGCTCAGACCATTTTCCATTCCGGTATCTGGTAAAAAAGAGATTCACCTCGCTGTAGCCCTTTGCTTTCCCATTATTACCTTTTGCAAAAATCATTGAAGTGCCGTCTGGAGAAATCGCTACCGAACCTTCATTGGTGTCCACATGGTTAATAATTGGATCTAATGATTTTAGCGTGCTCAAGTTGACATTGGCTCCTTTGGATGCAACACGATAAATATCTGTGAAAGGTGTTCCTGTGGCTCTGTAAATCTTGGCTACATCTCTGTTAGAAGTGAAATAGAGTACATTTCTACTGAAGACCGGCGAATACTCAGCTTTCTCGGTATTGATATCTTGTAAGTTCTTCACGCGATAGTAGCTACCATCATCTTTCAGATCATCAATCTTGCGAAGGTTTTGAATCTCCTTCTCGGCAAGAGCCTTTATTTTTAGGTCACGCGCTCGAGGCACATAATTATCTAAGACTTTCTGAGCTTCATTATATTTCTGCTCGACTTTTAATCCCTGAGCCAAGTACAGATTAGCAGCTTCTTCTGGCGTGCCTTCTTTTATAGCGGCCTGATAAAATGGGATAGATTCTACAAGTCGGTTTGACTTGCGATAAGCATCACCGACCATTATGTTTTCTTCCGGAGAATTTTTTTCTGGTGAGTCCCCAAGTTTCGATATTACTGCATCGAATTCAGCATTATTCATGCTCTTTTCAAGTGAACAACTGAAAATAAACAGGGTCAAAATAAGATATTGAATAACTCGCATACAGAAATAACGAAATTCTTTACAAGATGATTATCCGAAATTAGTTAAACCTGAAACAAGAAACGAACGAAAAGCCCTATTGAAAATATCGATTTACCCATGTGGCACTACTTTCTTTCAGCCATCGGCTTTTAAATTCTGCGATATTTTGGACCGTATTGTCAAATACCAAAGTATTGGGAGTAATAATTCGATCTTGTGCTTGAGCCTTGAGCTGATTGAATGGGTATAGGTTTATTTCATCATCCTGAAGAAATGCGACCTGACTGGTAGTCATAAATGAAACATTAAGTGCCGATTCAAGTCCTTTTATCAGATGAACAGATGCATCTATGCTACACCCACTTGCCTGGCTAAAAGATTCGTCTACTGATATAACCAAAAATTGATTGTATTCAACTGAAAAGGAAGATTTGAGATCCATCCCATGGGCACGCCACTGTGTCAGAAAAGCTTCGGTATTTGCAATTACTAATTTGACCTCTTCATCTGTCAATTTACGCTCAGCCTGGTATATCCATAGGCGAGCATTGTCTGGCATTTCTTCGAATGGAATCAACATATCAATCCAAACCTTCAGATTCTGCAATGAGTTCCGCTAAATCCTTGACTTTAACCGAATCTTCTTTCTCTTTATTTTTAACTCCATCTGCCATCATTGTCATGCAAAAAGGACAAGCTACTGCAATCGTATCCGCATTCGTTTCCAGAGCTTCTTCCGTACGCTCAATGTTCACTTCCTTATTGCCTGGTTCGGCATCTTTAAACATCTGTGCTCCTCCAGCTCCACAGCAGAGTCCTTTGGTTTTGCATCGCTTCATTTCCACTAATTCGGCGTCCAAAGCCTCAAGCACTGCTCTCGGAGCTGAGTATACATTGTTTGCCCTACCAAGAAAGCATGAATCATGATAGGTAATCTTGCGCCCTTTGAATTCTCCTCCTCCTTTGAGCTCAACTTTTCCATCATTTATTAATTCTTGCAAAAACTGCGAGTGATGAATCACATCATAATTACCACCAAGCTCCGGGTATTCATTTTTGAGCGTATTGAAACAATGAGGACATGCCGTCACAATTTTTTGGATCTCATACCCATTCAACACTTGAATATTGGCCATTGCCTGCATCTGAAAAAGAAACTCATTCCCAGCCCTTCTGGCTGGATCTCCTGTGCAAGTTTCCTCCGGACCAAGCACTGCGAACTTAGTACCTACTTTATTAAGAATTTTCACGAACGCTTTTGTCACGCTCTTATATCTATCATCGTATGAACCTGCACATCCTACCCAAAAAAGGACATCTGGTTTTTCACCTTTAGCTGCTAAATCCGCTACGGTTGGTATTTGTATTTCGCTCATTTTCCTTCTTTTAATTCATTTGACCAATTGAACCTGTCTTGCACCCCAAACTTCCATGGGGCAAAGTTTGTCTCTACATTCTGAAACATTGCGTTCCATGAATCCGGAGCTGCCGACTCTTCCATTGCAACATATCTTCTTGTCTGCAAAATGATATCCAGTGGATTGATATTAACCGGACATGCTTCTACGCAGGCATTGCAATTAGTACATGCATTGATTTCTTCTTTAGTGATATAATCACCTAACAACGACTTGCCATCATCCAGCCCATTCTTTCCAACGTCTTCTAATCTGTCCCGTGTATCCATCATTATCTTTCTGGGTGAAAGCTTCTTTCCTGTAAGGTTTGCCGGGCATTCAGATGTGCAACGACCACATTCTGTACATGAATAGGCGTCCATAAGATTTTTCCAGGTCAGATCATTTACATCTTTTGCTCCAAATCGCATACCTTCTGGTGGTGGAGTGGCATCACCATCTACCGGCATGCCTAACATGATTTTCACCTCATTGGTGATTTCATTCATATTATTCATTTTGCCTTTAGGATCTAATCTACTGTAATAGGTATTGGGGAATGCGAGAAAAATATGGAGGTGTTTTGAGTAGGTTACATAGAGTGCGAAAGCAAAGATGCCAACGATGTGAAACCACCAGGCTGCTCTTTCGATAATTACAAGTGTCCCGGCACTAAGCTGATCCATCCAACCGAACATGGAAGAACTAAAAAAGAACGAACCTGTAAATGTATAGTGATCAACTCCGCGCTGTTGCAAGACTTGATCCGCTCCATTCATAGCCAAGATGGCAACCATTAGTACAATTTCGATTATAAGGATGAGGTTTGCATCCAATGAAGGCCAACCTACCATCTCAATTTTTTTAAATCTATTAATTCTAAGGACATTCCTTCTAATGAGAAATACCACGCATGAAAAAATGACTCCAATAGCCAGAAATTCGAAAAAATTAATCAGGCCGACATAGACTCCACCTAAAATCGGGGCGGCTACTCTGTGCGTTCCAAATAATCCATCAATTACAATTTCCAGCACCTCAATATTGATGAGTACAAATCCTACATAGATCAATAGGTGTAGCAATGCAGGGATCGGACGTTTGAACATCTTCTTTTGACCGAAGGCGACCAAAATCATATTCTTAAGTCTTTCTTTTTTATTGTCGGAAAAATCTATGTCCTTGCCAAGCTTAATATTCTTAGAAATCTGTGAAATTCTGCGATAAATGAGGAATCCGAAGAATCCAGCAATGACGAGAAAGACGATTTGAGGGATATATTCCATAATGTTTAAAAAAATCTTGCTACGAACTTCAATTTAAATTTTGCCTTTTCAAAGAAATACCTAGTTTTGCCAACCCAAAATTTGGTGCTGTAGCTCAGTTGGTAGAGCATCGGACTGAAAATCCGTGAGTCGGTGGTTCGAATCCACTCAGCACCACTTTTTAATAAGCCACTCCTTACAGGATGGCTTTTTTTATGTCCTTCAAACACCAACTCTGTGAGTCGGTGGCTGGGACGCCAGCCCGGTCGAATCCACTCAGCACCACTTTTTAATAAGCCACTCCTTACAGGATGGCTTTTTTTATGTCCTTCAAACACCAACTCTGTGAGTCGGTGGCTGGGACGCCAGCCCGGTCGAATCCACTCAGCACCACTTTTTAATAAGCCACTCCTTACAGGATGGCTTTTTTTATGTCCTTCAAACACCAACTCTGTGAGTCGGTGGCTGGGACGCCAGCCCGGTCGAATCCACTCAGCACCACTTTTTAATAAGCCACTCCTTACAGGATGGCTTTTTTTATGTCCTTCAAACACCAACTCTGTGAGTCGGTGGCTGGGACGCCAGCCCGGTCGAATCCACTCAGCACCACTTTTTAATAAGCCACTCCTTACAGGATGGCTTTTTTTATGTCCTTCAAACACCAACTCTGTGAGTCGGTGGCTGGGACGCCAGCCCGGTCGAATCCACTCAGCACCACTTTTTAATAAGCCACTCCTTACAGGATGGCTTTTTTTATGTCCTTCAAACACCAACTCTGTGAGTCGGTGGCTGGGACGCCAGCCCGGTCGAATCCACTCAGAACCAATAACTAAAGATAAACCCATCCATTCATTGGAAAGGAACTTTTGTGAAAATATGTGTTGAACTGTAAGTCCTCTCACTTTGATGATTCTTTGAGTCTCGAAGATAATCCAATTCATCAATTTAGTATGCATGCATACTATTTTAGAAACTTTTTAAATTAGGGTTCGTATTTAATATACCGATCGGTATATTTGTATTATGGCGCGAAATTCAGAACATACGAAACAGTTAATAATAGATAAGGCTCTGCCAATTTTTAACACAAAAGGATATGCAGCAGCATCAATATCTGATATTACCGCTGCGACAGGAATTACCAAGGGAGCGATCTATGGAAATTTTAAAAATAAGGATGAGGTCGCGACAGCAGCTTTTGAGAAAGGAGTACAAATAGTTACTTCAGAAATTTCGAAGAGAGTTCGTGGAGCAAAGAATGCTCCAGACAAATTAAGAGCCATTATGGACTTCTATGAAGAATACATAAATAAGCCTCCAATACCGGGAGGATGCCCTGTTCTAAATTCTTCTATAGAAGCAGATGATAGTTTGCCATTCCTTCGTTCCCGTGTCATTCGGTCGATCGCACTTTTAAAGGGCTCTGTCATGAAAATGGTAAATAGAGGTATTCTTGAAGGACAGATTAAGCGAGATGTCGACGTAGAAGAGTTTACAAACTTTTTCTATTCAGTGTCGGAAGGAGTTATTTCCTTATCAAGGATTGAAGGAGACGGAAGGTCATTCGCTTTTGTTAAGAAATTCGTGTATCGCCAAATCGAAGAAATATCAGTTTAAAAAATTTATCCACCAAAATACCAATCGGTATATTATTATGGTCACACATATTGAAGTAAAAGGGGAAGATATCAGCAGACCAGCTGAACGCCCTCCAAAAACAAATTGGAAAGTAGAGCTAATTAAAAAAGGATTAGGTGTGCTCCAGCATGCATCATCAAGAAAGTCTGCTGAAATTATTTGGCATTACTTTACTTCCCCTGGAAGGGTGAGATTTACTGAGGCTCAAAAAAATATTCTAAAAACTGCTGAAACTATTCAACACAATTATCGAGGAGACATTATCAAGTCTTACAGATGGGGTCAGGAAGGCCCAAAGGTTCTCCTTTGTCATGGCTGGAGATCTAAAGCGTCTGATTTCAGACGAATGATCAATACTCTCCTAGAGAAAGGGTATCGGGTTGAGGCAATTGATATGCGCGCTCATGGAAACTCACAGGGTAAGCAGACTGCTTTACCCGAATTTAGAGATATAATTAAGCAACATATCGCTAAGAATGGGCCTTACGAGGCAATCGTGAGTCATTCCATTGGCGCTCTGGCAACTGGTATTGCTTTGAGTGAATTAGGCCCGGCACTTCACCCCAAAAACTACTTTGCAATTTCTGCTCCTCCTTATGTAAGATACTTTTTTGGTGATATTGTACGTGAGGTCGGGTGCAATGAGTCAGTTTACCATGCCATGTGCGGTTTGGTGAAGGAAAAGTATCATCAGCCTATTGATTATTTTGACTTGAGGTTGAAAACCAATCAAATGAAGAAGATCGACACTCATCTATTCTATTGCGAAGATGATCAGATCGTACCATTCTCAAAAGGTGAGGAATTGGAAAAAGCCTGGCCACATGCATCTTTTGTTCATGTCAAGGGACTCGGACATTATAAGATCATGGCTAATGATTCAATCATTAGCTATATGCTGAATGCGATGAACAAGTAGCTATTTAACACCTTTGATCCCCATCACTTCTTTGGGGCTTAGGTGACGATATTTTCCTCGTGGAAGGTTCTTTTTAGTCAATGATGAAAACATGACACGATCGAGCTTTTTTACGGTGTAGCCAAGATGTTCAAATATTCGTCGGACTATGCGGTTTCTTCCGATGTGAATCTCCAAGCCGAGAACTTTATTGTCTTCGCCAAGTATTGCCATCTCATTGACAGTTGCAGGACCATCGTCAAGTGTTACTCCATTTAGAATGCTCTCAAAGTGATCTTTAGTTATTGGTTTGTCTAGCTCCACCTGATAAATTTTCTTCACTTTATGTGAAGGGTGAGTTAGTTTCTTGGCTGTTTCGCCATCATTGGTGAATAGTAACAACCCGGTGGTCTCCTTGTCCAATCTACCTACCGGATAGATTCTCTCACTACATGCTTTGGAAACCAACTCCATCACAGTTCGTTTCGCATGTGGATCTTTTGTCGTCGTAACAAAGCCTCTCGGCTTATTCAATAGTACATATTGGTGAGTTTCGGACTTCAGCTTCTTGCCTTTATACTCAACTGCATCCATCTTCTTCACCTTGTATCCCATTTCGGTCACAACCTTTCCATTGACTTTGATCTGTCCAGCTGCTATCAAATTATCTGCTTCACGTCGTGAACAAATTCCCGCATTGGCAATGAATCGATTCAGCCGAATCTCTGCAGGCTTGGTTATTTCCTTTTTGTTAGGTCGTTTCATGAATTTCGGTCACCCAAAGTTATTCTTTCTCTTCACCAATTGTGTTCTCTTCAGAACTGAAGTCTTTTGGTGTTGGGAGCTCCTTAAGATCGTTGATTCCAAAGTAATCCATAAATTTTTGGCTTGTTCCATATAGAATTGGACGGCCTACACCTTCTGATTTACCTTTAATCTCGACTAATTCCTTTTCAAGTAGTTTCTGAATGGAGTAATCGCAGCTCACTCCTCTGATTTGCTCTGCTTCGCTTTTTGTGATTGGTTGTTTGTAAGCAATTATTGATAGTGTCTCCAAGGCTGAGTTGGAAAGTCTTTTCTTGGATTGTTGTTTGAGCAAAATTCCTATACTCGCCTGATATGCAGGCTTGGTTAGAAATTGATATCCTCCTCCAGATTTTACCAATTCCATAGCAAAATCCTCACTTTTGAATTTCTCTTTTATTGTGCTAAGTCCGGCGACTATGTCATCACCTGGTACATCGGCATCAAACATCTCCTTCAGACAATCTTGAATTTCTTCCTCGGTAATTGGTTTTGGAGAACAAAAAACAAGGGCTTGGATATGATTAGCCAGGTAATCCATTATGACTGCCTGTTCAGCTTAGCATCTATGCTTTGTGTTGTATGAGGAACTGCTTTTAGTCTTTCTTTGGAAATCAATTTTCCAGTATCTACGCAGATTCCATAGGTGCCATTCTTAATTCTTATTAGCGCATTTTCCAGATTATTAATAAACTTTTGCTGACGTCCTGCAAGTTGACTTAAATGCTCTTTTTCGGCCGTGTCGGCTCCATCTTCTAATGTTTTCACTGAGGAAAAGCTATCTCCACTATCGTCAGATTCGCGTGTAAGTGAGCTTTTAAGTGTATTGAGCTCTTCTTTAGCCTTTTCAAGTTTTTGAAGAATTAAATCTTCAAACTCTTTAAGTTCTTCATCGGAGTATCTGGTTTTTTCGCTCATATTAGGTGAAGTTTATAGTTCTAACAACGTAAAAAACAAGCGAAAATACTCAGGAAGATGCACAAAAAATAATTGGATAAATCCAAATTCTTTTATCACACTAGAAATCTCTTCCTACAACTACCGTTTCCTTAATTATTTCAGAATTTCCGCTACTATCATATATTTCAAATATGATCAGATGGTAACCCATTCGTGCAACATTTCCATCATTGGTGTCTCCATCCCATCTCAAAAAGCCACTTGTGGACAGTAAAACGCCTTGTGCAAGATTTTTTACTAATCTTCCCGTCTGATCATAAATGTTAACGTTGGCAAACTGTCCAGGTTGATCGAATTGATAATTGATAGTGGTGAAATCACGTCCAGAACCTGTATTACCTGGGATAAACACCTCCGGGCTAGCTACTACTTTTCCGACAGGTTGATTAGTGCTGAATGATTGAGAGTTTTGATAGCCTGGTGTTGCAAATCCTTCTGTGCTGCTAGCAGATCGCCAGTTGTCGCCATTGTTGGTAGCTTCTTCAAAGGAGACTCTCTCCAAGGAAACTCCGTCCACGCTTTCCAATAGATTGTAATGGTAATCTTCGGTATAATCGAAAGTTTCTGCAACGATTTCAGCTTGATCTATCAGCAGCACTGAGCCTTCATCATTCGCGTAGGTCGGCATAGTCGGTACTTCGAAGAATTTGGTAGACTGACCACCTGGGTAGTTTGTGAGTAGAATATTAATGTCTGTGGTGAAAACCAGATAATCGAACGGGTTAATTACTAACTCACCCGATGTGATCAAGTCTATATCATCAATGTCACCTTCATTATCCAAATTACCGAGTTTCCAATTTTTAAGGCTGATGTATTTTTCTGAATCATTGTAAACTTCAACAAAATCTACTCCGTTGGATCGTGGGTTAAATAGCACCTCACTTAACTTTATGTCCTCAGCTTCCGCTTGCACAGGAAGTGCAAATTCCACATCTCCCTGTCCAATTTCATTGCCCGAGCAATCTCTGAGATTTTCTATTGTAAGCGTATATGGGACACTTTCCTCTAGCTCTGATGCAAGTTTTAAGAAGATGGCTGATGGGTTATCAATTTCAAAATCAATCTGACTAACCGCAATATTCGGGTCAAGTGTGGCTACGGCAATTTCAGTGCTGGCAGGATCTAACTTCTCACTGAAGTTTACCTGAACTAAAGCTGCTTCTATTGCAATAGCAGATATGATCTCTGGTCCAAAATTGTCCGGAATGATTTCTGAAACAGAATTAACATTTCCCGGAGTTCCTCCTTTGTTATCCTGAGAGCTTGTCCAGTTAGTATTATCTTCTAAACATGGATTGGTGATATCAATCATTTCCAGGCTATACCCTCCGCTCGCTTTGTCTTCATCATGCCAGTCAGGATCATACTTGAATGAAAAGATCAAATTATTATTCAATGAAAACATGAGCTGTTCGCCACCATTATTTAGTGAAGGAAAACTGGAAACGCCGATTGCATTCGTTTGGAACTCTGTCGCTGCGTTAGTAGATGTCAGGACGTAATATTCGCCTGGGTTTAACATACGTGCAGGAAGACTCACCGTAGTGCTTGCATCGGTAAGACTAATGCCCTCAATTGAGAGTATGTCTGATGTGGAATTGTAAACTTCTATAAATTCTTGATTTGGCAGCTCTACTTGAGGATCTGGATCAAACATGATCTCCGTGATGATCAACTCATTAAAGTCTGGGGATCTTCCCACACCAAATGTTATAGTGGTTTCTTCGATTACATTTCCTGCACAGTCGGTGACATCCGAAATCGTCAAATCATACAGAACACCGGCTTCAATCGTTTCATTAAACGAAAGAGTAACAGAAGTTGGGAAGGCGCCGATAACGCCAACTTCATCAATAGTAATGCCATTTGAAACTGAATAAGATCCGGCAGACAAACTAGCGGCATCCATTACTTCGGAAAAGTTGACGGTTAGGTTTGAATCAAAATTGTAGGATTGCAAGGTTGGTGCCTCCGTATCTGGCGTGTCATCAAATACCGAATTTTGATTCCCCGGCGTGCTCCCAGAGACATCCACAGACGGAACATAACTATTGAGCGATAAACATGGATCATTCGGGTTTATCAGTTCCAAAGACACCCCATCATCCTGTTGCTCTTGATAAGCTAAAAAAGCTATCTGCACATCTGAAGCGTTTGTGATTTCGATCTGATCATCGGCATTGTTGAGTGTCAAGCTTGCAATCGTCAGTGCGTTTCCGAAAGTTGAGTAATCGAGACTTGCATCGTTATCATAGATTATTAGATATTCTCCAGGTCTTATGACAAAAGCTGGCAAATCCTCCGATGCTGAGGATTCGTCGCTGATATTCCACCCAGCCATACTAATGAACTTGTCAGAAGTATTTAGTAGTTCGATGAAATCATCATTGTCGTTTACCGGATTAGATAGAAACTCATTTATGATAATATCTCCAGCAACCGCCTCTTCGGTTTCGATGTATTCAAATTGCTCAGTATCTGAAGTAACATTTCCGGATAAATCTTCTACTCCATCTACAGATAATGTTCTGATTTCTCCCGAAATAAGTGGATCTACTACTAATTGTACTTGTTGTTGATCTACGTCGAGTGTCGCAGACACTACGGAAATTCCTCCATCGACAGTGTAATTAGCTGAATTTTCGGCTGATGTCTCTTCAATTAGTTCGTCAAATAATACGCTTAGCTCCGTATTGGAAACGACTGTTACTGATTGGATGGTGGGGGGAGTGGTGTCAGGTGTGTCATCAAAGATGGAATTTTGTTCCTCTGGAGTTCCTCCATCCGGATCGATACTCAGGCCATAGTTGTTCTCCGAATAGTCTGGTCCGTTGGGATTGATTAATTCGGTAGAAGTGCCTCCGTTTGATCCTTCAAAAGAAATTGAATGGATAGTTGTGGCATTATCATCTAGTAGAATAATATCATCAGCTGATGAATTGTTTAAACTTAAAGTGGTTATTGGAATGACTTCTGTGAATACTACAAAATCTCCAATATCATCATCTTCTACAACCAAGACATATGAATCTGGAGCTAATGTATAAATGGGTAGATTTTGACCATCTAGTGTCCAGTTTTCTAGATTGAAATACTTACTGGATCGATTGTATAACTCAACATATTCTGCATCCGGGAGTGTTGTCACAACTGGATTAGGATCTGGCATAAATTCATTGATCACTACATCAAATTCAACAGCCTCTTCAAATACCAGATACTCAAAAGTTTCCTGACTATTGGTAGCGATGGGATTGCTATTCACATCCTCAACGTTGTTAATTGTGATCGTATAGGTTGTTCCGTTTGATAGTGCATCTGTAGTTAAATGAACCAAAGAATTATCTGCGTCAAGCACAGCATTGGTAACAGATATTTCTCCATCAATTGCGTAATTGGAAATGTTTTGAGATGTCGTTGGATCAACGTCTTCATTGAATTGAACATCCACTTCTGTGTCTGAGATGGCTGTTACAGATTGGATGTTGGGTGGTGTTGTATCCGCGATAGGTGTTAATGTTGTGGCAAAATCATCAAAATAAAATCCATTATCTCGAGTGTTTGCTGTATACCTTATTTGTACTCCAAAAGAGGTAGAAGAATTGTAGGTATTATCTGTTGCAGTTCCTTGGCTTATCGTATTAACTTCTAATTCCCACAGTCCCAATTCGGACCTTTTCACCACAACATTAATATATGCTTGTGAAGTTAGCTCTTGTACTGTTCCAGATAATGGAATCTCAGTTGATGTTCCTGCATCTTGCCTGTAAAGTCTCACTTCGTTTACGTCCGAATCTGGATATCTTAGCTCAACATAATATCCATTAAGATCTCCATTTAAATCAGAAGAAGTACTCATTAGATATACCCTTGATGTATTATTAGAATTCGTAGATGCTGAGCCTGGCTGAGAAAAAGATAACCTCATCCTAAAGGCCCATTCAGCAGTTGAAGAAGAAAGATCCAGAACATCTGATGTACTTAAGTAAGACATTCTTGTACCAGAGCCAGAATTAAGATCTTGACTTCTTAATTGATTATCAGCCTCCACTATATCAAATGCATCATCAGTCCCTGCTGAGCTGGTTCCAGTCCACACAGGATTAGCAGTGAAATCACCATCATTAAAATCATCCGTTACTTGACCCATTAGGCTCAAGCTCAGCGTAAACAAAATTAGAATTATAGCACCTTTCATAATTCAACTTTATAGTCTACGGTAAAGGTAGTATTTTGAATATGAAGATTTTCTAGAGTTCTGTAGACGCTGTGGTTCCCGACACTTTCAATCCACCATCCAATATTAGCTTTCTCAAAACCCACTCCATTGGGAACACCATCACAGCAATACCTACATCAAAAACGAACTCCATGACTGGGGTGCTTTCAAACGTAAGAAAAGTGCTAATTACCGATTGCATCAACTGAATGATCGTAACCAAAGTCAAAATACTTAGTCCATGCTTAACAATACGGTTGATGGGTTTTGATTCGCTCAGCCTGGAAGAAATGGCGATCATAGTGGCTAGAATTAATGCTTGCACAGCATAAAACCATGGCTTCTCCCAGTAGGGTGTTTCCACAGTAAACTCTAATAGCGTGGCTTCATCAATTTGATCAAGCGCATCACGGACACGCACTTTCAATTTATAATTTCCAGGAGGCAGATAGCTATAGTCTATCAAATTGGCATGTGTCCACTTAGACCATTCAGAATTTAACCCTTCAAGCTTGTATTGATATTCAGGATTCAGCAGTCCAACATAATCTGGTTTTAGTAATTCAACACTCAAGGTATTTTGATCGTGAGATAGTTGAATTTTATCACTTACACGCATTTCTCCATTAACGCTAGCAAGTCTTTTCACAAAAATAGAATAGGATTTGTGCAACTCCGGAATCTGCCTTGCCGAATAAGCTAAAAGTTGGTTGTCATCAGTTATTAACCAATACCTATCTAATTTTTCATCGTAATTGATGTACTTCAAATTAGGGAATACGCCCAGATATTGAAATTCGTTAATGCTACCATCGGGAAGTAAAAGGTGCCATATTTTTCCATTATAAAGCCAGACTCTACTTTTTTCATTGTGCAGATGGTGATGTGGACTGCCTAATTCTTTCTCAAGCTCCCGATCTTTTACAATTCTATCTTTTTCTCGATCCAGCTTGAAGTATCCCTGCGAATTGATGAAATAGAGCACATTAGAATGCTCCCAAATACTTAGCTCGTCATAAAACTTGTTGTTGATCTCGTAGCTATGGGCAATTTGGAAACCTTCATCTGCAATTGCTCCCTGATAAATGTGCGAAGTACCCGCGAGCCAGATGTCTCCTTTATGATCCATGTAAACATTGAGGATAACGTCTTCAAATACCTGTCTAGATATTTCTGTCCAGATATCATTGATGAGTTCATAGTATTTGAGAATTCCACTTTCTGTACTTATGATAAGTTGATTACTCTCCGGGACCAGATATGCATATCTAATTGCTTCACTTATCACAAGCTCGGCCGAATTTCTTGTAATCTCATAGATGCCTGTATGACTGGTAGCTAAGATCCTATCCTCGGCTTCCAAAAGTTGCCTAAACTTTCCGTCTGTGCCAGGTACATGATGAAATTGGTAACTCACCCCAGTTACTACCTTTTCAACTCTTCTCACGTATTGAGATCTATCTACCGAACTTTTAGATCTGGTGACAGTTTGTGTTTCATTGGCATCAAATTTCTTTTTGAAGGATCCTTCTGTATCATTCGATTTTTTGGAGTCATTGGCACGATCTTTCTTCTTAAACAGGCCATTTAGGAAACCTTTCTTTTTTCTTTTTTTCTTCTTCTTTTTATCATCTTCCTCCTCTTGGTCTTCAGCGGGTTCATCTGATTTTTCTTCTTGCGGTTCAGGAGCTTTTGGCTGTACCGTTGCTTTTTTCGCAGTTGTTCTTCGAGTCTGTTTCCGTTCAACTTTCTCAATGTATACCCTGCTACGGTAAGAGGTATCCTGGGAGAAATAATAGACACCTAAACTTGTATTGATCCACAAATCGTCGTGTAAGCGCTGTACTTCAATCAAATTACCTTCCAAGCCTGGAAAATTGGTGTAACTATATGCGGGAAACATCGGAGCGATCCGAGTTAATCCAAATTCATGTGCTACCCATACACCTTGATTATTATCTGCATAAAGGTCATGGATTTCATTATCCGGTAGACCTGAATGATAATCCGTAACCTCAAAGTAGGATGAGTCATTTACATGCAAAAAGAAAACCCCCGACTCTATAGTCGAACATGCAACGAGTGAATCATTCACCCATTCCAAATCAGTAATTACCACATCAGCTTCTTGTAGCCTATCATAGTGATGATGTGGTTTCATTTCCCCCTGCTTTCTTTGATATAACCCTCCATCCATATCAACAGCAAATTCGCTATCGCCATTGGGAGATTCACTAATCAAACCCCATTGCTCAGTCTCAGATTCTAGGGTATCAATTTTACCTTCGAAGGCAGAGATTACCAGCTCATCGTAGGTATTAATGAAGAGCGTATCTGAGTACAAATAGCCATTAAGAAAGTCTCCTTCTACAAGTTGTTTGGTCTCATCGCTATTGGGTGAATACTGGTAAAGGCTATTATCACTGAGGAAGTAAATGAAGTCTTTGGTCGCAAATGTTTGGAGAAAGTGCTCAGAAAGCGTGTCACCAGATAAGATAGGAATATACTCATAAGAATTATTAAAATAATCCAATTTACCAAATCCTCCTAAGCATCCAACATAAACCACATTATCCTCAGAAATGGCGATTGATAGCGCAGAGGAGCTTGTTCTGTAGAAATCCCACTCAATCCCATCATACTTTAAAACTCCGAATCGATTTGCAATACAAATGAGTCCATTCTTATCGGCTTTGATTTCAAAGTTGATGTTATCTATTTCAGAGTGTTTGGGTGAATGGTGGGTAAGAATAAAATCCCCAGTTTGTGCCAACGGCTGCAGATAAGCTAGCAAACTGATGCAAAAAATTGTTGCCTTTATAACCTGATTGCTCACTTTACGCATAAGGATTTGATTAAAATATCTTTTGATGGACTGTCGATTACATGCGTATATCATGATTTCAGCATGTCTGTTTTTAATGGTGATTACGATAAGTCAGCAGTAAAAAAAAGGCTTCTAATCACCTCAATTGTTACCTCTGACCCTATATAAAATTAGTAGTTTTGTGGTAGATAAATCAGAATCTTATTTAAGTACAATATGAGGGTAGCAGTTGTAGGAGCAAGCGGGTTAGTAGGCCAAAAGATGCTCCAAATCATGTCTGAACGTAATTTTCCCGTCGACGAACTTTTGCCGGTTGCATCCGAGCGTTCAGTTGGAAAATCCATTTCATATAATGGTAAAGACTATACTATTATGTCAATGCAAGATGCAATAGCATCGAAACCTGATATTGCTTTGTTCTCAGCTGGTGGTTCTGTTTCACTAGAATTTGCTCCCAAATTTGCGGAAGTTGGGACTGTGGTAATTGACAACTCTTCGGCCTGGCGCATGGATGCAAGCAAGAAGCTTATTGTACCTGAGGTAAACGGAAATAGCTTGCGCATAGACGATCGAATCATTGCCAATCCCAATTGTTCGACCATACAAATGGTGGTTGCTTTAAAACCACTGCATGATGTATTTAAAATCAAGCGTGTCGTGGTATCAACTTATCAATCTGTAACCGGATCAGGGAAAGGTGCGGTAGATCAATTGGAAGGCGAGCGAAATGGTAAGGACATCAAAAAAGTGTATCCTCATAAAATCGATATGAATGCGTTACCTCACATCGATGTATTTCAAGAAAATGGATACACCAAGGAAGAAATGAAAATGGTGAATGAAACCATTAAAATTATGGGTGATGATTCCATCAAGGTGACCTCCACGTGTGTGAGGATTCCTACGGTAGGTGGACATTCAGAGGCTATCAATGTTGAGTTTGAAAGCGAATACACCTTAGAGCAAGTGTATGCTATTTTAGAAAAAGCTCCTGGGGTCACAGTCGTGGACAAGCCTTCCGACAATCAATATCCCATGCCGCTTAATGCGCATGACAAAGATGATGTATTTGTTGGTCGGATCCGCAGAGATGAGACCCAACCGAAAACACTCAACATGTGGGTAGTTTCAGATAATTTGAGAAAAGGTGCAGCGACCAATACGATTCAAATAGCTGAATATATGCTTGAGCACAGTCTGGTATACTGACCATGAGTAAGCTTATTAATTTTCTGAAGCGAGAAGATGTTAAGCAATTCATCAAGGAAAATATTGGAGCAGATGTCAATCGGATTGTCTTAAATCCACCTCCACAATATAAGGAACAGATTAAGGCTATTGCTTCGCAGATATTAGCCAGGCAGAAAGCGATTGGGAAATTGGATTCCTGGGCACAAAACTTTGACCTTGTTATGCCTCCTCCTCTTTCCATTGAGCAAGCTTCCTCTCAAATTACGTGTGATTATAAAAAGAGTCTGGTCTCAGGCCATCAACTTTTGGACTTGACAGGTGGTATGGGTGTTGATTTTCTAGCGCTCAGTGAGGTGTTTGAAAAATCTACCTATGTGGAACAGGTTCAAGATATTTGTCAAGTCTTTGAACACAATGCAAAAGTCCTGAAAAGCAAAGCAAATGTGATCAATGATGAAGCGTCTAGCTTTTTATCAAAGTTGGATGCTTCCAGTAAATCCACCATATATCTCGACCCGGCACGCAGAGATGAGCATAAAGGCAAGGTTTTCAAGATTGAGGATTGCACTCCTAATCTAAAAGAGCTCTTACCTATACTGAAATTGAAGGCAAATAAGGTGTTGGTCAAATACTCTCCATTGCTTGATATACATGCAATTCTTCAGAATATCTCAGGAGTCAAAGAAGTTCATGTTGTCTCCGTAAAAAATGAATGCAAAGAATTGCTACTCTTAATCGACTTTGATTTTAGTGAGGAGCCTGCTATTCATTGCATTAACCTTGAAAGTAGTCATGATACTTACTCCTTTAAGTTGGAAGAAGAGCGATTGACTAAGTCTATGTTCTCTGACCTTCAGCATTATCTTTTGGAGCCCAATAGCTCCATTATGAAGGCTGGAGCTTTTAAAAAAGTTGGTTCGGATTTCAATGTTAGTAAGCTGGCTGAACATACACATCTGTATACCACAGATACACTATTGAAGGATTTTCCGGGACGGGTTTTCAAGGTAATAGCTGAAGTAGACAAGAAGAACATTAAGCAGTTTGCATTTAAGGGATGCATCAATGTGATCACGAGAAACTATCCGTTGAAGGCAAGTGAACTCAAGAAAAAATGGAAGCTCAAAGACGGAGGTAATTATTTTTTAATCGCTTTTAAAGACAAAGCTGAAAAACCAAGACAAATTATTGCTCAACGTGCTGACTCTTTAGGATGATTCTAAAGACTGAGCCTTTTCCCAAAACGCTTTCAATCTCCATTTCACCTCCTAAACTTTTTGCAAAATCAAAACATAATGCAAGTCCTAGCCCATTCCCTTTCTCACCTGCTGTACCAGTTGTACTTGTAAGTTCGCCTTTCATGATGTTTTCCTTTATTTCAGGAGTCATCCCTATCCCGTAATCAATCACTTCTATTACTTTCGTTTTCTCCCCTCTTACTGCATTTACCTCAATAGTCGAATCTTGATTTGAAAACTTAATTGCATTCACGATTAAGTTTCGAAGTAGAATTCTCAATATTCCAGGATCAGAATGTACGAGAAACCCCTTGGCCGAAGGATAGTTTAAAACAACTTTTTTATCATTTAACCGCTCAGCCAATTCGTCTTTCAATTCCTCTAATGTCTCATGAAGTTCAAAAGTTTCTTTCTTCAGATTTTCTCCCTCCATTTGTCCTTCTGCCCATAGAAATATATTGTTCAAAAGATTCATAAGGTTGGAAGTTTTGTCTCTGACTTCCGGCAAAACTGGCTCAATTTCTTCTTTGCTAATTAGCTTTTGATGGAACAGCTCAATCACTGAGGAGACGGACTGGATCGGCGACTTTAAATCATGTGATACGATTGCAAATATCTTGGACCTGAAGGAGTTTAATTTTTCCAGCTCACGCTTTCGCATCCCTAATTCTCTTACTACAAGGACAATAATCGCAATCAAAATGGCCGCAATGAGTAGCGCTACGACCAGCCCTTGTATAATTAATTGGCGCTGTTCAGCGAGCTCTTTATTTACCGTATTTTTTGACTCCAAAACTCTCATTTGAAACAGTCGCTGATAGTATGATAAGAGTTCCAGTTCACTGACTATCGTAACACTTTGGACGCTATCAAGATATTGTTCGTACAGGAGTTGTTTTTCATATGCTTCCTGATATAATTGGAGTTTCCCATAACACTTGGAAAGCGTTTTGCTTGTCATGTATATAAGTTCCTTGACTTTACTCGCCTTTGCAACGGTAAAAGCTAATTGTGCATGCCTCAAAGCCTTGGTCCTATTATCCATACTTAACTCCCATTCAGCACGAAGCTGGTTCGCCCGGATGATTCCTTGCTTGCTTTTGAATTGTTGTGCATTACTCAACGTTAGCGCAATAAGTGAATCTGCCAGATCACTTTGATCCTTCATAAAATAGAGCTCGGCCTGATTATAATAGTATATCGAATGAAGATGTTCAAATTGAGGAACCAAAAAACTTGCAGCTGATTGCAAATAATGATTGGCTGAGTCATAGTTCTTTAAATCCAGAAAGGCCTCACCAAGACTATTGTTGATTGTATAAAGTCTTAATGTGTCCTGACGCTCTTTTTGAATTACAAGTTCTGATTTATAGTATCCAATAGCATCAAGGATAAGACCGCAGGTGGCATAAACATTGCCAATATCGCCCAGGTTTTTGGCCATGATTTCTTCGAAGTTGTTCAATTCAGAAATTTGCAGTGACTCCTGAATTTTCTCTAATGCCTGCATTTGATTGCCCAATGACCAATGGGCAGAGCCAATTCTATTTAGACTTATCGCTTTTAATGAATCATTACTTACCGAATTAGCTAATTCATTGGCTTTCATGGCCAGCTCTAAACTCATTTGAGGTTGATCGTACAGCAGAGAATCACAGCTCAGAATTAAATCTGATACGCGCTGTATATCATCTTTCTGAGCCAGTGCTACTGGCGCAAGACCGAGTACAATAATTATAAAAGTGAGTACGGTGAGTTTCACTTTGTGAAGATAAGCTACTTCACTAAAGATACCACAAATCAGAACCTTCCAAACCTGAAGCTGATCATTGCGGTAGTTCCAGAGATGTCTTCGTCTTTCACGTTTTCCAGCTCAGTTCCTGAAATATATCGGTAAGTCATACCTGCACCAAGCCTGAAATATTTAGTGATGTTAAACTCAACTTCTATCCCTGGCTCAGCAATAAAGAACACGGAATTTTCAACCGTAAACTCTGAGTCGGCTGGATTATTGGTAAAGAAATCTTTATCCACAACTTCTAGTGATCCTGCTCCCAATACAATAGGTATGCTTATATGAATCAACTCTCGAGGAGCGATGGTGCCACCAATCATGATACCGCCGTAACCGCCATGCAGACTCAGCTGCTTCGGTGTGGTTTGTCCCGGAACCAGGCCTTCAAACTCAATATTGGTAACAAGGCCATATCCTGCCACACCAAACAAATACCTCCGATTGATGATAAATCCCCCATAAGCCCCAGCTAGCAAGCCACGCTCGGACATAAAGTCACCGACCTTGATGTCTAATGCGCCAAAGGCATTGAGATCATTGTTTTTACTCAAAAGTGACTTCACCTCCTCGTCTTTGGGATCATTGGTATCCACGTATTTCTGACCAAAAGAAAACATGGAGATTAGCATGCATAATAGGCTGAGTAGCTTTTTCATGTAATTAAAAGACATATTTAAACGAAATAGCTGCGTCCCAAAATCTGGTTTTCGTGTAGCGCATGCCAATGAAGTTGAAGTATGGCTTGATATCAAAGCCAAAAGTGGCCGGAACTTCAAGCCAACGATATTCTATTCCTAAACTGGCATCTACTCCCATAGTGAAAAAGCTCTTTTCTTCATAGATAAATGCGTCTCCCGCTGCATTTGACAATGTTTTGGCGATATCATCAAATTTCTCGAATCCAACATGTCCACCAATGCCATAATGAAGGTAAAAACGATCATTGAAAGAGAACTCCATTGGCTGGTGAAATAGGTACTGAGCTGTGAACTGCATCCCTTCATTTCTGCCACTTAGAATCATCTCCACAGCTTCATCTTCAGTGACAAATTTTTTAAACGTCAATCCTGATGTATGCCCGAGACGGATACCTCCGGATTTTTCATACAGCTGCTGACCGGCTGATACAAAGGATGTCAGCATAAATAAAATGGGAATAAATATCTTCATGGGCTTCCGGTGGTGACGGTGCATTAATCTTTGTCTACGAAAATCGGAGTGTCTTTTATTGCAACAATAAGCTCACCACCATCAGCTTCTACATTGAGCTGACTGTGGCGAGTGTTGGTGTTTCCAACAAAGCCAGAAAGGGAAATTTTATCTTCATCTGAAAACGTTTCTCTCTGCATAGTGAGCATGCTATTCGGCAAAATCATCTGATCTTCCGGTCCTTTGATATAAGTCTTTATATAGGATGCCTGATTTAGAATCAGATTGATATCGGTCGATTTGCCAGTAATGTCAATTCTATTGAAATCTTTGACAATTCGGCTTAGATAAATATCTCCGTAGCTAAAATCAAGTCTTGCAGATCCGCGCAAAAGGTCAGAGGTAAGATTGGTGAATGAACCTTCACACATAATTTCTTCAGCATCTAGCAGATGAATTTTATCATTACGTGAATTCAACTGAATACGTCCTATTTTATCTACGCGTATCTCTGAGCTTCCGCTTTCTATATTTAAGTTGCTGGCCTCATCTATAGTAATATCTGCCCCTCTAAGTGTAAAAATGCCGTCATTTAATTTGCCGAAAGAGGCTTTCCCGAAGCTATGCTTAAGGTTTAATGATGAAGAAAGGTTGCTTGCTTTAATATCACCATGTGAGATATCTAGATCTACTCTTCCATCGAGATTGGCCATGTATAGGTCTCCGTACTTATTCTCAACACTTAACATCACTCCTTTTGGCATCCAAACCTGATAATCTACTTTCAGTTTATTACTTCCAAGTGCTCCTCCAACTTCATTGATAACATTGCCAAAAATTCCTCCACTGCTACCAATTTCTGTTACAGCAGATATCACACTTCCTACCTTTCTAAATTTCACATCTACACGTGACATGGATTTCGAAACTGCAGATGAGTTTTTGCCTTCTGCACGTACTACCACCTCAAATCGCACTGAATCCAAATTCCAAGTCCGTACGATCACCTCGCCATATTTGCTAACCACTTCGACTTTGGCATTTTCAGGCACTGCAAATGAACGCTTGAAATCACGTTCCTGCCTTACCTGCGCCAATAGTGGGCTTACAATTAAGATTGCAATCAATATGTTAAAGTACTTCTTCACTCTTCTCCTTTTCTAGCTCATTTATTATTTCTTCTAATATCTGAAGTTTCAGCTGGTAGTTTTCCATCATTGCTGTGATCACTTCTTGATTGTCTACATTGTCTTTCAAGTCGGCTTTAAGTTCAGCAAAAGCCTGATCCATCGTATTCAAATCCTGAAGGATACGATCATCTTTAAGCTGACCTTTCACAAGAGTAATTTTTTGGTTTATCTCCCCGTTGTAATATCTCTCCAACTCTGCAATTTCGTTATTAGCCTGTGGCTGAGGGTTCATAAAAAAAATAGTGCTGGCAAGGATACAGGCAAAACATGCTGCGATACCGGCAACCTTCCACGGATCTCTTTTTTGAACACTCGGTGACACTTTTCTCGATATTTCCTCCCAGCCTTTATCTGTATCGTAAGGATAAATTTCAAATTCATCCTTTTGCTTATCAATATGATCTTTCAAATTATCCAACATTCTGACTCCTTTCTTCTTCTAATAACTTTCTTATTCGTGCCTTAGCCTTACAATATTGAGCTTTTGAAGCAGACTCTGTCACTCCTAATATCTCTCCAATTTCTTTGTGATCATAGCCTTCAAATAAATACAAGCTCAATACTGTTTTGCATCCATCGGGCAACAAATCAATTGCTCGCATGATCTGAGACGATTGAAATTGAGTATACTCGAAATCATCGTCTTCTTCCTCAATAAAATCTGCACCTTCTTCCAGTTGTGAAGTATCCAGCTTCTTTTTTCGAATCGCATTGATGCAGTTGTTTACTACGATTCGCTTAATCCAAGAGCTAAATGTGTTCACCTCTCTTAGCGTCGGTAGCTTTTGAAAAGCATCGATAAACGATTCTTGAAGCAGGTCTTTTGCTTCTTCCTCATCACCCATCATCCTGCGGCATATATTGTACATAGCCTTCGCATAAAGACCATATAGGGCCGACATTGCCGCCTGGTCTCCCTGCTGACTTTGCACAATCAGGTGCTTATGGATGGTGTGTGTGGTGCTCACGTTGGTGTAATGACAGTACCTTTTGTCAAAGGTTTCTATAAAGACGTGAAAAAAGCTGATTTCGATGTGAAATTTTCTCCTTTATCTTCATAAAACCTAAAGAAGTTACTTTTCCGTCTATATCCAGAAGTTGCTCAGCCTCCAAATTGGCAAAAATGTGAAAGAATAGGTGCATTGCTGCCAATAACAAGGAGTTGGACTTTGTTTTTCTAAAATCTGCCACCAACAATAGTCCGTCAGGTTTTAGCATCGGCTTTATCTTAGCGAGAACATGATTGAGATTCTCTTCATTGAAGCAGTCCAGAAAAAATGGACAAATTATGAAATCATATTTTATAGAACTCTGAAACTTCAAAAAATCAATATTGATAAATTCAATTTCAGTTTCCAAAGTATGACTTGAAGCTCTTTTAAGCATTTCGCTAGACATTTCTACAAAATGTATTTTTTGACACGGCGGCAAGTATTCCAGGAATTCTCCGGTACCGCCTCCGAGTATCAATACTTGGTCTTCTGGCTTAATCTCAGCCAAAAAACAAGTCTGGGCTTTAAGCAACTGATTGCCAAAAATGAGTTTGGAAACTCTATTGTAGTACTGTGCTATACGATTAAAGTCATTTACAGCCATTCGAATAGAATTGGCAATAAAAATACACCATCACCAATGGTTCGGAACATGTGGTTCTTTTTGAAAAAATGTGGGAAAAGTAGCATCGAAGCGTAAATGATAAAGCCAATAATGAAGAATACGCTGGTGATACTAAATGTCAAAAAAGAAATCGATAAACCAGTTGCCAACAGTAAAACGATCGTTCTTTCTAGCTTTTTTTCGCTCATCTGGGTTGCTATGGATTGAAATCCGTCCTGCTGATCTTCATTTTTTTCATACCAACTGAAAATCACCAAATTGACATATGTCAATAAAAAAAGGAGCAAAAATAACGTAAGATCAAAGATCCAACTTAAACACATCGGCACCATTAGTACGCCAATAGAATAGACAATCGATACATATATTTCTTTTGACAGATAACCCGAGAGTCTATGCTGAACAAGTAGATAAATGAACGAAAAAACTACAAGTATCAAACCTCCTATAAAAATCACCGTCGGAATGAAGAACACAAGTGGTGCAATCGCAATTAGTACCAAAATTGAAACTACAGTGAGAGTCTTTCGATGCATCCTGTGAAATACATAGCGTATGCGAGTGGCGGATCCAGAACTTTCTGCATCTCTTAGATGGTCAGCGGTATAGATAAGCCAAACCGAAGCTCCTAAAAGCGCATAGACCTCCCATCCAGGATCTACTTGAAATTGGGCACAAAAAAATCGGAGCAGAATGACTACTCCGATTACAATATCTAGTGATAAAACTTGAGCAAAACGATATGCTCGGTCAATCATTATGATTGAGCCAATGCCTCAGCACCACCCACAATCTCAAGAATTTCCTTGGTGATGGCTGCCTGACGAGTTCGGTTATAAGTCAATCTCAATTCTTTCAAAAGTTCATCCGCATTTTCAGTTGCTTTATCCATTGCTGTCATTCTAGCCCCATGCTCGGAAGCGTTAGATTCTAACAATGTTTTGTAGAACTGAATTTTCAACGATTTTGGAACTAGTTCATCAAAGATGAACTCTTTGGATGGCTCATATATGTAATCTACTCCTCCAAAGCTTTCCTCGTTTTCCTCGGCTTCAATTTCCTGAATAGGTAAGAATTGTTCCTTATTTATGATTTGAGTTGCTACGTTTTTAAACTCGTTATAAACAATATCAACTCGATCATATTTCCCTTTGAGAAAGTCTGCCATTATCATTTCAGCAGCTTCTTTCGCATCTGCAAAGTTTAGCTTCTCAATCAAATGAGAATACTTACCTATCACATTGTACTTTCTTTTAGAGAAATGCTCCATGGCTTTTTTTCCAATTGGCAAGATTTCCAAATTCCCAGTAGCCTCAGATTCACTGTACTTTTCAGCAATTAGTGCTTTTGTCCCTTTAAAAACACTACTATTAAAAGCACCACACAATCCCCTGTCGGAAGTAACAACCACGATTAAAACCCTGTCAATTGTGCGTTCTTGAGAATAAGGATTGTTACCAGAGTCGACATCTCCGGCAGAGACATTCTGAATAATTTCAGAAAGCTTCTGAGAATATGGCCTCATTTGAATGATACGATCCTGTGCTCTTCTCAACTTTGCAGCTGCAACCATTTTCATGGCTTTAGTGATCTGCTGTGTTGAAACAACCGACTGAATCCTACCTTTTACTTCTTTAAGATTGGCCATCTGCTTTAATTATTTTTTATATCTAGACGCTATATCCTTAGCAATTTCTTCTGTCTTAGCTACAGCTTCATCACTCAACTTACCAGCTTTAAAGTCAGCTAAAGCATCCTTACCTGTGGTTCGCATTGCTGCGATAAACTCAGTCTGGAATTCTTTTGCTTTTTCCACCGGTACCGGATCCAAGAAACCTTTCGTAGACGCATAAATGATCGCAACCTGCTCATCAACCGGAATTGGAGAGAACTGTGGTTGCTTCAATATTTCCTGGTTCTTTCTACCTCTATCAATTGTACGCTGAGTCGCCGCATCCAGGTCAGAACCAAACTTAGCAAATGCTTCTAGTTCACGGAACTGAGCTTGGTCAAGCTTCAATGTACCAGATACTTTTTTCATTGATTTGATTTGAGCGTTACCGCCCACTCGAGATACCGAGATACCTACGTTAATCGCTGGTCTGATACCAGAGTTGAATAAGTTGGTCTCGAGGAATATCTGACCATCGGTAATCGAGATTACGTTGGTTGGAATATATGCAGATACATCACCTGCTTGTGTTTCAATGATTGGAAGTGCAGTCAATGATCCACCTCCTTTTACTTTTCCTTTTAATGAAGCAGGAAGGTCATTCATTTGGCTAGCAATAGCATCATCATTAATCACTTTTGCCGCACGCTCAAGAAGTCTAGAGTGAAGGTAAAATACGTCACCAGGGTATGCTTCACGTCCCGGAGGTCTTCTTAGAAGGAGAGAAACCTCACGGTAAGAAACTGCCTGCTTAGAAAGATCATCATAAACCACTAATGCAGGACGTCCTGTATCTCTGAAGAATTCGCCAATAGCTGCACCTGTAAATGGTGCGAAGAATTGCATTGGAGCTGGATCAGAAGCAGAGGCACTTACTACTACTGTATAATCCATTGCGCCGGCTTTTTCAAGCTGAGCTACGATACCAGCTACTGTTGATGCTTTCTGTCCGATCGCAACATAAATACAGAATACAGGCTCACCTTTGTCGTAAAATTCTTTTTGGTTAATGATGGTATCAATAACCACAGCAGTCTTACCTGTCTGGCGATCACCAATCACCAATTCTCTCTGACCTCTTCCTACCGGGATCATTGAGTCAATTGCTGTTATACCTGTTTGAAGAGGCTCACTTACTGGCTCTCTGAAGATTACACCTGGTGCTTTTCTTTCAAGTGGCATTTCGAAAGTTTCACCGGAAATCTCTCCTTTACCATCGATAGGTATACCTAGTGTGTCAACAACTCGGCCACACATCCCGTCTCCTACCTTAATTGAAGCAATCTTCCCGGTTCTCTTTACAGTGTCACCTTCATTTACATTACTTGAATCACCTAGTAGTACCGCTCCAACATTATCTTCTTCCAGGTTTAGTACTAGTGCATTCAGGCCATTTTCAAACTCCAAAAGCTCTCCCGCTTGTGCGTTTGCAAGTCCATAAATTCTAGCTACACCATCACCTACTTGGAGTACTGTACCTACTTCTTCGAGCTCAGCTTCGGTTTTATGACCAGAAAGCTGCTCTCTTAAAATTGCTGAAACCTCATCAGGTCTTACTTGTGCCATAATTTTATTTGTTTAGCCTAGCGGCTTAGTGTTATTTATTTTTCGAAAACTTCAGTTTTAATTCTTTTAACTGGCCTCTTACGCTATCGTCAATTTGACGATCACCAACCTTAAGAATGTATCCTCCTACAATATCTGGATCCACTTTCCCGGTAAGCAGTGGTTCTTTACCTGTAATGTCTTTTGCAAGCTTCTCAAATGCTTTTTTCATTTCCGCATCCAATTCAATACTTGTAGTCACTGAAACCTCAGCTAATCCTTTCTTGACATTATATAGATGTAAAAATTCTTTGGCGATATCCTCGAGCATGCTCTCACGACTTTTCTTTGTGATGATTTCAAATGCCTGAAGCGTTAATTCATTCACTTTTCCTGAAAAGACTTTCTTCAGGATGTCTGCTTTTTTCAAGTGTGAGATAATAGGACTCTTTAGCATGAGCGAAAAATCTCTGTTCTCTTCGCATACAGCCTTGAAAGATTCCATATCAGCTTTAACGGCATCAAGGATTTTCTTCTCTTCTGCCAATTCTATGATTGGTGTTGCATACCGAACTGCTATTCTGCCTACAGACATTATTAATTAACCTTTACGTCTTTGATAAACTTGCTTACTAATGCCTTCTGAGATTTATCATCAGAAAGTTTTTCGCGAAGAACTTTTTCGGCTATCTCAATAGATAAAGAGGCAACTAAATCTTTTACCTCAGTTAAAGCTGCCTTTTTCTCTACCTCAATAGCATCTCTTGCGTCTTGTATCATCTTTGAAGTGATATCGGATGTCTCGGCTTTGGCGTGCTCTATAATATGAACTGATTCCTCTTTTGCTTCCTTAAGGATGGCATCTCGCTCAATGCGTGCCTCTTGAAGAAGGTACTCATTATCAGCTTTGATTTGCTCCATCTCTTCTTTTGCATTATCTGCAGCTCTGAGAGAATCTTCAATCTGATGCTCGCGTGCCTTTAGTGCACTTAAAATAGGCCTCCAAACGAATCCTCGCAGGATGAATAGTACTATTAGGAAAATGATCAGTTGCCATATGATCAGTCCAATGTCGGGGGTAACTAATTCCACGATATATATTATTTAATAGTAAATGTCTTTTTTAATAACTTGGCCATGCCACCTAATGTGGTCATAGCCAAGTCTTTTAGGAATTTTTATGCTCCCTGGTTTACAGCCAAAAGTCCAACTACAACACCGAATAGAGCTGCACCCTCAATAAGGGCTGCTGCAATAATCATTGCTGTTTGGATTTTACCAGCTGCTTCTGGTTGTCTAGCGATACTTTCAGTAGCTCCTTTACCGATCAAACCGATACCAAGACCTGCTCCTAATACTGCTAAACCTGCTCCAATTGCTCCCATGATAAATTATTTATAGTTTAAAAATTGGTTTCTAAAAATTAATGATGCTCCTCTACCGCTTGACCGAAGTACAAGGCAGAAAGTAGCGTAAACACATATGCTTGCAACACAGCTACAAAAAGCTCCAGCATATTCATTACTGTTGCGAAAAGCGCGCCCACAACACCCACTGCTAAGCTTTGGAATACAAATGCCAAGCTTATAATACTTAAAATCAATATATGACCTGCTGTGATGTTTGCAAAAAGTCGGATCATCAATGAAAATGGTTTTGTGAAAATGCCGATGATCTCAACCGGCCACAAGATCAGATACATGAAAATCTTACCAAGCCAGGGCATAGATTTTCCTAAAGGATCAACAATGTGAAGCCAATAGGATTTTCGCCCTGAAAATGTCGTTATAATAAGAGTTATCACAGCGAGTGTAAGTGTCACTGATATATTACCTGTAAGATTTGCTGCTCCTGGTAGCAATCCTAGAAGATTTCCAAACCATATAAAGAAAAACACTGTCAACAAGAAAGGCATGAATTTCTCATACTTAGGACCAATGTTCTCTTTTGCAATATCATTTCTGATAAACAAAATGATTGGCTCAAAAAGAGACTGAATTCCTTTAGGAGCTCTTCCTGTATTTTTCTTATACCCTCTTGCTACTGCTAAAAAAACAATCAGCAAAAGTGCTGCATCAATAAAGAGAAAGAGAACGTTTTTGGTAATTGATATGTCAAAAACATGCCCACCACTTTCTAGTGTGATATGATCATGATCCATGATATAGCCATTGTAAGGCACTACGTCCTCATGATCATAAAAATTAGCTGAAGAAAAGATATCAAGACCTTTTTCTTCTGAATAAACGATTACCGGTAGGTGTACCGTCATTCCGTGATATATTTCCCAAACATGAGAATCTGAAATGTGATGGTTGATCAATTCACTTGGGTTGAATTTATCATCTTCTCCATCTTTTTTTGACCCTCCATCTGCCCAAACAAGGCCAGGCATAATAAGTAGCAATAGTGCTAAAAACTTGTTGATTTTCAGAAAGTTAGATTGCTTCAAAATAGCGCCTATTTTCATCGGATATTCGTTCGTTCCTCAATTTCGGCGCAAGTTAGTCAATGCCTCAACTATTTCAAAGATCATATATATCAAATAGAGGATAATAAACTGAACTACTAGGGTGTAGTGGTCTGACTGTGTATAAATCAGCACCAAAATAAATGCCATGGAGGACAATAGTCGGATCACTATTTTGACCATAGAAATCTGAACTTTCCATTCTTCAGGCGCCCAATGATCTATCCGGAATAGCACGAAGGCTTGTGCTGCAAAGAAGAAAATCATCAATCTAAAAGATGGGTGAAAGTCAATGACTGATGAAAAGAAGAATTCAGCAAAAAGCAATATTCCGGTAATAACAAATAATGCAAGCCACTTTTTCATTTCAATGACTTTAATAATAGCCAAATAGTGCCTGCCATTGCAAGAAATGTTGCGATCAAAATCATTACAGGGCTTGAGGACAGGTAGTCATCTAAATAATAGCCACCCATTATTAAAATGAGATTCAAGACAATAAGCTCTAACACCAAGGCATAATGCCTCATGAATGATCTATCGGCTTGCTTTGGTTTTTCAGGCTTTGAGGGCTTGTGGCTGTTCTGCTTCTTCGGGCTTTCCAATTTTTATCTCCTTGCTTTTTACGCCCATTTTACATTTACCATTAAAAGTAGCACCAGATTCTACAAGCAGCTTATTGGTAATGATATCACCATCTATAGTTGCTGTTGCTTTCAACACCAATTGCTCAGTAACCTCAATGGTACCGGTGATATGTCCGGCTACTTCTGCATTCTGTGCTAAGACACTGCCATCGACTTGCGAAGAGTGTCCAAAAGCGGCTTTCGACTTGGTTTTGATGTCTCCTACTACTTTTCCTTCTACACGAATGTTGCCAAAAGTTTCAATACTTCCATTCACAATCGTGCCTTTCCCAATGATGTTACTCGAGTTGCTTAACTCTTCTACTTCTTTTTGATTCTTATTCAACATAGCGTGATTTTATAGTGCAATATACTCTTGTGGGTTTACAGGGTTACCATTATGCCATAATTCTAAATGCAAATGTGGCCCTGAAGTGAGTTCGCCTGTATTCCCGATAGTAGCTACTACTTCCCCAGCAGCTACAAAATTACCAACGTTTTTAAATAATTCCGAATTGTGTTTGTATACAGAAATTAAATTGCCAGGATGTTGGATAGCCATGATATAGCCTCCATCAAGGGTCCATGATGACATAATCACCACGCCATCTGCAACTGATCTAACTGGTTCGTTTTCCTGAGCAACCATATCTACACCATAATGATCACTCTTCGGATTGAATCCATCAGTGATGATCCCATCCAGCGGACTGATGAGATAAATATCTCTTAATTCATAAATATTTGAAGACACCGCGATTGGAAGCGCAGTGATATCTCCTAATTCCGAGTCTTCAAAGTCTGCTCTAAATTGAGAATCTAATGGTTGAATGGTTTCACTAAGCTCTGCTGGCTGCAAATTAGATTCAGGACTCATCTCTAAACTTTGATCAATTTCTTCTCCTGCGATAATTCGTCTTACATTTTCAATGTAAATATTCTTGTTATTGACTTCATGCTCAAGCGAATCAATTGTCATAGATAATTCTAAAACCTGCCGATTCGCCTCCATTTGGGCATGTCGAGGATCAAGCCATTGCTCTAATGCTACGGTGACAAGATATACCGCCAGCGATAGTAATAATAGACCCACAGCCGCCAGCATAAGAAAAAGTCTTGCATAATTGAAGCTAAAGGTCGTCTTCTCAGCAAAATTTTCCTCATTACGGATAATGAGCAGGTATTTATTCGTTAGCCAGTTACTAAATGTTTTTCTTGCAGCCATAAATTGCAAATTAAGCGCACAAAGGTATGCAATCAACCCTTGTTTATCTTTACACCAATTTCAAATTGAGCACGTTATTAATTGAACCAGGCTAAATCTATTTTGAAGAAATATTTTCCAATAGTTGTCCTTATATTTTTTGCGGGGTGTTCACCTTACAAAAACAATCCATTGAGCAGCTCATTTCATGACCTAACTGCTCACTACAACGCCTATTTCATTGCAAATGAACGCATGAATGAAATTGAAAAAACAGTGTTTGAAGGTCAGCAATGGAACTATAACAAGGTTCTTCCCATCTATGCGCAATTTGACACGACTACATCTGCTTCATTAAAAACACAAATCGAAGACTGCATTCAAAAAGCTTCAATCGCCATACAAAGACACCCAAATAGTAAATGGGAAGATGATAGCTACATCTTGGTGGGAAAAGCCAGACATTATGCTTCTGAATTTCCAGATGCGATCGAAACATTCAAATACGTAAACACACATAGTGAGGATGATAATGCACGTCATTTTGCATTAACTGAGCTTATCCGAAGCTTTACTGAATTTAATGAGTATAGAAATGCAGTTGCAGTTACTGACTACTTAGCTAAAGAAGAACTAAGCAAAGAAAATCAACGGCGGTTGCACCTAAATGCCGCATATCTCTACCAAAAAAAGGGAGATCAGAGCAAAATGGTGGGCAGTTTAGTAAAGGCAGAAGAATTACTAAATACTTCTGACAAAGCACGGATCAACTTCATAATAGGTCAGATCTATCAAGACTTGGGATTTGAAAGTGAGGCATTTCGGTATTACAAAAACGTGCTGAAAAATCATCCAAATTATGAGCTTGAGTTTTATTCAAAACTCTACATGGCGCGTGTCACGGAGTTAGCAGATGATAGTGACCTCAAGAAAATTCAGAAATATTTCAAAAACCTTCTCAGAGATCCCAAAAACAAAGAATATCAGGATAAGATTTATTACGAGTTGGCTGGGTTTGAATTGAAAAATGGAAATACTGATGAGGCCATAGAAAACTATAAATTATCTATTCGAGCTAGCCAAAACAACAACCGACAAAAGGCATATTCTTACCTGAGCTTAGGTGAAATCTATTATGATACACTGCGAAATTATGTATTGGCTAAGAGCTATTATGACAGCACAGTAAATACAATGCCACAGGATGAGGAGAATTTTGAGGCCATAAAGGAGCGGCAGGAAATTTTGGTTGATTTTGTAAAGAATGTTGTCATTATACAAAAAAATGATAGTCTTCTGCACCTTGCCTCACTGCCAGAAGATTCAGTACTTGCCATGTTTACAGCCAAAATAGAAAATGACCGAAAAGTTGAGAAAGAACGGAAGAAAAAGGAAAAGCAGGCGGCCATCAATCGAGCGAAGAGCATTACCCAAAGCACTGGTGACAATCTAATCACTACTGCATCTGTTGGTTCCATTTGGTATTTTGATAACTCTAATGCTTTAAGCCGAGGTAGAAATGATTTCATTAGAAAATGGGGGGATAGAGCGCTAGAAGATAATTGGAGACGAAAAAACAAAGCAGCAGTTAATCAACAAGAAGATGCAGTCAATTTTACTTCAGAAGTATCTGAATCGAGCGGAGAAGAGAAAGAGGAAGAATCTGTTGATGATGAAGCTAAAAAATTAATGTCCGAAATCCCGCGCTCGCCAGAACAACAATCTTTTCTTCTGAGCGAAATAGAAGTCGCACTTTACAATCTTGGAAATATTTATAGCTTGAGACTTCAGGAAGATGCAAATGCAGCAGAATCCTTCGAAACATTGCTAGATAGATTCCCTGAAACAGAGTATGAAGCTGAAGTACTTTATCAACTCTACCTTCTCTATAAGGAATTGAATCCTGAAAAGTCAATTGCAAAGGGAGAAGCTCTTAAACAAAAATATCCTGAAACTATCTACGCTAAACTGGTAGACAATCCTAACTACAGAGAAGAAAGCTTTGCGATAAGTGAGCAGCTAAAGAAACTTTACAAAAATCTCTATGGTAAGTATAAGCTTGGAGCATATGAAACTGTTCTATTTTCCTCAGACAGTGTCTTGGCTCAGCATCCTGAAAATGAATTTAGTGATAACATAGCCCTACTAAGAGCCTTGTGCGTTGGCAAAACAGAAGAAGATCACAAATATCAGTTTGTGTTAGGAGAATTCATGAAAAATTATCCTGAAAGTGAATTAGTCAGCTATGCTCAGTCCTTACTAACTGCCTCCGAAAATTTTCAGCAAAAAAGATATAATAGCGCTAAAGCAAGGTTTATAGAAGATTTCAACCAAAAACACTTGTTCATTATTGTTTACGATATCAACTCAGATATGACATCCAAAATAGCACCAATGGTTGATGACTATTTAAAAAGTAAGAATTTGAATAATTTAAAGACTGGTAACCTTATCCTGAGTGACAATAAATCCATGCTTTTAGTAAACGTATTCCCAGGTAAGGGAACAGCTATTAATTTTCAGAAATCCATCGAGCAGGAAATCAACCTAAAGGATTCATTTAAAGGAACAAAATTTGATGTTTTTGTTATCACAGAAGATAACTTTGATATACTCTATCAAACCAAAGACGTCTCAGCTTATCTGACATTTTTCGAAAAGCATTATCAATGAAAAAAATACTTAAACACGCACTGAGAATAGTATGGATACTCTTTATTCTCGGGGTTATTGGACTTCCTACCATCTTTATAATGGTGAAGAATGATGCTTTTGGTTGGTTCGGGGGACTTCCCAGCTTACAAGCCTTAGAAAGACCGGATCCAGACTTATCCTCTGAGCTCATCAGTGCTGATGGCGTATCACTAGGTAAATATTTCAGAAAAAATCGAACCCCAGTTACTTACGAAGAGCTTTCACCTGAATTAGTCAATACACTGTTGGTAACAGAAGATGTCAGATTCAAAGACCATTCCGGAATAGACTTAAAAGCACTCGCCCGAGCAGTAATTGGGAAGCTTACTTTCTCCTTTCAAGGAGGCGGAAGTACGCTTACAATGCAGCTCGCTGAGAATCTTTTTAAAACTAACAGTGCCGAACAAGGATCTCTATACAAATTCCGAACGGTTGGACAGATAATTACCAAGCTTAAGGAATGGATAATCGCGGTTCAATTAGAGACGTCTTACACGAAAGAAGAAATTCTTGCTATGTACCTGAATACTGTAGAATTCGGGAGTAATTCTTACGGAATAAAAGTCGCAGCAAAAACATTTTATAATAAGCTTCCCTCTCAATTAAACTACTCTGAATCCGCTGTACTAGTTGGCGCAATTAATGCACCTACCCGATGGAGTCCTGTTTTAAACCCAGATAACGCTCATAGAAAAAGAACAGAAGTATTATGGAATCTGCACAAGTATGGACTAATCGCTCGAGCACAGTACGACACCATAAATAGCGATTCTATCAAACTCAACTACCGTGTAGAAAACCAAAACGAAGGACTAGCAACTTATTTTCGGACAGTTGCAAAAAACTATTTGATGCGATGGGCACGGGAAAATGGATATGATCTCTTTGACGATGGACTGAAAATCTATACCACAATTGATAGTCGAATGCAGCAATATGCTGAAGAGGCAGTTGCTGAAAGTATGGATACACTCCAACAAATATTTGATGAACACTGGGTAGGAGAAAACCCTTGGATTGATGATGAGAATAATGAAATCCCTGAATTTCTTGACAATGCTATTAAAAGAACGCAAGTATACAAGAGCCTTCGAACGCAGTTTGGTGATCAAACGGACTCGATTGAATACTACCTAAACAAGAAAAAGAAAATGACAGTCTTTTCCTGGCAAGGCGAAATCGACACTACATTTAGTTCATATGATTCTCTCAACTATTATAAAAGATTTCTACAGGCAGGATTTATGTCAATGGATCCACGGACAGGATACATAAAAGCCTGGGTTGGTGGGATCAACCATAAGTACTTCAAATTCGACCATGTAATGCAGGGAAAACGGCAGCCTGGTTCAACTTTTAAACCGATTGTCTACACAGCAGCAATAGATAACGGATATTCACCTTGCTTCCCTGTGGTGGATGCTCCTGTTTCCTTCAGTTTACCTGGACAAGATCCACCCACATGGGTTCCCCAAAATTCAAATGGAAAATTCACAGGTGAAGTAATGACAATTAGACAAGCTATGTCTCGGTCTGTCAATAGTATCACAGCGTTTATGATGAATAGGATTGGTCCTTCAACAGTCGTAGACTATGCAAAAAGACTAGGAATTGAAAGTAGATTGGAGGCTGTTCCATCACTTTGTCTCGGTGCCGGAGGTGATGTTTCCATTTACGAGATGATTGGTGCCTATTCTACTTTTGTAAACAAAGGGACATTTATTAAACCATTCTTTATTTCCAGAATTGAAGACAAAAATGGAAATGTAATTCAGCAATTTGTGCCAGATGAACAAGAGGCGATCAATGAAGAAACAGCCTACCTAATGCTTCACATGCTTAAGGGGACAGTTGAATTAGGAACCGGAAGAGGATTGGATTATTCCATAAAGGGAGATAACGAATTAGGTGCCAAGACAGGTACTACACAGAATGCTTCTGATGGTTGGTTTATTGGTGTTACAAAAGACCTTGTGTCCGGCGCATGGGTAGGTGGAGACGACAGAAGTATTCGATTTAGATATTGGGCAATGGGGCAAGGAGGTCGGACGGCAATGCCCATTTGGGAAAAATACATGATGAAGGTTTATGCAGATGAAACGCTTGGGTATGAGAAAGGGTTCTTTGAAAAGCCTACAAAACCTCTGAGAACAGTCATTGATTGTGAACTTTACCAGGAGAACTCAAATCCATCAGACACTGTTGATTATGACGTTGTTGATGAGGATGATTTTATGTAATGCAATTCCAGCGATTTTCACGAGACGAGTACCTTAAACTTCCCGATAAGCCCGGAGTATACAAGTTTCTCGACGATGAGGGAACAATCATTTACGTAGGCAAAGCAAAAAAATTAAAAAAGAGGGTTAGTAGCTACTTCACAAAGGCTAATCTTGACAATCGCAAAACTTACAGGTTAGTCTCTGAAATAAAGGAAGTGGAGTTTGTCATTGTATCCTCTGAATTTGATGCCTTGCTACTTGAAAATAATCTTATCAAAGAGAATCAGCCTCGCTATAATATCCTGCTCAAGGATGATAAAAGCTTTCCAAGCATCTGCGTTACAAAAGAACGATTTCCTCGTGTATATTCTACCAGAAGGATCGATCACTCAAAAGGTGAGTATTTTGGTCCCTATACAAGTGTTAAGGCAATGAATGGAGTTCTAGATTTAATTAGAAAGCTCCATAAAATAAGAACATGCAAATTCAATCTTTCGGAAGAAAATATTGCCAAGAAAAAATTCAAAGTTTGTCTAGAATACCACATTGGCAATTGCCTTGGACCATGCGAAGGCCTGCAAGATGAAGTTGATTATCTGCAAGACATAGAAGAAGCTAAAAAAATCCTAAAAGGAAAAGTTGGCATTGTAAGCAAGTCCTATAAAGAGCGAATGCAAATTGCCGCATCAGATCTGAAATATGAATTAGCTCAATCCTACAAGGAAAAGCTTGATTTACTAGATAAGTTTCAATCTCGATCGCTTATTGTCAATCAGAAAATTACTAGTACAGATGTCTTTACAATGACGCTTTCCGAGCAGCAGAAATCTATGTACATAAATTATATGCACATTGAAAATGGCGCTATTGTAAACTCGGAAACGTTAGAGGTTAAAAAGAAAATAGAGGAAGATAATTCTGAGGTATTCAGGTTTACCGTATTCGACCTTAGGAAAAAATATGGCAGTAATAATCCATTCATTTTAACTAATAGTGAAATAGAGCCGTGGGAAGGTGTAGAAATAGGTATCCCTAAAATCGGTGACAAGAAGAAGTTGGTTGATCTGTCATTTAAAAATGCCCTTTATTTCAAGAAAGAAAGGTTTTCTCAAAAAAGCATCCAACCAAACGAAAGTATACTTAAAACCGTACAGGAAGATTTAAAACTGACTGATCTGCCTGTGCATATTGAGTGTTTTGACAACTCAAATATTCAAGGTACAAACCCAGTTGCATCTATGGTTTGCTTCAAAAATGGAAAACCTTCAAAATCTAACTATCGAAAATTCAATATAAAAACTGTAATAGGTCCTGATGATTTTGCTTCTATGAAGGAAGTTGTCGGACGAAGATATGCGCATCTAAAAAAAGAAGGTCTTCCATTTCCTAATCTGATTGTAATCGATGGTGGAAAAGGCCAGCTTAGCTCTGCATGTGAAGCTTTAAAAGAATTGGAGATATATGGTCGAGTACCTATAATCGGTATAGCCAAAAGGTTAGAAGAAATCTACTTCCCAGAAGATAGCATCCCTATATATATAAGCAAGAAATCTAGCTCCCTTAAACTTCTACAACAATTAAGAGACGAAGCACACAGATTCGCTATAACCTTCCATAGGCAAAAAAGAAGCAAAGAATCTGTCCATTCCAGCTTAGATTCTATAAAGGGCATTGGAGAGAATACACGTGATAAACTAATGCGTGAGTTTGGCAGTGTCAAAAGGCTTAAACAAACTTCTGAAAAAGATCTTATCCGACTAATTGGCTATTCGAAAGCAAATCTTATTCTTGAATCCATAAAAAAAGGAGACCTTTAAAGGGTCTCCTTTCATTTTTTTCTATTGGTATTTTAATTGTCTTTTACACATCGGCAACTGTTTCTATGCCAATCACCGATTACGCTGTGGAAGATTTCTTTGGATCCTTTTTGAACTGATATTAATCCTGATGTATTGTCAGATTTTTTTTCAGCATCCCAGTAATTTCCACTTATTCCAATATTCTTAAAGACGCGCCCAGGATCACCAAAACCTCCTAGAGATAAATCAACTCCACTTTCCCCTCCTTTTTGTAAAGCGATGCCTGCGTTATGAATACCTCCAAATGTTTGGAATAGCAATCTCCATTCAGCAATGGTTGGGACATGCCATCCATCAGGACAAGCTGCTTTAGCAGCTTGAAAGGTATAAAGTCTCCCAAAAGCCTCACAATACGCTCCTTCATTTTTGTAACAAAATGAATCTGGAACTTCATATGCTAAGTTTTGAGCCATCCAAGTTCTCTTAACACTTACACCGCCTTCGAGCTCAATATCTATTGTAACTATTTTATAAGTCTTTCCATCTCGAGGGTCAGTTAACTCTCCAAATTCTTGCGCCGTTGTAACAATGCAAATCATAAGCATTAACGAGGAGAGTAAATTTCTAATATTCATCGTACGGTGGATTAGGTTAGGTTTCAAATCATAAAAATTAATATTCCCAAAGTTCTGATTCATACTCCATTAAATCATACTCATATTTCTGCTGGATCACAATTACGCTCATAGGATCTTCAGCCATCTCGTCGGAATATAACTGTCGGATATCCAAATCCTGAGGATTAGAAATCTTAACGATTGGGGCATTGAATAATCTCAATTCAAAAGCATCACTCATATTCATGTGCTTTCCAGAGTTTTGTCTATTATAATATTTAGCTCTATCGGCATAAGGTCCTCTAAATAAAGCAACAACATCATCATATCTAAAATGTGCAACTTTTCTTTCAAATCCTGCCGGATTATAAAGAGATCCTGCATCTCTTGGCAAAGCAATGCTCACTGATCTAATATAGTTATACATTCTTGATCTATTTCGATCGAAAATGACATCCTCTTTTAGATAGAGAACTGAAAATAAATTCTCTGGAATCGCTTCTTGTCTTGTTTCATCTGTTTGCTCTTCTGTGGCAGCATCCGCACTGGAGTCATCACCAAAGGAGTCAAAACCTCCTGAATTAAAACCTCCGCCCACAAATGGGTTTTGCTCCCTTTCAACCGAAACATTCGATACGAAAATGATATCCGGCATGAAATTAATACATGAATCAGATCTATATGGTGTCAGTAAGCCCTCGTCAACTGCTTCAATAAGTAAACGAGAAACTTCACCGTTCAATGAGAAGAAAGGCCTGTTTTGCTTTTCTTCCATATCCATGCGTCTCCAAACTGTCTTTTTGAACATCACTTGAGCCTCTTCCACCTCAGGCTTAACCAAAGGAGCAAGCTCTTCTTGTGCGTATCCAAAGGAAACAGCCAGAGCAAATACAATTACATAACCTAATTTTTTCATAACACTCTTTTATCTGACAAGTTTATTTCAACGATATGTTGATAAAGCGCTGGAACTTTTTAAAGTCCTCAACTTGCTTTCTGAAGTTCTGTCTCTGAACTTTCTTTATTTCAATAACGATTTGATCTCCTTTTCTACCTCTCATCCCGCGCAAATTCACTTTTTCACCAGCTCGTACCGTTCCACGACCAAGACCACCACTCACTAATGTGATTTCAGCCTCAGCAATTCTGAACTTAGCATCGTCTGGTAAGAAAGAAGCAAAACTTTCGTCTGGGATCGCTCGCAAGAACAACTCAGGTGTTTGAGCTGGGATTCCTTCTTTCATATTTATTTCTCCTGCACTAGTGAAGACCTTGATATCCGGAGCAGGAATACCTCTAACACCAAACTCTCTCGACCCAATTACATTTCCGTTTGAGGAAACTGTCAACGTTACTTTTTGCTGCCTGGGAACTACGGTAACCTGGCCAGTTTGAGAGCCTTTAATTGCATCCCCGCCCTTAGCAGAAAAGGAAGGATTATAGGCTGTACCTAACGCCGGAACTTGAACATCTAGTTTATTTCCACAGTTATAGTATAGTGCATTAACTGATTGCGATTGAATCTGTATTACAGGTCTAACAACATAGTAGTCTATCGTGTCAGTAAATGTTGTATCCGTTCCTCCTCCTTGTGGCACAGTGATCTCTGCAACTATTTGCTTCTTAGCGTTTCCATTTTTATCATAGTTTCCAGGCGTTGCGGTAAATTCAACTTTACCGACACCACCAACGACAGGGGCTTCTTCGCCATTATACCTCATGATCATTTTGTCATTCAAACCGGAAGCAGAAGCTGCAATAAACATATCAGCTTTGTATTTCGTGCCAGCAGCAACATACTGAGATTCAGGCATTACCACAGGTCTAATGTCATCAAAAGTCAAATCCTTTAATCCAACTCTCTTTACTAGGAAATCAAGTGCTGCAGTTTCAAAACCAAGTATATTTGCTTGAAATTCACTAACTGTAGCAAGCGCTGCATGTGTTGGTGAACCTTCAAATGCTAATTGCGACCACTTCTTACCTTTCTGATTCTCATCTTGACTATAATATTCATCCTCATCTGCATCTTTTGCTAATTTATGATAGAGGCGTAAAGCTTTTTCATCAGCTCCATTCTTCTTCAACACTTCTTTTACGTAATCAGCATATCCATTAAGCAATTCCTTCATAGCTGTTCCGTGACCTTCACCACCTTCAGGAGCTGGCATCATGTAGTGACCAACCTTATCGTAGTCTGTCTTACCAATGATAAATCTTGCGTCTTTCTTTTCAGGATTTTCGTATCCTCCAGTGATTTCAATGAACGTCTCCTTATAACCTTTCATTTCAGCAAGGACTCTTTCCGTCTCAGCTCGTAGCGCTTCCGCATCCGCGACTACTTTTTTGTCATCAGGTCGGTCACCCTTATCCTTGACAGCTTGTTCCATCCCTTTAATTGTCCGGACATTTCGTTCTGATGTTTCAGAATTAGCTCGCTCCAAGCTTTCATTTATAAAGGCGAATTTGTCTAAAACTGTGGAGCTAACATTAAGTGCTAACAATGCAGTAAGCACCAAATACATCATCCCGATCATTTTCTGCCGTGGTGTTTCTTTTCCTCCTGCCATAATTGATTTGTTTTAAGGGTTTAGTTTATTGTTGACTACTACCTCTCATTGCGGTAAGCATATTACCGTATACTTTATTAAGAGCAGAAATGTTCGAAGTGAGCTTGTTAAGTTCAGCCTGAAACGCAGAAGTTTCTTTTCCTGCATCAGCCATACTTTCAAGTGCACCACTAATGTTGGAGTAAAATTTATTTAATGCTTTGGTATGGCTCTGAGCATCCTTCAGTTCCATTTCATATACAGCATTCAAAGCACCTAGGCTCTTAGTTACGTTCTGAACCTGACTATGATATTCCTTAGTGTCTTTTGTTGCATCAGCCATTCCTGACATAGCTTCCATTGCTGAGGCATAAGATTTATTCATTTCAGTTAATGAATTAGAAGCCGACTTGACATTTTTAGCATAGTCATTAGTCGCAGAAGCTGCATCGCTAAGATTAGCCATGTTTTTAGCAGAAGAGGCCATACTTCTCATTCCATCACCAAGGCTCTTAATTAGCTCAGGCCCAACTTTAGCATCCGCTAACATTTTATCCATTTGCGCAGAAGCTCCTGTAGCTTGAGGAACAGCTTTCCTTGGAGCCGCAGAAGGACCATCATAATCATCAGCTAGTTCTGGGTAAACTTTTGCCCAATCTGGCTCAGCGTGCTTCGGTTCGAATGCACTTAGAAAGAAAATAACTGCCTCTGTGGTGAGACCAACCCCAAGCATGAGGGCCGCACCAGGCATGTGAAGAATCTTAAACATCGCTCCCACGATTACAACTGCAGCTCCTATTCCATAAATTTTAGGCATTATAGTGGAATAGAGAAGCTCCTGAAATCCGCCTTTTTTGCTCATTGTAATAATATTTAGGTTAGTAATTTATTCGTTATTGTTTTATTAAAATTCATATCCTGACGATCGGCCAAGATAAGTCATAGCACATCTAAATCCTATCGAAGCTCTTGTTGTATCCTGATGCTCGAAAGATCGAGTTCCAGTTTCCAAATAATAGGCTATATCTTTCCAAGAACCTCCTCTGATTACTTTATAGGGAATGTTGTCATCAAAATATGTTGGGTTCAAATCCCAAGTAAGTGGCATTGCAGACGGATTATATGCATCCTCGCACCATTCAGCAACATTTCCAGCCATATCATACAGACCATATTCATTAGCGAAATATGTTCCTATTGGAGATGTATACGCATAACCATCATCAAAATAGTTACCTCTTCCAGGTTTGAAATTTGCAAGAAGACAACCTTTAGCGTTCCTTATATAAGGATTACCCCAAGGGTACTTCGCCATATCTCTTCCTCCACGAGAAGCATATTCCCACTCCGCTTCTGAGGGAAGTCTGAAGTTAGGCATAACCGGAAGACCAACGCTAGATCGGTAATCATTCAAATATTGGGTTCTCCATTCGGAGAAATATTTAGCCGATTTCCAATCCACTCCGACAACTGGATAATCATCAAATGCAGGATGCGACCAGTAATACACCACTAAAGGATCACCCATATGGTGTGTGTAGTCTCTAGTCCACACAGTTGTGTCAGGCATCAGGTCAGCTATTGAAAAGCCAGTAGGCAAATCAATCTCTGAACTTTCCTGCAAATTTTGTGTAAACTGTCGGTATTCATTATTGGTGATTTCTGTATCATCCATAAAGAATGCCCCGATGGTCACTTGTTTATTAAAATTTATTTGAGTGGCGGCGACATCTTCATCCGCCTGCCCCATGTGAAAAGTCCCAGATGGCACTGAAACCATTCCATATGGCCTGGTCATTTCCCATCCTAGTCTATCAGGAGCTCCAATTAGCTCCCCTTTGTCTCCTTGATCTCCGCCAAAAAGTCCACATCCTGAAAGAATTATGGCACAGCAAAGGACAATACAATTTGAGATTGTAAAAACACGCATTTTATTCATAACACCTTTATTGATCATGCAAGTATGTAAAATAAACAAACTTTAGCAAGAATTATTGCACGATATTCTGCCTAAATATATAATCATAAATCGATACGGGACAAGTTTTGCTTCCAATTTTGGATGAAGGCAATTACTTATCTGACTAAAATGTGAACCTAGGGGTTTTCACAGCTTTCCTTCCACCGAAGACTAATTCAGGTAAATCATAGCGAATGAAGACCTCATGAGAGGTTGGTTGTTTAGCATCTTTATCCTTTATCACATAGTCAAACGAATAACCTGCCTTTAACTTGTTGTCTTCTAAAAAAGAATATCCCAACAGGATACTTAGTGATTCAGCTCTTCTGAAGGCCAGGCCTCCCCACATTCGTTCCTGATACACCGCTACGGCACTAATATCATATGTATAGGTATTTAAATCTGACCGAACCATTACTGTAGGATTCAGCACTAACCCCCTCATCAAACCAACTGAGGTCCCTCCCATTAATATATAATTGAGTGAGGTTTGATTTCTTGCAAGGCTGCCAAAATCAAATGTGGGTTGCAAAATATTTTCTACCGAGGCACCAATAAAATAATCTTTCCGAGACTGGAAATATAGTCCGGCATGTAAGTTTGGTTTAAGTTGTGACCCACCCCCCTGCTCAATCAGTGTGCGAATGATTTGATCATCTTGATCTACAAATCTCAAATAATCAGTATTAATTGAGTTTGCATTTATTGATGGCATGATTCCAAATGATATATTACCGAATGCAAATTCTTTTTTGGCTGAAATAGAAATCCTTGCCTGTATTACGCTAAGTGGCCCTGTCTTGTCATTAGAAACTGACAATCCAAATCCAGAAAATGTAGTTTTTACAGGAACGACCAAAGAGATCAATTGAGTAGTTGGAGCTCCTCCTGGATCAACTGTAGCATTGTATCCTGCCCATTGACTTCTATGATGGGCAGCTGCAAAAGCTTGATCTTCTGTCCCCACCCATGCCGGATTGTAGTATGATGGATTGAACATATAATGATTGAAAAAGAAATCATTTTGTCCAAATCCAAAATAGGAAATGAAAATCATAAGCGCAGAGAATGAAATCTTGACGCTACGTTTCATATTTAATTTTCTTTTAATACGAGCCTAATTATGAATTCCATGCATTTCATTGAAAATGCATTGATCATTTACTTGTAAGTATAACTCTTACAATCTATATACCCTTATTTCTAAGAAATGTTATTAGCTTCTTTTACGTAAACTTCGATTGCACCGGTCATTGAAGGTGCATTTGGAAGTGGTGCCTGAATGTCTAATATCAGATCAGCATCTTTCACCGCCTTTGAAGTAGTTGGGCCAAAAGCTGCAATTCTTGTATTATTCTGCTTAAACTCTGGGAAGTTCTGAAACAATGATTCAATTCCAGAGGGGCTGAAAAAAGCTATGATATCATAAGTAACATCATCCAAATCAGAAAGGTCCGCAGCTACAGTCCTGTATATTGTTGCCTCCGACCACTCATATCCATTCTCATTCAGAAAATCTGGAATATGATCAGTTCTGATATCAGAACATGGAAAAATATACTTCTCGTTTTTGTGTTTCTTAATGACATTTAATAGGTCCTGAGCAGTTCGCTCACCAGTAAATATTTTTCTCTTACGAATTACAATATATTTCTGTAGGTAATTGGCAGTAGTTTCCGAAATGCAGAAATACTTCATATCGGTCGGAATTTCAATCTTGCTTTCGGTTGCGAGTCTGAAGAAATGGTCAACTGCATTTCTACTTGTAAAAATTACTGCCGAGTGATCAAGGATGTTCACTTTTTGTTTTCTGAACTCTTTAATATCTACAGGATCGATTTCAATAAATTTGCGAAAGTCAATTTTCAAATTGTACTTTTCCGCTAATTTATGATACGGTGAATTCGGATCAGAAGGTTCAGGTTGAGATACTAAAACACTCTTTACATTTTTCAAACGCTCTTTATCCGTTACTAATAGATCATCAGTCGCACTCATGTAAGTTTCTACTTTTTGTGATTATTTGAAGAACCAACCTAGCAAAATAATGACAGGTATGATTTCCGTGGCACAAAGGTAGGAAATAATACTAAGTTTTTTACGTGGTGAATTATTAACAAATTTCAATGTGAACCATAATACGAACAGAATCAGCATGATTGGAAATAGTATCATGTAGCCTTGTGTTATCCAAGACTGTGACGAGTCATTCAAAATAAAATCGAGAACCAAAAAAAGCAGGAAAGGAATCAGAAGAACTAAATTGAAATTGAGAAAGTCAAAAAGTTGATAATTCTTTAAATCGCGAAATCGAAACAAGCCGGCTACTACAGATATAACTAGCCACTTAAGGTGAAACAAAAGAAAAATTATGCTGGCTATTTGAATCCAGCTAATAAAAAAGCCGGTAAGTGATTCTGGCTTTTCAAACAATCCGTAGGAAAGGAGTGAGTCTAAATATACTCCGGTGAAAGCAAGTGCTAAAGAATAGAAGATTAATACATATATGCTTGCTCCTGTGAAAAAGCTAGTATTCACAAATTCATAAGCGCTGGCCTTCAGGGTGAACGATTTTTCCACCAAATAGGAAACTCGAGATGGAAATGTTGATACAATTACACCTAAAAAAGAAAGTAGTAATAGTAATGCAATTATGACAAATTCATTAAATGTATCTCTTACTTCTCTTGGATGAGAAACCTGATCTCGTATAACCAAAAGATCTTCAAAAATTACCAGCTCACATTTTAATTCAGCCAGCGAGTTTTTTGTGCTGAATGAAACATAAATGGTATCTGACTCTGCAAATTGAAAAAATGTCTGAGGAGCATAAAAATTACAGTCATCTATGACATCTATTAATTTTCCGTTAATCCAAATAAATAAATCTTCGGATGAACAAATCCGCATTATTCCATTCGGTACGCCATTAATAAAAAATCCAGCCTGCTTTATTTCATCTAATGATGTTACAGGAAATACTTCTCCCTTCTGATCTGTCCCTACCATTATTTTGGTATAGTCTGTAACAACTATTGTGTCTTGCTGACCAACTGCTCCCAGAAAACAACAAAAGCCAATTATGAAAGTAAGTTGTCTCATTTTAGAATCTGGAAATATATCCGAAGTGCGCTTTCATATTTGAAAAAGATATCTGCTGGGCATCTGATCTACCCACTGCGAGTGCAAAACTAAATTGTCCTGCTGAAGTAGCAAGTGCAAACCCCAAACCTAAACCAAAGGGTTGGTCTGACTGTGATCCATTACTAAAAAAAAGATAGTCATAGAATACATATGCATAACTTCTATCTTCGAAAAAAGATCTGAACTCTACCCTGCTCAGCAGGTAGCTTTTTACAAAAAAATCTTTTTCATTGAAGCCTCTCAGGGAACTAAGCCCTCCAATCCTATAGAGTTCGTTTTGAAGTAATTCGTCATTTTGCAAGGTGCCATTTTTGATGTGATGAAAAAAAGATTGCCTTTTTGATATTTTTAATTGGTAAGCCAAAGAAGCTTGAAGTCGATAAAAGTTTGACTCTGTCTGAATCGAGTCGTAGTAATTATCTGGAATGCTTAGATTTCGTGAGATTGTTTTTTTTCCTGCCGAAAAAGACAGATCCCAAACTACTGCGCTCTTTCTTTCACCAAGAGCTGATAGATGACCTTTCGATAATTGTACTCCGTAAATTTTTCGCTTAAAATCTGCTAAGCCTGAGCTTCTTAAAGCTTCCAAACTTGTGGACAATAGAGTTCCATTGGTTGATTCATATTCCAACAATATTTCAACTCTTGGAGCAACGAAGGTATGGATTCCTACAGATGTTTTTCTGCTCAGAAAGGTTGTGTCTTGTTTTAAAAGTTCAAAATTGAAGGAAGGAGAAATTTTGGAATCCAGGATAAATGGATGCTTGTAAAACATGCTCAAGTTTTGAGATTGCTTTGCGTACTTTTCCCATGCAAATTTGAATTGCTTACCAGAGCGGAATAGATTTTGAATGTCTAATTCCAGGGCGCCGACCGCTGTGGTTTTACCATTCTGTACTTGTTGTAATCCTATTACGCCCTGGAAAGAACTAGAGGCATCTTCTTTAATATCTAAGAAAGTTTTGGCTTTGTTGTCTTTGAATGCAAGATCAGTGGAACGTTGCAAGCTTAGGAATGATGATCTCTCTATTTTGCGAGAAATCAAACGGTAGCCTCTCTCACTGTATGGCTCTTCCGGCACAACGTCTAGCAACTGATAGATGTAAGAGTGATTTGTTTTTAAGTCAGTGAAAAAATATGCTGAATCATAGTTGATCTCGGGTCCGGTCTCAACGACTAAGTTTCCGGTCATGGTTTTTTGTGACAAGGAAGCCGAATCGAATCGGATGGTAGCGAATGGGTAGCCTGAATTTGCGTACTCTTTCAGTTGACGCTTCAAATGTGCATGAAGTCTTGTGCCTCTAAAAGAGGATGACTTTGTCTTCATTTTTTTTCCTCTATGTAAAAAAATTGAAACGATCGATAAATCTGTTTTTACAGAGTCCAATCCGGAGAAATAATATCCAGCATCAATCCAGTCAATCAGTTTCTCATTTACATGATTAATTAATTTCGTAGTATCGTCAAACTCGATCTTATCAAACTCTTCACTATCAACATACAATTGACAAGAAATCTGCGCATTGGCGTGAAGGGCGAGCACAAAAAACAATGGAATCAGGATTCTTTGCATCGGTCTTTGCAATTTAGCTTCAAATAATGGCAGGTATTTATATACACATTCCTTTTTGTAGACAAGCATGTCACTATTGTGATTTTCACTTCAGCACGAATCTGAAAACACAAAACGAAATGGTGAATGCAATTGCAAAGGAAATTGCTGCCCGCAAGTCTTATTTAACTGACAGTATCAGTACTATTTATTTTGGAGGCGGAACACCTTCATTATTAATTCTTGACGAAATCAAGTATTTGTTGGAAGCGATCAGAAGTCATTATGAAGTTGGCAACCATGCAGAAATCACACTTGAAGCTAACCCAGAAGATCTTTCAGCATCCAAAGCTAAGGGTCTCTTTGATCTGGGGGTCAATCGCTTAAGTATTGGTGTTCAAACTTTTGCTGAATCCAAACTTGAATGGATGAATCGGGCTCATAATTCTGAAGAGTCAATCCGAGCTTTTGAAAACGCTAGAGCAGCCGGGTTCACAAACATTTCTCTTGATCTTATCTATGCCATACCGGATCATAACAAAAAACAATGGGAAGCCGACCTTGAAACCATTACGAATTTGCAACCGGAGCACATTTCATTGTATGGGCTCACAATAGAAGAACAGACTGTCTTCGGTAAATGGGAGAGACAAAACAAACTCTTACAAGTTCCAGAGGATGAAGCTGCAAACCAGTACTTATTTGCAATCGAATACTTAAGAGATCGAGGCTTCCGTCAATACGAGGTATCCAATTTTGGAAAAGAAGGCTTTTCTTCCCGACATAACAACGCTTACTGGTCAGGTGTGTCTTACCTCGGAGCTGGCCCAGGCGCTCACTCCTTTAACGGTAAATCGAGAAGGTTCAATGTTCGAAACAATGCCAAGTATCTTAAAGCTATCCGTGATGAGTCTTTGTACTATGAAACTGAAGTTTTATCCAAGACTCAGAGAATAAATGAAAAAATACTAACTCAGCTACGAACAGCTAATGGCCTCAACTTGAACGAAGTAAAGCACACGATCGGTGAGAATCTGGAGACTCTTCATTTCGAGTTTATTCAAGACATCCTCAATCAAGAATTGATTGAAATAAAAGAAGGATTTTTAAGTTTAAAGCCAAAGGGATTTCTAGTTGCCGACGAAATTGCCCTTAGGCTTTTTTTTTCGGAGTAACTTAGAAATTGAAGTATTGAGAAACCGATAGCATAAAAATAAATCTCAACACCTGATCTCCCTAGGGATAATGCAGGTTAAGGCCTACTTTTGCAGACGCTATGGACGCCACAACAAAAAAAGCTCTCCTTTTACTTAAGTCGCTGATTTTCCACTATCATGGATTAGATGATGATGAACGGGCAATGCTTGAGCAGACTGCCGATAAAATGCAGGCAAAAGAAGAGATGGAATGGGCGAATAACTTCATTTCTGAGGATTACTTATCTGCATTTGAAAGATCGCGAGAATTCCTATCCAAGATCTTTACAAAGATGAGTTCGTCTGATCGAATCAAACATCTCATGGAGGTTTGGGAGGAGACTCACAAGAAAGGCTATGTGACTGAAATGGAGACCACCGCAATTCTTACCCTATCCAAAGACTGGCATGTAGAGAAAGAATTTCTGGAAGTTGTGAAAGACTAAAGACTCATCATTTCGCGGAATCTAGCCGATTGCCTTCGGCTTACTTCGATTTTTTCTCCGCCTTTTAGCTGTACCAAAAGACCTCCATTGAACCACGTGTCTATCGACTCCACCCAGCCCAAATTAATAATGTGCTTCCGGCTGGCTCGAAAGAAATGGCGATCATCGAGTCGTTCATCCAAAGCATTAAGTGACTTATGAATCATTGGTTTGAACTTGTCAAAATAGACTTTGATATAATTCCCATCAGACTCAAAGAGTCGAACATCCTCAAGTTTTACAAACCAACATTTGTCTCCATCTTTAACAAAGACTTGATCTTTGCTGCCAAGCTTCTGATCTTTTGCAGGCTTCTTAGAAGCTTTGATTGAAACTTTATTTAGGCTCTCGGCTAGTCGCTCCGGCTGGATAGGTTTAAGCAGATAGTCCAATGCATTGTATTCGAACGCCTTCAATGCAAATTCATCGTAAGCTGTAGTGAAAATCACTTGTGGAACGCGCTCCATTTCTTCAAGCATTTCAAAGCCGGTCTTGCCCGGCATCTGAATATCCAAAAACACCACATCCGGATCGTGTTTTTCAATTTTCTCCATTGCCTCATCAGGATTTGCCGCTTCATCTACTATCTCTATTTCGGGGTGGCTCGCCAGAAGTGAAGTCAGTTCTTTCCTTGCTAATCGTTCGTCATCTACTATTATCGCTTTCATCAATATAGGTTTATTCATCAAGTTCTATGGTGGATCCGTCTCTTAGAGGCAGGATTATGGTGGTTAGAACTGTGGTTTTGTTTTCATTCTTTATTTCAAATTTGGCTAATTCTCCGAATATTAACTCTAATCGTTTCCGGGTATTTGCAAGACCAAATCCTTCGGTTACGTTCATCTCTTTATGGAGCTGTCCGGTATTACGGATTTCCAGATGAAGTTGTTTTCTACGCACGGTCGTGGTTATACTTATTTCACCACCGTGCTTCAAGTTAGATATTCCGTGCTTAATTCCATTTTCTACCAGTGTCTGAATCATTAATGGTGGAATGCTGAATTTTCCAGAATTTCTGTCAATATCAAAACTGGTAGTTAATCGCTCTTCATATCGAATCGATTCAAGTGCCAGGTAATCCATGACAGTTTTCAATTCTTCCATGAAAGGAATGAGTTTTTTCCGATCACTTATAAGCGAGTTCCTAAGTATATGTGAGAGCTGGGTGATTGATTCTTTGGATTTTCTTGGGTTTTCGTCTACCAGCGCTCGAATGCTATTAAGGGCGTTGAAGATAAAGTGGGGGTTGAGCTGAGCTTTGAGATTTTTGAGTTCCACTTCTCTGGCGGCTGTTTCTGCCTTCAAAGATTTGTTATATCGCTGAACATAGTGAAATGCAAAATAGAACAAGCACCATATAAAATAAATAATCCAGTAAATCACGGTATTGATCAGTGCTGTGACCAGCATAAGGTCACTGCCGGATACTGTGTCAGTAAAAAAGTCTAGAATGAGCAGATAGACATAGTTTAATCCACTAAGTGCCAAGGTCACCAATAACAGCCGTGGAATGAGGTGTGGTAAGCGAAGGTTGAGCCATTCCAGTCGGATGATTATGTTTCGCAGAAAATGTGTTGTGCCAATGAAGTAAATGACCTGATACAGAATACCGATGGCTTGAATAAAGTCGAATCTTTCGGCTATCGTATAAAAAAATATTTGGATGAAACCGTAAAAGCCCCAGCCCACTATTTGACATAGCCAATAAATTCGTCCTTTGGTCATTAGTGACTAAATCTACACAAGCTCCGTGGGAATTGGTGGTAGAATTTCATAGAAGTGAACAATCGTGGATGAGTGGTTTTAACAAATCTTTAACGCTTCCATTCCGCATTATTAATGATAATTAACAAACCCACACAGTTATTCGTCGTATGCTAGAACAGGACTAAACTCAAAATTTAAAAAAGACTCAAATGAAATCACTACTGTTGCTAATGGCATTGGCAGTGTCCACACTAGCTGGATCTGCAGAAGCTTCCATGCGCGCCAATCAAGGATTGAGCATGCAATTAGACGCTGAACTCGTCTTCGAAAAAATGGTTAAAGTATACAACTATGAAGGCGCTCTGGTACGAGAAATACCATTGACTAAAGTTGCCAATAATGATATCTCTGTTGTAGACAATATGATCCTTGAGGAGAGCGATTTTGCCTTCGATTATCAAGGGGATTATTACTACTTCGCAGATTCGGAGTATATAGAAGCTTTTATTAATTAAGCTCAGTTTTAAGAAACTTGGCAGTATAACTTTCTTTCACCTTAGCGATCTCTTCCGGAGTGCCCTGGGCAATGATTTGCCCGCCGGCATAACCTCCCTCCGGACCTAGATCGATTATGTGATCTGCCACTTTTATTACATCCATATTGTGCTCAATAATGAGCACGGTATTGCCTTTATCTACCAGTTTTTGAAGTACATCAAGCAAATGCTCAATGTCCTGAAAATGCAAACCAGTTGTTGGTTCATCTAAAATGTAAAAGGTTTTTCCGGTGTCCTTTTTGGATAACTCAGTCGCAAGCTTAACTCGCTGAGCTTCACCTCCTGATAAGGTTGTAGCATGTTGACCAAGTGAAATGTAACCTAAACCGACTTCATCTAAGGTTTTCAGTTTTCGTACAATTCGTGGCTGCTTTTCAAAGAAATCTACCGATTGAGAAACAGTCATGTCCAGCACATCAGAAATCGACTTGCCTTTGAATCGAACTTCTAGCGTTTCTCTATTATACCTTTTCCCTTTGCACGTCTCGCAAGGCACATGCACATCTGGCAGGAAATCCATCTCGATGAGGCGCATACCTCCTCCTCCGCATGTTTCGCATCTTCCTCCTTTCACATTGAAAGAAAAGCGGCCAGGTTTGTAGCCTCGGATTTTAGCTTCAGGAAGCTGCGCAAACAGGCTTCTGATTTCCGAGAAAACCCCGGTATAAGTGGCTGGGTTTGATCTTGGAGTTCGCCCAATAGGCGACTGATCTACCTCGATAACCTTATCAAATTGATCTACTCCTTTAACTTTCTTGAATGGTAGAGGTTCCTGACGACTTTTGTAAAGATGCTTTCGTATGAGCGGATAAAGTGTCTCATGAATCAGCGTAGATTTTCCACTCCCTGAAACTCCGGTGACTAAAATCAGATTGCCAAGTGGTAATTTCAAGTCGACATTCTTCAGATTATGGCCTGTTGCTCCGTAAAGTTCGAGCCATTTTCCATTTGTGCTTCGCCGTTTAGCTGGAATTTCGATTTTCCTTTTGCCGTTAAGGTAGTCAGCTGTGGAACTGCCCAGTTTTAAAAATTCCTGCGGTGAGCCTTTAGCTACGATCTGGCCTCCGTGTCTTCCGGCTCCCGGACCAATATCTACTACCTCATCAGACTCCAACATCATGTCTTTGTCATGCTCAACCACAATGACCGTATTTCCCAAATCTCTTAAGTCTTTCAATGCCTGGATTAACTTGACATTATCTCTTTGGTGCAACCCAATACTGGGCTCGTCCAAGATGTAAAGCACATTTACCAGCTGTGTTCCAATCTGTGTGGCCAGCCTAATCCGCTGTGCTTCGCCTCCGGAAAGGGTTTTTAGTGGCCGATTGAGGTTGAGATAATCAAGGCCTACATCCAACAGAAAGCCAATCCGTTTTCTCAATTCCTTCAAAACTTCTGTTGCAATGAGCAGTTGACGTTCATTCAACTTTTCTTCCACATTTTCAATCCACTCGCCAAGTGAATTAATGTCCATTTCTGCCAGCTCCCCGATGTGCTTATCTGCGATTTTGTAGTGCAGAGCTTCTTTCTTCAATCGGTAGCCATCGCAGGTAGGGCAAGTTCTGGTATCTGTAAACTCTTTGACCCAAGTCTGAATTTTCTCTGATCCACCATCTTTCTGTTTTTCCAGAAAGTTGATGATTCCCTCAAATTTCGTATGCCAGTCTGTGCCTGGATACTTCACCGAGCTCACCGCTACTGGCACACTGTCGCCATAGAGCAATACACTTATAATATCTTTTGGAATCTTCCCGATAGGAGTAGAAAGGTTGACTTTATTCCTTTTCAGGATGGCTTCAATCTTTTTAAAAATCCAGATATCCCGATATTCTCCCAGTGGAGCAATGCCTCCTCTACTTATACTTAGCGACTCGTCTGGAATGACTGATTCTTTAGAAATCTCCTCGATGATTCCTAATCCATTACACTCAGGACATGCGCCGTATGGAGAGTTGAATGAAAAAGTATTTGGCGCTGGATCAGCGTAAGCAAGGCCGGTTTCTGGATCCATGAGGTTTTTGGAGAAGTGAGCGGTTTCTCCATCCTCTTTCTGAATCATCATTACTCCATCACCATGTCTCAGTGAAGTGTTTACCGAATCTCGCACGCGCTTTCTGTCTTTGTCAGAAACTTTGATTCTGTCGGTGACTATTTCAATATCATGTGTTTTGTATCTATCGACCTGCATCTTTGGAACCAAATCCTGCACTTCACCATCCACTCTGACTTTTGTGAATCCTAGTTTGCGTATTTGCACAAAAAGTTCTCGATAGTGGCCCTTTCTTCCTTTAACGACCGGAGCTAGCAATATGAGTTTTTGGCCCTCAAAGTTTTTTAGAATCATGTCTATGATTTGATCCTCTGACTGGCGAGTCATTTTGTTACCAGATAGGTATGAGAATGCCTCACCGGCTCTTGCATAAAGTAGTCGGAAGAAGTCATAAATTTCAGTGACTGTACCAACTGTAGATCGGGGATTTCTGGAGGTCGTTTTCTGCTCGATGGAAATAACCGGACTTAATCCATCGATCTTATCGACATCCGGGCGTTCCATGTCACCAATAAATGCTCTTGCATAGGCACTGAAGCTTTCCATGTATCGCCGTTGGCCTTCCGCATAAATGGTATCGAATGCTAATGAAGATTTACCACTGCCACTGATGCCTGTTATTACAATCAGCTTATTGCGTGGCAATGTCAAATCAATGTTCTTCAGGTTGTGCTCGCGCGCACCTATGATCTCAATGACTTCCTCTCTCTTCTTCAATGCTTGCTTTATGTTAGAAGTTAGGGCTCAAGTTGTATTTGCTGTAGAAGTCATCAATCACTTCCACGGCTTCTGTCGCAGTGTCTACCACATTGAAAAGGTCAAGGTCAGCAGGGCTAATGTTTCCTTCCATCTCAAGCATCACTTTCTTCAACCAATCGACCATCCCGGTCCAGTACTCCCGTCCGACTAAAACGATAGGAAAGCGACCGATTTTCTTTGTTTGAATTAGTGTCAAAGCTTCAAAAAGTTCATCCATTGTTCCAAATCCTCCGGGAAGGACAATGAATCCCTGCGAGTATTTTACAAACATCACTTTGCGAACAAAGAAGTAGTCAAAGTCTATGCTTTTATCTATGTCTATGTAGATGTTGTTGTTTTGCTCAAATGGTAAGTCAATATTTAGTCCCACGGATTTACCTCCTTGGGCATTCGCTCCTTTATTACCTGCTTCCATGATACCGGGCCCACCACCTGTGATTACTCCATAACCGTGACGCACTACTTTAGCTGCGATTTCTTCAGCCACCTTATAGTATTTGTTGTCAGGTTGCGTACGAGCCGATCCAAAGATCGAAACACAAGGTCCAATCTTCGCCATCTTCTCAAACCCCTGAACAAACTCACCCATCACTTTGAAAATCACCCAAGAGTCTGCACTCTTGATTTCATTCCAATTTTTCTCCTTGAAGGCTTCTAGAATACGAGCCTCCTCTTCCTTACTAATTTTTTTCTTTTCTTCCATTGTAGTGTAGTAAATCTTGCAGCGCCTCGTCTAACGTTGCAAACTGAAAATTAAATCCCGTGTCTTCTACTTTTTTGCTGGCCACTCGATTGCCTCCTACCAATATATCTGCCATCTCCCCAACTATTAATCGGAGCGCAAATTTAGGAACATTCGGCAGCCAAAGTGGCTTTTTCAATACAGATGCTACTTGTTTGGTGAATTCTTTGTTGGTATGCGGGTTTGGTGCCACTCCATTAAAGGTGCCTTCATTGGAATTTTCCAGGGTATGACTAAATATTCCACACAAATCCTGAATATGAATCCAGCTCATATATTGATCCCCACTTGCAAGCGGAGCACCTACCCCGTATTTGATGGGTTTCATCAGTTCTACCAACGCACCTCCTTTTTCACTAAGCACTATTCCTATTCTGACTTTGGAAACTTTGATTTTCAATTCACTGAATTTATCTACCTCATTTTCCCAATCCTCAACTACATCAGCTAAAAATCCGGTGCCTTTTGGTGAAGATTCATCTACGAGCTTCTCCCCTGAATCCCAGCCATAGTAACCAATTGCGGAGGCAGAAATAAAGTGTTTCAATCCGGGATTGAGTTCTGCTACTTTATTTTTCAATAGTCTGGTAGAGTCAATTCGACTGTTGTATATCTCTTTTTTCCAGTCTTCTGTCCATCTTTTATCTGATACGCCTGCTCCTGCCAGGTGGATAATTGCATCGGCTGATCTAATGGCTTCATCGTCTATTTCACCTTTTTTGATATCCCAGTAGAATGTCTGGTAGTGTTTTTGCGTTGGGTTTCTTGACAGGTGTGTTACCTTATATCCATTGGACGTAAGTCGCTGACTAAGTTCTCGTCCGACGAGACCAGTTCCGCCTGTGATAAGTACCGTTTTGATTGTGTGATTTAGATTTGTTGAAGACATGAGAAATTTCGTTTATAAACATACTCTTGGATACGTTCTTTTGTTCGTGTTCACATTGACTTTCGCTCAAAAAAAGCATTCTTCTAAAGCTTCTTCATCTCAATTGAATCTGGAAGGTAAGGCTTTAACGGGTTATACTACAAGTTTTGATTTTGCACGTGAAGATGTGAGAAAGGGGTGGTGGAAGTTTGCCAGGGAATTTGGCAGTCCGCTGAACATGAAGACTTACTACAAGGTGACCATTCCTTCGGAGCGAACGGATGGAAATGTGGATCTGGAAATCTTTACTCAAACTACAGACGGGCAAGGTGGAACTGAGTTTTTCCTGGGTCTGGAGAATAAGACTTACAAGGATCAGGCTTTGACCATGATTTTAGATTTTAAGAAGAAGTTTTACATCAATGATTTGTTGGAACAGATAGAAACAAATCAAGCAAAGTCCGAAAAGCTGAGTAGCGAATATCGAGATGCCGTATTGGAGAGTAAACAACAGGAGTTGCTAAAACAGATCACAGATTTAGAAAAAGAAAATCAGCGGCTGAAAGAGAAAATTAAGAAGATTGAGAAAGGTTAAAGCAAAAAATAAGCCTCTCTCGAGGCTTATTTTTAACTTAACAGATAACCTTCTTTTAAAAATTGTATGTGTATTTCAATGTGAACAATCTGCCAGGGCTCTGTCTTGAAAACAGTGCCTCTTGATTATCGGATTTATAAACCAACTCATTATCGTCGTTTAAAATGTTCGTTACTCTGAGGCTTAGCAAAGATCTTTCAGTAAGGCTTTTTGAAACTTTGAAGTTCAACGAGTGGAATGGTTTGGTAAAAACCTCTGGTACTCGTGCCGCGCTCACATACGTTAATGTTTCACCCTGAACATTGTACGAAAGATTCGCTGACAAATCCAGATTAGGCATTTCATAGTTCAGAAATGTGTTGATTGAGAAAGGAGCCTGTAAACTTAAGTTTCTATATCGATCTACTCCTTGATCTGTTCCTCGGAAGTTCACTTCACTTTGAAACTCATTTTCACCTGTTTCGCTCACCGTAACTGTTTTTCTGTCAACTCTGGAAATGGTGTATGAGTAGTTTCCTCCGATCGTTAAATCATCAAATCTGTCATTGATTAAGCCTAGTCTCTTTTTGAATTCAAATTCAGTTCCATAAGCTACAGCAGACCCAACGTTTCTAGGCGTTACCTGATTGGGAGCTACTTCGAAAGCGACGATTGCGATATGGTTTGTGAAATCTTTATAGAAGAATGAAAGTGATGCCATCTCCCCAGGAGTGAAGAAATATTCCCATCGTAAATCATAGTTTAAAATTTCTGCCTGCTTGGTGTCAATATTTCCAATGAAGAATATCCCAGTGATTGGGTCAGCTATGAATGCTTCAGATTTCTCTTTGAAAGATGGTCTTGCAAGTGTCTTGTTGAAAGACGCGCGTAGATTCATGTCTTCGTTTACATTGTAGATCAAGCTTAATGAAGGCAAAAGATTTGTCTCACTCAGTGTTTTCTGCTTTTCAACTAAAGCTTGTGATCCATCTTCTTGCTCAACTACGCCTGTATAAAACATGTTTACTGATTCCAGTCTCACACCATATATCGATTTTAATTTATCTGTAATCGACATTTCATTCATTACGTACCCGGCAGCAAGATTTTGTTGTCCATCATATGCGTTGCTAGGATCTGTAGCATTTTGAATGAATAAACCTGTTGGACGCTCAGGGCTAATTACATTTTCTGGCAAGAGATCATTGGGATCTGTACTATCTACGTTGCTTGTGAGCAGATTGCCATATGAATAATTGTAAACATCAAATTCTCTATCTCTGTAGGTATAAGCTCCACCGAACTTAAGCTTATTCTTCTTATTTAGTTCATACTCCAAATCCACTCTAAAGCTCTCATTTACTTCGGATAGATTTCTCCAGAATCTGTTGATCAAACCACCGTTTCGGAATCCTAGCTGTCCACCATCTTCATTGATGGCTGTCTCCCTGTAATCCGGCTCATACTGCTTCGAGAAAATCAATGAGTTCGTCCAGGAAAGCTTCAATTTGCTATTCAATTGATGCTTACCGAAAAGGATATTGTTTGTCATCTGACGCTGTGCGTACGTCAGGATATCATTGTAAAGGAAAGTCGGGTTGTTAAGTGAAGTATTACTTCTTGTTCTGTCTAACGCTGAACTTACTCCATTTTGAATGTGAAGGAAATTGGTGCCGATGGTAGACTTACTAGTTTTAGCTGCCAGCGAGACTAGCCCACTCCATAGTGTTTCATCTGTTGACAGATCACCTTTTGCTGTGAAATCTCTCATGAGTTCTACATCATCGCCTGTACCGTCTCTTTCGTATCTTCTTCTTTCGAATCCTTCGAAATAGTTGATTCTGTTCCGGTAGGTAAATAATGCATTATATCCCCAGGTGAATTTTTTACCAACAATTTGATTTCTATGGCTGAATGAAAAGCTAGTGTTCATAAAGCTGGTATTTCTCGTCCCTGCAAGTGTCGGGTCGAAAAGGTTGGTGGTCTGATTGTTCTGAGGGATTTCCAAGTTGGATGTTACTGGTAATTCTCTTTGACCATTGTCAAACCCAAGAAAATCAGTTGAAGATCCCTTGTAGCTAAGGTAATCTGAATTGAAGTGCATGTCAGGATTAAAGCCCAGGCTGAAAGAAACTGATGAGCTTTTTTCCTCAGGGAAACTTTTAGTTTGGATATCAATAAGGCCACCGGTAAAAGATCCTGTTAAGTCAGGGGTGAAAGTCTTGTAGACAAGTACATTTTCCAGAATTCCTGTTGGGAAGATATCAATCTGAACATCATTCCTGTCCGGATCAAGGCCGGGAATTATCATCCCGTTAATCGATGTTTTGGTGTAGCGATCCCCTAAACCTCTCACGTAAACGTATTTGTCTCCTTGAACAGAAACACCCGTTACTCTTTTCATTGCACCTGACAGGTCGCTATCTCCAATTTTTCTGAAAGTCGCAGAAGAAATTCCATCCAATGTGTTGATTGACTTTTTCTGAACCAGCATCACTCCTACTTCATTGTCGCGAACGACTTGTGCTGTTACTACAACTTCACCGAGTTGCTGAACATCCTCTTTCATTACAACCTCCAAAACTGTTGCTTCACCATCTGCAATCTTTACATCTTCGATGATAATATTTTGGAATCCCACAGACTGAAAAACAATGGTGTGTGTGCCGCCGGGAAGTGATAAGCTGTAATTTCCATCAAAGTCTGCAACTGCTCCAATGGTGGTCCCCTTCTTAACTACTGTTGCACCAAACAATGCCTCGCCAGTTGTTTCATCTATTACCTTCCCTCTCAAGAATCCTTCCTGAGCGAATGACGATAATCCTACACATAGCAGCAGGCAAGTAAAAAGTGTTTTGTTTTTCATTTCAAAAAAATTAGATATGATTCCTTTATATGTCATATAATTTTAAAAAGGAAAAAGCACCTTGATAGAATCAAGGTGCCATTTGGTCAATATGTATGTTGATTTATTAATATCTATTGTTCAAAATCGTCGGTATATATGGAGAATGTTGCGTTCACAGCAGTGAATACAAGGTTCCCATCAATCACATTTTGTGCTGCATCTTCTTCTGAATCCAACGTTTCAGTATCGAAAGAAGCAGAAAGTTTGATTTGGCCTCCATTTGCATTTAAGTTGTTAACAGTACCTCTTGCTTTTGATTTGAAATCACAAGTGATTGAAGCTCCGCCAGTTGCCTGTATGGTTCCGTTTGTTAATGTGAAATTATCAGCAGTTCCGCCAAGTAGGTCTCCTTCTCGTCCGTCGATTTCAAGGCCTTCATCTGAATTATCATCAACAGTAACCAAGTAGTTTGAAACCTCACCGGAGTAAGACTGATCGATATCAATTGCATCATCTCCAACTTGCGTTACAACCAAGTAATCTACATCTACATTTCCACCGAAGAACTCGATTCCGTCATCACTATTTGCATAGATTTCGATGTGATCAATGGTAGTTCCTGAACCAACTCCACCAAGTGTAAACCCGTTGATTTCATCACCTGCAGCTGCGTCGATTACAGCACCACCATGTCTGATTGATACGTATTGTACAGTTCCAGAATTGTCGTTAGCATTTGTGCCTCCGTAAAGTCCGTTAGTATCGTCAGCAGGTACACCTTCGATTTGGGCAGGCACAGTTTCTTCAGAAATTGGAGCCTTACCAAGCATTACTAATCCTCCCCAAAGTCCTTTATTGTCTGCAGTAAGATTTCCATCATCCGCAGTAGTTGTCATGATGATAGGATTTGCTGCTGTTCCCATGGCCATCAACTTTCCACCACGTGCGATCATTAAAACAGCTGCATTTACACCTTCTAAATCTGCATTTCCAGTAATTACAGCTCCAGCTTCTATGGTAAGTGTAGCTCCGTCAAGGACAGTGATTCTGCCGTCAAGTTGGTGAACAACATCTGCAGACCATGTTGCATCTTCTGAAATGTTGGCTGTGTACTTAACAGTATCTAATTCTTGCTGAGTTCGAGCAGAGCCGTTGGTAAGTGTCCAATCAAAATTTGAGTCGTTTACATCTATTCCAGTAGCAGTAGCATCTGTTGATACATTTTCACCGACTGCAGTTGCAACTGCTTCCAAGGCCGCCTCTTGTTGCTCTCCAGTAGAAAGTTCAACGGCATCATCACTACCACAAGAAACCATTGTTAGTGTTCCTGTGATCAGCGTTGCGATAGCAAATAATTTTTTCATTTCGTTTTGCGATTTAAATATTCGTGTTAGATCAATTTGTATCGCAAATTTGAAATTCAGATGTTACCTGAGGTCGGTTTGACTGTTATGAAAGAGTTAAAGAATGGTCTATTCTGTTAAAATGATATTAGGAATATTAAGCGATTGTTAACATAAGACAGGTTGAAAACAAAAAAGCCCTTCAGATATGATCTGAAGGGCTTTAATAGTTAATATTCTAGCTATTCGCTGATGTTGACCTTAGATAAGATCGATTTGATAATATCATGGGTTGTCACCTCATCTGCCTCCGCTTCATAGTTTAGTAAAATCCTGTGATTAAGCACATCATCAGCAATTTCTTTGACATCTTCAGGTAGCACATAATCTCTTTGATTGAAGAACGCCATTGCTTTTGCTGCCAGATTTAAGTTGATGGATGCACGTGGTGAGGCTCCAAATTGGATATACTGTGCTTCGTCATTGAGCTTATAGTCTAGCGGGTTTCTAGTAGCAAAAACCAATTCGATGATATACTTCTCAATAGACTCTGATATGGTTACCTGATTAATTTCGTTTCTGATAGAGAAGATGTCTTCTTTTGTAAGTACGGTCTCCAATTGAGGATTGAAACTCATGTTTGAAATCCGTCTCATCACTTCCATCTCGTCTGCTTTACTCAGGTAGTCTACATGTATCTTAAGCATGAACCTATCTACCTGAGCTTCGGGCAATGGATAAGTTCCTTCCTGATCGATTGGGTTCTGAGTGGCCATAACGAGGAATGGTCTGTCCAGTTTGTATGTAGTTTCTCCAATGGAAACCGTCTTTTCCTGCATTGCTTCAAGAAGTGCGGATTGTACCTTGGCCGGAGATCTGTTGACCTCATCCGCTAAAATCAAGTTGGCAAAGATTGGTCCTTTCTTTACCTCAAACTCAGCTTTCTGCTGATTGTAGATCATCGTACCTACCAAATCTGCAGGAAGCAGGTCAGGCGTGAACTGAATTCGCTGAAAGTCTAATTTCAGCACATCGGCGAGTGCATTGACTGTAAGCGTCTTTGCCAAACCGGGTACGCCTTCCAAAAGAATGTGTCCTTGTGTGAAAAGTCCGACCAACAATCGGTTGACCATGTACTCTTGACCAATCACCAATTTCCCTACTTCAGAAATCACCTTCTGGATTTTCTCCTGATGCTCTTTTTGAAGGTCCTTATCTAGTACTTGCTCTTCCATGCTTTTTCATTTGAGTTTGGCTTGCAAAAATATGATTTGAATTCAAATATTAAAGAACCATTTGAAGTAAGGAAAAAACGGAGGATTTTCGGCGTTAAATCTTGTTAACGGCAGCCGGTCTCCTTAGAAACTTCCTATTAAATGTCCGAATTATAAGTCTCGTCCCTTTGTCATAGGTGAAGTAACTCCATATCCAGTTGTTTAGTGTAATGAGTTTATTTCTAAATCCGATCAAGTACATGATATGAACAAACATCCAGATTAGCCAGGCAAAAAAACCTTTGAAGTGCATGCCATTTGGCATATCTACGACAGCTTTATTCTTCCCGATAGTTGCCATTGAGCCTTTATCGAAATATTTAAATTTTTCTATGTCCTTGCCTTGGATGACATTTTTTAGATTTTTTGCAAGGTGTCTGCCCATTTGAATGGCGACCGGCGCCACCATGGGATGACCATTGGGAAACTCTTCGCTCTGCATCGTGGCCACATCACCAATTGCGAAGACATTCTCAATACCTTTAACCCTGCTATATTCATCCACTATTATTCTGCTCCGCTCCACCGATGATGCATCCAGACCTTCAACCACATTTCCCCGCACACCAGCCGACCATACGACGGTAGCGGTTTCAATGGTGCCTTTGTTTAACGTCACTGTATCTCCATCATAATCTTCCACAAATGTGTTGAGTTGCACATCTATATCCATCTTCCTGATGTATTTGAGTGCTTCATCTCCTGCAAAATCACTCATCCCATTCAACAAGCGACCAGATCCTTCAATCAAATGGATTTTCATTTTGGAGAAATCCAAATCCGGATAGTCCTTGGGCAGAATGTGTTTTCTAAGTTCTGCTAAAGCGCCACTCACCTCAACGCCTGTCGGTCCACCTCCAACTACCACGATGTTCATCATCTTTTCAAATTCATTCTCATCCTGAGTCATCACAGCCTGCTCAAAATTTTGCAGAATATGACTTCTGACATCCAAGGCGTGGACTATTCGCTTAAGCGGTAATACTTTAGGGCGGAAGTCTTTCTTATTGAAATAATTAGTCACGGAACCATTGGCCAACACCAGATAATCATAAGATAGATTACCAATGCTGGTGACAACCTCATTTTTAGCTGAGTCAATACCTGTCACCTTAACCATTCGGAAGAAGTAATTTGGATTCCCTTCAAAAGACTTTCTAAGTGGACCTGCAATAGAATCAGGTTCAAGCCCAGCAGTAGCCACTTGATATAAAAGTGGCTGAAATGTGTGGAAATTGTTTTTGTCCAATAGCACAATTTGTGCCTTGCTTTTTCTTAGGGACTTGGCAAGATTGAGGCCTCCAAAACCTCCTCCAACAATTACGATTCTAGGTAGATCAACATCAGGGATGGCCAGCGATAAATGAGCAGGAATTGGCATGATTGCGTTGTTTTAGTATTAAACCCAAACAAGATCAAAAGGATTCTTTTTTTACGATTTAATTATCGAAAAAATGTATCTCATTTCTCTAGCAATCTGAGCACAGCGCTCATCATAAGTTAGCGCTTCTTTTGAAGTTCCATCTGACACCTTAGGGTCTTCATAGAAAAGCTTGATTCGCGCGCTTGCTCCAGGAACATAAGGACAGTCCGCGTCAGCTTCTGAGCAGGTCATTATCGCTGCAAAACCCGAGCTGGGGTTTCCCTGATCATCAAATGTCTTGGAGAAGCAGGTCATTGGCTTGTGATCCTTCGAAAACGAAACCTGATATCTTGGGTTTTCTCCTACTCCAGCACTGATGTCGAATCCGACTCTTCTCAGCGCAGCGACGGCATTGGGGTGAAAAGCAGTGGCTTCAGTCCCTCCTGAAAATGTGGACACTTTGATGCCTGCATGATGAGCAAACACCTGAGCCCAAATTTGACTGAGATGACTTCTTCTGGAGTTGTGTGTACAAATGAAATTGAGCTCGGGGTTCTCATTGTCCCGAATATATGCGGCCAATTGCTCAAGCACCGGTTTGCGCGAATTCTCAATGTTTTGATCGAGCGACGAGATATAATCTTTGATTTTTGTGTGCATAACTGAAAAAGGGCCTTTCGGCCCTCGAAATTAACAACATCCTACAAGTTCTTTTTTTTCATCGGCGATCTCCTTGCGTCCACCCATCTGGTCATCATCCTTTAAGAAATGATAGACTTCCCACTCATAACCATCCGGATCTTTTACCCAAAACTTATCCTGTACCGCAAAGCAACAGGAGGTATTGGTTTCCTCGAGCTCGATTTTCATCAATGCTTCCAGCTCTTGTTTTTTTTCTGCCAGCTCCTCTTTCGAATTTACACGAATACCCATGTGTCCAAATTGAGGGCTAGGTGATTTTGACTCAATGAATGAAATAACAAGTCCAGGATTGTCAAGCTCAAACTTGCTGTATCCCTTCTCAACTTTTACAGGCTCTTGCCCGAAAAGTCTCTGATAAAAGTTAGTTGTTTGCTCAACATCCTTGACATTGAGTCCTACGTGAAATTTAAATTGTTCCATAATAATTGTATTTAGTCTGTTACATAGCATTTTTCGAACTGAACATCTGATGTTAGATCTCCAACTCTCCAATAGTTCCCGTCAGGATCTATAAGGCCAATAGCCTTGTCGATTACCTCACAGTTTTCCTTCAATCGTTCCTTCAATAAGAATCGTTTCATTCGATTGTGAATGTTATTCAGCTCAGCTTTTTCAATCTTCATCGTCAGCATTTGATGCGACCTACTTTTTCCTTCTGCAATTTTCAACCGAAATTGGCTGGTATTAAACTCCAAAAAATCTATCCCCAAACGCTCCGGCATTGTGTTAAATAAAGCGCGATAAAAAACCAGGCTGTCATTCAGGTTTTGACTTTTGATCGAATATTCTTTCATCGTTATATCGTATTATTACGATTGATTTGGGTAAAATTTTTTAACAACAATCAGCTGGGTTATAGCTGTCTAGTAATCCCTGTAATCTTTCCTTCACTCCATTCCATACCTCTTGATTGATACAGTAGCACATGGAGGTTCCTTCTACCGTTCCTTTGATCAGGCCTACACTTTTCAGTTCTTTTAGATGCTGAGAAATGGTAGCCTGAGCCAATCCCAGTTCCTCAACCAAATCACTATTGATGCATTGGTTAGCTTTAATCAGATGCTCCAATATGGCAACCCTGGCCGGGTGTGCGAATGCCTTGGCTACTAACGCCAATTCATTTTGCTTCTCGGTAAATAAATCTGTTTTGCTAACTCCCATATCGTAATATTACGATGAATAATTTATTTGGTTGTTAAATAATATTTTTTTCTTAACCAAAATGCAACGCGGACGAGTAATATTAACGCCGGAACCTCCACCAAAGGCCCGATCACACCAGCAAAAGCCTGCTCTGAGTTCAACCCAAAGACTGCAATTGCCACTGCAATTGCCAATTCGAAGTTATTTCCTGCTGCTGTAAAAGCTACAGACGCATTTTTATCATACTCCGCTCCGACAGCCTTACTTACAAAGAATCCGATCAAAAACATGAGTATGAAATAGATTAAAAGAGGCACAGCAATTCTCAGTACATCCATTGGTATCTGAACAATCAGTTGACCTTTCAGTGAAAACATAACGACAATTGTAAATAGTAATGCGATCAAGGTTATTGGTGAAATCGTTGGTATGAAGGTGTTTTTATACCATTCCTCTCCTTTTAGCTTGACCAATACCAATCGGCTAATAATTCCTGCCAGAAAAGGAATACCCAGGTATATGGCCACACTTTCTGCAATAGTTGCTATTGAAATATCCACAATTGATCCTTCAAAGCCGAAATAAGGTGGAAGTATTGTGATCAACAACCAGGCATAGAAACTATAACCAAAGACTTGAAAAATACTATTCAATGCCACTAAGCCTGCTCCATACTCACTACTCCCTTCGGCGAGATCATTCCACACCAATACCATGGCAATGCATCGCGCCAGCCCAATAAGAATCAAACCAATCATATATCCTGGATAATCCTGTAAAAAAGTGATCGCCAGAATGAACATCAGTAACGGCCCGATGATCCAGTTAAGCACAAGTGATAAAGAAAGGATTTTGACATTTCGGAATACTTTGGGAAGCAATGAATAATTGACCTTTGCTAGTGGAGGATACATCATCAATATCAATCCAATAGCTATTGGCACGTTAGTGCTTCCACTGCTCATTGAATTGACATAATCTGCAATAGGTGGAAAAAGGTACCCAACTCCAACACCTACAACCATCGCTGTGAAAATCCAAAGTGTTAGATATTTATCCAAAAAGCTCAGTTTCTTCATGGTCTTATATTTATATATCGCAATATTACAATGAATAACTAAACAATCAAAAGTTGTAACTTCAACTCATGATCAATTTGGCCAAACTAATTCTTAAAATTCTGCCATGGTTACTCACCGTAGGCCTACTTTCCTGGATGTTGATACAGGAAAAAATGAACTTCTCTCGCGAGCGAATCACTCAAATAGAGACAAATACAATTTTGACCAAAGTGGAACAGATGGGGAAGATGGAGCTGGTCAAATACAACTTTCAGGAGGTTACAGAAGTAAAAAAAATCGCTGGCGAGATTGATCTAAAAATTTTTAAGTACAAGCCTGTACCTGACTCCAAAGGAGTGCTGATTAGCCAGGGAAGTGCCGTGGGTTGTATAGACCTTCAGAAAATGAAAGCTTCAGATATTGATTTTTCTAAAGCTGGAGATACGCTTTTTATTAAACTTCCTGCACCTGAAATTTGCTACTTCAAAATTGATCTGGAGAAGTCAAGACTATACGATTTACAAATCGACTATATGCGTGGTGATGATAGAAAGCAGTTTGTTCAGGAGCTATATAAGGTGGCTGAGCAAGAAATCAAGGATGCTTCATTGCAATCGGGTATATTGGAACAGACTAAGGAAAATGCGCACACAATCTTGCGGCCATTGCTGGAGTCCCTGTCGGGAAAAGTGGTCATTCTCAATTTCGATATGGAGACTGCTATTCTCCCATCATACTGATATTGCTCTTGCCCAAACCCGAAAACCCATTTATCATTGCTTTTGGCCATGAAGAAGTTTGTAGAAGTTCGAAAGTTAATTGCAGAGAAAAACCCCGCACTTCTTAGGTGGCTTCCTGGCTTTCTAATCAGATGGGTAGAACGAATCATTCATCAGGAGCAGGTCAATGCCTTTATGGCAAAAAATGAAGGGGCAGATGCATTCGATTTTTGTGAGAATACGGTAAACCTTCTCAAGCAGAAATTAAGCATCACCGGAATTGACAATATTCCGCCTTATCCTGAGAGTTGCATATTTGTTGCCAATCATCCATTTGGAGGTATGGATGCTATTACCATCATCCATTTGCTAAAGGATGTGAGACCGGACATCACATTCATTGTCAACGATCTATTGATGGCCTTGACAAACCTGAAAGAAAAGTTCGTAGGTGTAAATAAAGTGGGGCGTAGTGCCGCCCAATCTCTGCAAAAAGTGGAGGAGCAATTCGCATCAGGAACTGCCACCTTCCTTTTTCCAGCCGGGTTGGTAAGTCGGAAGATTAATGGCGAGATAATGGATCTCGAGTGGAAGAAGACATTTGTCACCAAAGCCAAAAAATATAAGAAACCTGTAATTCCTGTTCATATAGATGGACGACTTACGAAGCGATTCTATCGATTGGCCAGGATACGGAAGTTTTTAGGTATTAAATTGAACATAGAAATGTTCTTTCTTGTAGATGAGCTTTTCAAGCAAGAAAATAAGGAAGTAAACATTGTGATTGGCGAGCCTGTTTCACCTGAAACATTCACCCGAGAAAAATCAGATGTCGAATGGGCGCAGTGGATGAAGAACGAAGTATATAAATTAAAAGAAAGTCAAAAAACATAAATGCACGACCAAGTAGCTATCATACCGCCTGTACACCGAGATCTGATTGAGCAAGAGCTTAATACTGATCGGTTTGTTCGTGATACCAACAAGGGAAACAATAAAATCTACATCATCAATCATCACAACTCTCCACACACCATGCGGGAAGTAGGACGATTACGTGAAGTTTCTTTTCGGTATGCAGGAGGTGGCACAGGTGAGGAAATAGACATTGATGCGGCCGACACTAGTGAGCGCTGCTATGAGCAGTTGGTGGTGTATAGTCCAGAGGATCAAGAGATCATTGGCGGCTATCGATTCATTACCGGTGAGCGGGCACGCAATCCTGAAACCGGCGAGTTTGAATTATCAACCGCTCATTATTTTGATTTCTCTGAGCAAATGAAGGAGGAGTTCCTTCCTGATTCAATTGAATTGGGACGATCGTGGGTCCAACCTAATTATCAGCCTTCTATAAATCCGAGAAAAGGATTATTTGCGCTCATGAACATTTGGGACGGACTTGGTTGCTTAACCCTGCGATATCCGGAGATCAAGTACTTCTTTGGCAAGGTGACAATGTATACCAGCTACAATAAAGAGGCGAGAGATATTTTACTGTCCTTTATGGAGCATTACTTTCCAAATAAACTCAATTTGTGCCAGCCCAAGCAGGAGCTTCATTCAGGTTTTGACAACACGCTTTTCAAAGAACATTTTACTGAAAAGATGGACTATCAGGAGGGTTTTAAACTCCTAAACAAGCTCCTGAAAGAAAGAGGTGAATTTGTGCCTCCATTGATTAATATCTACATGAGCTTGTCATCTACTATGATGACTTTCGGTACAGCTCAAAACCCCGACTTTGGTGATGTAGAGGAAACTGCTATTCTGGTAACGATCGATGATATACACCAGGAGGTGATCGATCGGCATGTGAATTATTAATCAAAAAAAACCCTGACAACTTTCGCTATCAGGGCTTTAGTACCTCGGATGGGACTTGAACCCATACGACCGCAATGGTCACAGGATTTTAAGTCCTGCGTGTCTACCAATTCCACCACCGAGGCAGGTAGTTCTTCAAAACAAAGATGCCGCATCTAGTGCGGCATTGCTTTGAATGTCTGAGCGGGAGACGGGATTCGAACCCGCGACCCCGACCTTGGCAAGGTCGTGCTCTACCAGCTGAGCTACTCTCGCTTATTGCTTCTCTTCCTTTGAAAAGGATTGCAAATTTATATGAAGCTCCAATAATTACAACTATATATAAGACAAAATTGACCTTGCAGATAGATTATCAGCCAATAAAATCATTGTCTTCCCAAATCTGTCTTTTTTTAGCTTATTAAAACCAATTAATTAAATCTTAAATAATCAAATAATAAGGCCTCCTTTCGATCAATCTCCCATTAATAACAGATGAAATGCACACTCTGATCGAGGTGAAAAATCATGCAAAAAATCACTAGTAATTTGACCTAGATTAAATCCGTGATTTACCGAGGAATTGAGCGTTACGTTTTTTCTCACTTTTGTATTGTTCAATAGAACTAGAAAGTACAAAACCACATAAACGAGAAAGAAAATGTTCAGAGAAGAAATCGAAATGACGCTAGAATGCGCTGTGAAAGTAAGAAAGCATTTGGTAAGAATTCTTGAAGGAAATCAAAACGCTGAACTAGAAGCTCAACTTCAGTATGTAAACAGTCTGATCATGGAAGCTGATTCCATGCAGAGCCAAGCACTCGTTGCTTAAGACCCCTTAAGCACTTCCTTTAATTCATTGAGTTTCAATAGCGCCTCCACCGGTGATGTTGTATTCACATCAATATTGCGAAGGATATCCAACATCCGATCCATTCGAGGATCGGCTTCAAACAAATTCATTTGGAACTGCTGAGTAGGCAGTTCTTCTAGTTTCTGGCGGTCACTATCCGTCAGTTTTTCTTTCTCCAAATGCTTTAAAATTTCGTTTGCCCGAATAACAATTTCATTGGGCATGCCTGCCATCTGGGCCACATGAATACCAAAACTGTGTTCAGTACCTCCTTCAACTAGCTTTCGCATGAAGATCACCTTATTTTCCAGCTCTTTTACAGAGACATTAAAGTTCTTAACACGAGGAAGATCTTTCACTAACTCATTCAACTCATGATAGTGTGTAGCAAAAAGCGTCTTGGCTTTCGATTTGGGATGGTTGTGCAAATGCTCCACTATTGACCAAGCAATCGAGATTCCATCATATGTGCTCGTTCCTCGTCCAATTTCATCCATAAGCACCAGCGAGCGATCGCTTAGATTATTCAGGATACTTGCAGTTTCAGTCATCTCTACCATAAATGTAGACTCACCTCGGGAGAGATTGTCCGAAGCGCCAACACGTGTAAAAACCTTATCCACCAAACCTATCTTTGCATAGCCTGCCGGAACGAATGAGCCCATTTGAGCCATTAGCGTAATCAAAGCTGTCTGTCGAAGCAAGGCAGACTTACCCGCCATGTTCGGGCCGGTAATGATCATCACCTGCTGTGATTCATTATCGAGGTACACATCGTTTGCAATGAAGTCCTCTCCTTGTGCCAGGTTGCGTTCAATTACCGGATGGCGACCTTCTTTGATGTCCAGAATCTTATCCTCTGAGATACTAGGCCTGCAATATTTATAAGACTGAGCTTGCTCCGCAAAGCAAGAAAGACAGTCAAGCTGCGCAATTACTTTAGCATTTTGCTGGATGGAATCTATGTATGTGTGCGCAAAGGCTACCAACTCACCATACAGTCCTTGTTCCAGGACAGCAATCTGTGATTCAGCGGTAAGAATTTTCTCTTCGTATTGCTTTAGTTCTTCGGTGATGTATCGCTCGGCATTTACCAGTGTCTGCTTTCGAATCCATTCCTCCGGCACCTTGTCTTTATGCGCATTTGATACTTCGAGGTAGTAACCAAAAACTTTGTTGTAGGCAATCTTCAGCGAGCTGATACCTGTACGCTCGATTTCACGGTCACGAATTCCCGACAGAAAATCTTTCCCTGAAGTAGAAATCGCCCGAAGCTCATCGAGCTCTTCATTTATACCCGTTTCAATCACACCTCCCTGATGTAATTGCAATGGAGCATCTTCCTTCAATTCATTGCTTAGTTTTTCAATCAGCTTTTCACATGCATTGAGTAGGTCATGAAAAGCATTAAATGCCTTTTGATCTTTAATGACATCTCGAATGGGCTGTATCTGTGTTAAGCTCTTTTTGAGTTGGAGCAGCTCACGCGGGTTGACACGACTTGTTGCTACTTTACCAACCAATCGTTCAAGGTCACCAATTCTTTCTAGATGCTCTATAAGCGATGAGTGTAGCTCATCTGCTTCGGTCAGTACTTCAACCACATCAAGGCGTTGATCGATCTCAGGTTTGCTTTTCAGTGGCAACACCATCCATTTTCTCAATAACCTCCCGCCCATCGGGGTGAGCGTGTGGTTAATGGTGTCAATTAAGGAAATTCCATCGGGTTGAGCTGCCTGAATCAGCTCAAGGTTTCGAATGGTAAAACGATCCAACCAGACGTATTTGTTTTCATCAATCCGAGAGATTGACTTGATGTGATTTGTCTCCTTGTGCTCCGTCTCATCGAGGTAATAAAGGATGGCACCTGCAGCAAGAATTCCTTCCGAAAGTTCTTCTATACCGTAGCCTTTCAGGTTAGGCACATTGAAATGGTTGGTTAGTTTTTCATAACCATAATCTTTACTGAAAATCCAATCTTCTAAAGGATATGAGGAAAAGTGTTCGCCATACTTGCTTCCATAGATGTCTCGACTTGGCTTGGGATAGATGATTTCTGAAGGCTGAAAGCCACGTATGAGCTTATCTACATAATCTTCGGTTCCAGCTGAAACCATAAACTCTCCTGTAGAAAGATCTAGAAAAGCAACACCGCATTTGTCCTTATCAAAATAGATTGAAGCAAGGAAATTGTTTTTGCGTTGATCAAGCACATTGTCATTGAGAGATAAGCCCGGTGTAACGAGTTCCGTAACTCCACGCTTGACAATTCCTTTTACTGACTTTGGGTCTTCCAATTGATCGCAGATTGCAACCCGGTATCCAGCTCGAACAAGCTTGGGCAAGTAGGTATCCATGGCATGATGTGGGAATCCTGCCAGCTCCATTTCTTTCTGCGAACCGTTGGCTCTTTTGGTCAGCACAATGTCCAGCGTTTTGCTGGCCTTAACTGCGTCTTCTCCAAAAGTCTCATAAAAATCGCCAACTCTGAACAAAAGCAACGCACCCGGGTACCTGCTTTTGATCGCATTGTACTGCTTCATGAGTGGTGTTTCTTTTGCTTTGATCTTAGTGCCTGCCATGCAGATCGTTCAGTTTAATTTTGCCAATTAGATTGCAATATTAACCTGAATAATCGATGCGGAAAATAAAGAACGAAGAGCTAAACCGGCTATCGCCTGAAGAATTTAAGAAAGCTGAAAAAATACCTGCTGTTTTGGTGCTTGATGATGTCCGTAGTGCAATGAATGTTGGCTCAGCTTTTCGAACTTCTGATGCATTCTGTCTTGAAAAAATTTATCTGTGTGGTATAACTGCTCAACCACCGCATCGGGAAATTAATAAGACTGCCCTCGGCGCACAGGATACGGTTATTTGGGAGCATAATGAAAACATAAGCCAATGTATCAACGACCTAAAGAAGGAAGGTTACCAAATCATTGCGGTTGAACAAGCTGATAAGAGCACTTCTCTACTTGATTTTAAAGTAGAAAAAGGCACCAAGTACGCCTTCGTTTTTGGTAACGAGGTATTTGGCGTAAATGATCAGGTGGTAGAAACAGCAAACACTGTTTTGGAAATACCTCAGTATGGCACCAAACATTCGCTGAATATATCAGTCAGCATCGGAGTAGTGCTTTGGGATTTTGTGAGTAAACAAAAAAGGCTTCCTATTTAAGGAAGCCTTTTTATCTCTTTTTATTGATTTAAATCAACCTGCTTCATATTCTATTTCAAGAATTCGCTCCTCAAACATTCCTAACGCAATCTTGTCTTCTCCAAGCACATCAAATAGCTCGAGGGCTCTTCTTGCGATGTACTCTTCTTCGATTTGCTCCTGAACGAACCAACGCATGAATTCCTCGGTGGCTATATCGTTGTATTTTCTGCACTCACCTACAATTTCATGAATAGAATCGGAAACTGCGATTTCGTGCTCCAGTGCCTTTTCGAACACTTCTCGTAATGAGCCAAAGTCATGCTGGCTTTCCCCAACGGTTGGAGAAACAGCATCACATTCCATATCGCATAAGTAATGGAAAAGCTTTAGCTGATGTTTGCGTTCTTCTTCAGATTGCTGAAAGAAAAATTCAGCACTGTTATCATATCCTCGTACATCACACCATGCAGCCATTGCCAGGTAAGAGGCTGAAGAATGGGCTTCCATTTTTATCTGTCGATTGATGACATCAACAATCTCGTCTTTCAATACGTGATGTCTTCTTAAAATATCTTTCATGTCAAGTTCTGTTCTTAATTGGCTTTATATTCAACCAATCAAAAGTTAAATACGTTCTTTCGTAAAATCTTTTGAATGGCACTGTTAAGTGCTAAGGTATCGAAGGTTCCGTTTAGAAGCTCTCTAAATTCCAGGATCTCACGCAGGCTTAGAAGTAGGAAACGATCGCAATGTGGCAGGTGAACAACTTCCACATCAGGCGCGGTGCTTTCCAGCAGTTCCATAATGTCAAATGCCATGATTCGCTTGCGGAAAGCAAATAGGTCACACAGCTTAAATTGAATTTCTTCCTGATCGAATGTCAGAAGAAAGCTGTCTGTAAGCTCGCATTGGGCGATTGAAGCACTTTTTGTTCTATAAATCTCTTCCTGCATTTTCACACATTGAATGTAAAGTCGGACATGACTTGCAGTATTTCCCTTTCTTCTTCATGTACTTGAAGCAACATTCGTCCTTCAATTTCTTACCCTTCTTTTTCTTCTTTTGAAGATGCTCTTCATAAAGCTTAGAAACCGGAAGTTGTACTGGGACTCTACTCATCAATTCTCCTTATTTAGATAGATTCTAAATAGAATGCAAACGTAATGCCCAATGGTGATTTCAGCAAGCTTATTTAGACTAATTCTAAATGATTTTTGTCAGGTTGCTGGCAAGTTTTGAGCATTGCTGGCAAATCACTTATCTAGTTGAAAAATCTTGATTCCAAATAGTGGAATCATTCGGGATGGTAATCTTGATGAAATTGTGCTTGGTGGTATTATGGCAAAGATTACACGAGCTGATCATGAGCTCATAATTTTCCAGAAAAAGCACTTCATTTTCTTGACGTATTGCCTCCTCCACTTTCTCAATTTTTGGCAATAAAATAGCCTCGGAGAGGTTACTCATGTTATAGTTGTCATGGATGACATCTCCCTCTATCAGGTTCTCGGTTACTTCCTCCAACTCATGGGTGTAGAAGTCCGCCAGCTTCCAGTTTTTATTTTTTCCTGCCAACCAAAGTTTATGCGAAAATTTCTGATAATAGCCCATGGTTTCCAACACCGGATATTCTTCTACTTCCTTTTTTTCTGGCTTGGTAGAGCATGCCACGCTAAGCATCAATAATAGAAAAAGGTATCTCATTTATAATTTAAATTGAATGGTTAAATAATAGTTTCTTGGTTCAGAAGGAATAATTCCCGGTCCAGGATATCCGGTGGCTCTCCTGGTAAAATACTGTTCATCTAAAAGGTTGTTTATTCCTGATTCAACTTTGAATTTTTTATACCTGTAGGCTAATGAAAAATCCATGATTGAGTAAGCAGGGATCTCACCAATAAGCCCATTCCTGTTGTCGCTATCATCAGGTACAGTGGAGTTCTCCACATCTGTGAATTGTTCAGACAAATGGGTAAACTGGAAACTACCGAGCAAGTTTTTGTATCCAAATCGAAAACCTGTTTTGAGGTTTGCAAATGGAATGAACTCTACCTTTTTCTCCTCTACATTGTTTTCATCAGAGTCCAAATAGCTTGACTCTGTAATCGCTGCATTGACAAACCAATTGAGCTTATAGTCGGACGAGGGTAGCTGAAAACTCTTGGCCAAGTTCCAATCTGTGAAAAACTCCAGACCTACAATGAGTGCGGTCCCAATATTTCCACGTACACGATTTGCTCGGTCGTCCAGAATAATACCGATCCGGTCATCATACAATATTCCATAGGCTCCGATATCAAATGAGATCAGTTCCCTCCATCTTCCTCTTGCGCCTAGGTCAAAGGTGAAGCCTTTTTCATCTGAGATATCCGGATCGATGATGAATGTTGGGTTCGTGACGCGGATGTCGCTGAAAGTAACTGAGCGATAATTTTGAGAGATGTTGCTATAGATTTCAATATGCTCCGAAGGGTCAAAGCTTACACCTATCCCAAGTAGCAAAAATGATCGATCGAAGATTCTATTATCTGTGGTGTCGCCAAGGGGTTGTACATTACCAGCCAGATCTATTCCTTCCCTATTGTAGGTTCCTAGACTCTCTGTCTTAATGTATTCATACCTGAATCCCGGCGTGATGGAAAAACGATTGTTTATAAAAAAGATATTCTCTCCGAAGACAGCCAGGTTTCTGTTTGGGAACTCGAAATCCGACTGGTTGATGTAGTTGGGGTTTTCGTCGATAGCAAAGTCAAAGTTCGCATCTGTGCCTCTGGTACCCGGACCCTGCACACTGGTATTATTGGCTTTGTAATACTTTGAACCAATAAGAAATACAGCATCCTTTCCTCCTAAAGAATAGCGAGTCAGGTAGCGTGCTTCGGCACCCCAATTCCTAAATGTCCCTTTGATCAAATCCCTGGAAAAGAAAAAGCTGCCATCTGTGTCTTGCTCATCTTCCTGAAGAATTGGATTCTGATTCAGTTCGCTTGGATCTCCTCTGAACCCAAGTGCATTTCTACCTGCATCCAAAGCAAAAAAGGTAAAGCTGAAATCACTCCTGGTCGATAGTTTATGATTGAGCTTCAGGGAATACAACCTCCAGTTTACCTCAAACCAATTTCGGGTGCGGTTGCTAAAATTGGGATTGGCTTTGAATTGAGCGTCAGTAAGCCCACCTGGTTGTTGCGAAAGGTAATTCAGAGAAGTAAACTCAAAAGTGGCAGACGTTCGTTCAGAAAATTCATAACCAAAACTTCCGAAGTAATTGGTTGACTCAAACTCAGAGTTGGGTCTGAATCCATCTCCTTTTTTATAATTCAGATAGGTGAAATAGGAGAACTTACCGACGGTTCCATTTAGTGAATTAAACGTATTGAACAGTCCGAAAGAGCCCACAGATTGACGAGTCGTCAACTCAATTGGCTTATCAGATGGCGGCTTCATTTTAAAGTTTATCAAGCCACCAAACTGGGTTCCATATTGCAAAGATGCGGCACCTCTCACCACCTGTATTTCGCTTAGTGCCTCAGATGGTGGTGTGTAATAGCTTTCAGGATATCCAAGCACATCTGCGCTAATATCATATCCGTTTTGACGCGTATTAAAATTCGATGTTCGGTTTGGATCAAGTCCACGTCCACCCACATTTAGCTGTAAGCCCGCATCTGTACTTTCGTAAATATTTAAACCCACAACTTGAGAATAAATCTGCCTTGCATTATTAGTCGCGACATTTCCTACCATTTGATCCAGCAATACGACCTCCGTTTTCTTACCTGCATAAATAGCTGTTCCTTCCACTGGCTGTAGACGAGTTAATGCAAAGATTTCTTCTCGTCTCTGACTAATGACTACTTCAGAAAGCTCTTGCTGAAACTCTTCCATTGGAATGGTGATGTTTCTATCGCTGGTAAGCTCTACCTGCTGCTCCAGCGTCTGATACTCCAGCGACATAATGACCACCTCATGCTTACCTCCCTTGAGATTGTTAAGCTCAAAGTACCCTCTTTTATCAGTTGATGCTAGCTGGCTGCTGTTCCGATCATAGATCTCGGCATTGACAATCGGCTGTTTGCTTTCTGCATCGATAATATTCCCGGAAAGGGTATACTGTGCCATCGATGATAATGCCACAAGAATCAATAATACTGATATGCTATATCCCTTTAATCTCATCTCCAAATGGAAGTATCCACGTCTTGTGTTTGAATGATTCTTGAAGTTTGGTCAGATCCACCGACGGATCAATGTATGGTTGGCTTTTTCTTCCATTTAGCGCGACGTAACTCTCAACATACACCTCAACCTCCTTCTCCTGAGCAGCAAAATGATCGCGAAGGAAATGTGCATATTGTAAAATAAAATCGGGCTGAGTGGCCATCTGTTTTTCCTGAAAAGAAGAAAGGAAGTCCGTATTGTCAATGAAGAAGATTTCATCATTGGTTCTATCCATAATTTTGAAATTGGCATAACCGGCTTTCTCCATTAGCATCACTCGCCAGGAAAACCGAAACCCCTCTTCTGTCCAGAACAACTCGTCTGGATACATTAGGTGACGCCACGGCAGAAGTAGTTGAATAGCAAAAAATATGGTGAGGAATCGAAGTTTCCATTTTGGAGTCCCGATCACTTCTTCAGACTTCACATCGACAGAACTAAAAATGCTTTTGCCCAATAATCCTAGAACAATACTTCCGATTTTCTTGAAGATTTCTATGATCTTCTCATGAACCTTTGCATCAAAGAAAATAAGCGCACTTACTATCATGATGTACGGGAACATCCCGATTGGAAATAACACCCTGGTCAGCAGATGAAAGATCACTACAAGAGCGAAAGCCAGCAATCGAGTGCGCTTCAATAATAACAGAAAAGGAATGCATAAATCATAAATAGCACCGCCCCAGCTAAAAGCGTAAATGACCCATTCCTGATGGAGAAAATCACCTAAGAAAGGAATATCATATCTCCCTGGGAGCCAGATTTTCAGAGGCATAGCCTTCACCAACCAATCCGAGTTAAGCTTGGCCAGACCAGCATAGAAATAGACCATACCTAGGAGGAGCTTGATGCTGTCAATATTCCACTGTTGGATGTATGCTTGTGATTTCTTTCGAGCATCTATGGAAAAGTATTTACCTGCAGGCAAAAAGATCATTAAAAAGCTAAGAATACTGATGAAATAGTAATGATTCAAATAAGTAGTCTTATCCATCAGCTCGATGTAGGTGAAGCTGAGAAAGAACGTGACAATCGAAAGTATGTAACAGTAACCCAGAGCTACTCCGAGTGCTGATAATCCACAGATTACAAATAGAAGATAGGTGTAGATGCCAAGCGGCTGAACCCACTCAAATCCATAGTAGGAAAAGAAAAAATTGGGTTCAATATAGAGCTTGCTGATCCAGCCATACGACCAAAAACGAATAATACTGATCAGCATCATCAAGCCGAAAAAAATGCGAAAGACTGCCAGTGGGGCAGCCTTGGTTGTTTTGGTAAAATATGGTGAATTAAACAACTCCATCAATCACCATCTGCATCCACAAAGTCCACTCGAATATTAAGAGCTTGAAGCATGTCTACTTTTAGATTGACCACATTCTTCTGAAGCTCATCATAAGTTTTAAGCATTTGGCTATTGTCTGATGCTACTTGCATACTAAAATCCTCCTCCAACAACTGAGCTTGATCTCTGGCTTCCTCAAATTGCGCATTGATGAGCTCGCTTAGATTTTCAGCATCGCTGACATCATTCACAAAATCAAGATAAGTTTTGAGGCCTTCTCCTTCCACCGCCAGATTGGAATCTGATGACTTTCCATTAAAGAAATCTTGCATTGCCTTGAGTCCGGTTAGAAAAAGCTCTTTCGATTTTCCGCTGTAAAATCCCTCCACCTTTTCTGGTTGTATCTCGGCAGAAAATACGCCTGCAGGGATTCCGATTTTTCCCGCCCTTAAATGCTTTTCATAGTAGAAAATATAGTCGTTTACAAGCTTGTTTACTGATGAGGTAGATCCTGATCCAGCGTTGGCTATAAATATTTCACGATAACCATTTTTCCAATCACTAAGCACCGCTTGAGTCAGAGTCAAAAGTCGATCTGATAAATCATTTAAGTAGGCTTTGTATGGCTGAGATGCCGTCTCTTGCAGATAAAGGTCAACAATTGCCTGATCCGAATCTTTGATTTCATAAATAAGATATTCAATTGCCGGGAAGCCTTGCTCATCCTGTCTATTCACGGATGTGAGGTCGTAGGATTCTGATTCAATTGTTTTGATCAGATCTTCTGTATTTGTGGGATAAATATTCGTGTAGTTGATCAAGCTAAGTTCTTCTGCTTTACCAATTTCAAACATGGCAACTTTCTGCCATGCAATATTTGCAGACAGCCAAGCGGATCTCGCGTCTTCCAAAGTGGCTATGGATGGGGAATTTGTGAAGGCTTCAATGGTTGTTTCCAAAGTAGTTAGTTCGGAAACATAAGAAGCATAGCCAGGCACAATAATGTTATCTGCCCAGTTTTGGAGCATAGCTTCACGATCAAAACTATCGCCTGATTCACCAGGTTCGTCTTCAGAGCAACTAATCATAAAAGCGCTCAAGCAAAGAGCAATTATTATTGATAGTAGACTTTGATTTCTCATTTTCTTCATCCGCATTAAACATTGAAAGGGGATATCACAATCCCCTTTTTAATTTATTTGATTTAATCAGCTACCTGCCTGCTCCACTGTAAAAGCAAATTTGGCTGCAATCTCATTTGATATTTCACCTAAAGTGGCAGGAGTCACATCCCATAGCCCATTGGTTCCACTCATCAGCTCATTTAACATCTCATCTACTTCCGTGCGAGAAAAGTATGGCAGTTCGCTATTTGGCATCCGAGTGAATTGAAGTCCGTAGATAAAACCATATCCTTCTGAAAGATCATGAAAGACAGAGGCATAGTCTATCGAGCTTGACTCCAGACCAGCCTTGCCTTGCTGCAAATAATACACCGCACGAATTGCAATGATTGATGAAATTCTTTCTCTTATGATCTCAGCCTGAGCATCACGGATAGCATATTCACCAGCTACTATCGCTGATCTTCCGAGTTTAAAGGCGTTGAAGATATCGTCTGCAATTCCAGCGAAATCCTCATCTGCCTCTACCCTTCCTATATACTTATTGAGAAAACTGTCATCAGCTCCTATCGTTTGGTTCGGATTCGCAAGATTGTCTGCAGTTCCATATGCGTATCCAAACGCTTCATCCCACTTGTGCTCCATGTTTGTATAAGCCTTGCCGCCAGCCACAGTTTCCGAGTCATTATCTTCTATATTGGTACCGGCATCCAACACGGATGTGCTCACATAATTGTTAAGGATTTGATCAACCATCAAGGCGCTGATAAGTGATTTGCCAAATGCCTGGTTGTATTCAAGTCCTTTGCCATTCACGTATCTGATGGACCCTCCTCCGGCTTCCTGGATGAAGCCGGCTTGGCCAGCGGACGCTTCCGTTTCCCATTCAGGAAAAACATCTGATACTTGAGCTGCGATCCAGCCATCAAAATCTTCCTTGATTGCTGCAGCATCAGTGGTATTTGCAGAAAAGAAATCCGAAGAGGTGGCAGTTTTGCTTCGCACGTTTTTATCTGATGCATTTAAGCCGAAACTTGTCGCATCTTCAAAATCATCAGCTCCTTCTTCGTGAGCAAACATTGAAGCTATCGTAGCCTCATCTAATGTGTTATCCATCAGGGCACTTACAATTTCCTCCGCCATTAGGATTCGTGTTGTCTGGCCGCTGAAAGAAACGGTGGAAACACCATCTCGCTCGAAAACATAAGTTTCCGGTTCGTTGATGGATATGGTTCCACCGTTATCATCTCCACAGCTGACAAGAGATATTGATAACCCTACAAAGAGGGCAAGTATTAATTTGTTCTTATTCATTTTGAATTATCGCTTACAAAAATATGATTGATTTACTGTTTAGAATCATTCTAAACAATGCAAAATTGAATTTGTCATCGATATCTCACAATCGCTATGCATGGGGAATTTTTATATCACTAGCATTGGTTAGTGACATCACTAGAAGTAGTGATAGATTAGCTACTTGTGGTGATTTTGAAAACCGGCCAGAACCTATTTGATCACCTCTGAGTTATTCATTGAAATCACATAATCATGACATTAGATCAACGAATCGAAAAATCAGAAACTCGCATATTCAAAGCGGTATTTCCCAACACCACCAATCACTACGACACGCTTTTTGGAGGTACAGCTATGCATGCAATGGATGAGGTGGCATTCATCACAGCGACCAGATTTAGTCGCCAGCGAATGGTCACAGTAAGTAGCAGTAAAATAGACTTCAAAAAACCTATTCCTGCTGGCACAATAGTAGAACTAATAGGACGAGTAATTCATGTAGGAAATACAAGCCTAAAGGTCTTAGTTCAGATCTATATAGAAGAAATGTATTCTGAGAAAAGAGAACAAGCGATAGAAGGTGAATTTTCGTTTGTCGCCATTGATGAAAATCGACAGCCAACCGCTATTCCAAAGTAATCTAATTTTTCACCAGGCCGGTTTCCAGTGCGTATACAATGAGCTCAGCTGGAGAGCCAAGATTTAACTTCTTGAGTATATTTTTTCTGTGTGAATTAATGGTGTGAACACTTAAATGTAGTTCCTCTGCAATTTGAGCAGTTGTTCTGCTCTTTGTTATCAATTCCAAAACCTGAAATTCCCTTGGTGATAAATTGGTTGGCTCACAATCATCATTCTCCTCAGGATTTTCCACCACCATGTCAAGAATATTATTGCAAAAGAATCGATTGCCTTGTGCTACAGCTCTCAAACCATTTATGATTTCTTCCTCGGAGCAATTCTTTGTTAAAATTCCTTTAATGCCCATGGCCAGCATTTGTTGAATTGAATCTCTGGTCTGACTATTCGAAATAACCAGAAAACTTGATTCTAAAGTCTCCTTCAGCAGTTTCAGCTTAGGAACAAGCTCACGATCTTTGTCAGAAATATCAACTACGATTAAGTCAGGTTCGATAGCTGTACACGCCTCAACAAATTTGTCTGGAGAATCAATCATCTTAACCAGATCAAATCCAGGCATCGCCTTGAGCAAGGACGCAATACCTTGTCGAGTCAAATATTGAAAATCAGCAAGAAGAACTGAAGTAGCCAATGATCTTATTATTTAGAATGATTCTAAACAAAAGTATGCTGCTTATTTTGATTACACAAAAAACCATCAATAATTGAAATCCAAAAGGCTCATAGGTTGTTAGATTTGTAGCAAGAAAAAATTGATCCCAATGGAATACCGAATAGAACACGATACAATGGGCGAGGTGAAAGTACCTGCCGAAAAATACTGGGGAGCTCAAACCCAAAGATCCAGAGACAACTTTAAAATTGGTGGAGAAAAGAATCAAATGCCGATTGAAATTACTCGAGCGTTCGCTATCCTTAAGAAATCTGCCGCTGAAACCAATATGGATCTTGGAGTGCTTTCCAAAGAAAAATCCGACTTGATAGGTAAAGTTTGTGATGAAATTCTAGATGGGAAGCTAGATGATCAATTCCCATTGGTGGTTTGGCAAACCGGATCTGGCACCCAATCAAACATGAACTCTAACGAAGTAATTGCCAATCGTGCGCATGTCCTAAACGGAGGCTCGCTCTCGGATGATCAAAAAACTATCCATCCCAACGATGATGTGAATAAGAGCCAAAGCTCTAACGACACTTTTCCCACAGCTATGCACATTGCAAGCTATAAGATGGTGGTCGAGAATACCATTCCGAAAGTGACCAAACTAAGAGATACACTTCACAAGAAAGCTGAGTCTTTTATGGATGTGGTGAAAATTGGTCGTACCCACTTTATGGATGCTACACCACTTAGCTTGGGTCAAGAGTTTTCAGGGTATGTTTCCCAATTAGATCATGCGCTAAAAGCGCTCAACAATACGCTCGATCATTTATCCGAGCTGGCATTAGGAGGTACTGCAGTAGGAACCGGTCTCAATACACCCGCAGGATACGCTGAATTGGTGGCTGAGAAAATTGCCAAGTACTCAGGCATGCCTATGCGAACGGCAGAGAACAAATTTGAAGCATTAGCAGCACATGACGCTATAGTAGAGACGCATGGTGCCTTGAAACAAATGGCGGTGAGTCTCATGAAGATTGCCAATGATATTAGAATGCTATGCTCCGGACCTAGAAGTGGTATCGGAGAAATCATCATTCCTGAGAATGAGCCTGGTTCATCCATCATGCCCGGGAAAGTAAACCCTACCCAATGTGAAGCACTTACTATGGTGTGCGCTCAGGTGATTGGCAATGATGTTGCTATTGCCACTGGCGGAATGACTGGCCATTTTGAACTTAATGTGTTTAAGCCGATGATGGTCTTCAACTTGCTCAATTCAGCACGATTGATTGGAGATGCATGTGAATCATTCAATGACAATTGTGCAATCGGCATTGAGCCAAATAATGCTATAATCAAGGAAAAATTAGAGAATTCACTGATGCTTGTCACTGCTTTGAACACCCATATTGGCTATGAAAATGCGGCTAAAATCGCTAAAAAGGCACATAAGGAAGGTACTACACTAAGAAAAGCAGCTATAGAGTTGGGACTTGTTACGGATGAACAGTTCACGGAATGGGTAAAACCTGAAGATATGATCGGATCGCTAAAAAGTTGATTCATTATCCATTATCAAGAGATTTTTGTACTTTAGTAACATTAATGATTGCGTAAAAAACCAATTTCACAGGAAGATGAAAAAAACAATATCACTTATCGCGCTGGCACTCTGCTGTGTTTTTGCATTTGAGGCAAACGCTCAAATGGACAAAAAAGAGAAAAAAGAGTGGAAGAAAAGGATTAAAAAACTTGAGCCAGAGCAATACAAACAGCTATTGGATGAGAACAAATCCCTGAAGGGACAAGTGACCAGCCTTAAAACAGAACTCGGCAATATTGATGATAGAATTGCGGAGAAAGATCAGCAAATCCTTACATATCAATCTCAGGTTGGTGATTTAAGAGAAGAGCTATCTAGACTTCAAAATGCTCAACCAGCAGAAAATGTTGCGACTAACAACACTGGAAGCGGAATTGATGAAAGCAAAGGAGTAGTATTCAAGGTTCAACTAGGAGCTTTCGGGAAAAAAGACCTTAAGAAGTATGACAACTCACCAAACTTCAGCGCTGAAGATGCTGATGGACTTCAGAAATACACCATTGGTGTATTTAGAGATTATTGGGAGGCAGATACTTTCAAAAAGTACTTAAGAGAGATGGGAGTGAAAGACGCGTGGGTAGTTTCCTACAAAGACGGAGTTCGCGTACCTATCAAAGATGTACTTGAAGGCGTGACTAAGAAGTCATAAGCATAAAACATTCTTTTTAAAACCCTGGTTTCTTGTAATAAGGAATCAGGGTTTTTTGTTTGTATTTTTGCAGTCGGATGATAAAGTATAAAACACCAGAAGAGATCGAAATCATGAGGGAGAGTGCCCTCATTGTTTCCAAGACTTTAGGAGTTATGGGCGAAAAAATTGAGCCTGGTGTTACTCCTTTGGAATTGGATAAAATCGCTGATGAATTTATAAGGGATCATGGCGGTGTGCCGGCATTTTTAGGTCTTTACGATTACCCAAAATCAATCATTACTTCTGTAAATGAGCAGGTAGTTCATGGAATCCCAACAGACAGACCTCTAGAAGACGGTGATGTTGTTGGTGTAGATATTGGTGTTTTAAAAAACGAATACTATGGCGACCATGCGTACACCTTTCCGGTAGGTGAAATCGAGGATGACGTCAAGCAACTTTTGCGTGTAACTAAAGAATGTCTGGACAAAGGGATTGAGCAGCTAGTAGCTGGCAACCGGATTGGGGATGTGAGTTTCGCTATTCAGCAGCATGCTGAAAATCATGGTTATGGAGTAGTGAGAGAGCTTGTGGGCCATGGACTTGGTAGAAAAATGCATGAATCCCCAGAAGTGCCCAATTTTGGTAAGCGTGGACGAGGAAGCAAAATTCAGGAAGGACTTGTGGTGGCTATCGAACCGATGATTAATATGGGCACCAGACGTGTAATTCAGTTAAAAGATGGCTGGACAATTGTAACAGCGGATCAAAAGCCCTCAGCTCATTTCGAACACGATGTTGCTGTTGTAAACGGTAAACCTGAAGTCTTATCAACATTCAAATATGTGGAGGAAGCACTGGAAAAGAAAAATGCTGTAATCATTTAGTGCTTCTTCGAGCTGAAACAAAGACCTACCTTTGCCAAACATAAGATGGCAAATCAAAGCAAAAGCAAGTTTGGAACTGTAATGATGAAGTTTCTGGTATGGCGAATCAGGCATATCAGTGATAATAATTTCTTGCTGATAACTGCGGGACTTATTGGGTTATTGTCGGGACTAGCTGCCGTCATTCTAAAAAGTACTGTACATCTAATCATTCAGTATTTAGAGCTTAACGACACACTTTTCAGTTTCAACTATTTCTACCTAGGTTATCCCCTTTTAGGAATTCTACTCACAGTGTTCGTGTCCCGTTACCTTTTTAAAGAGAATCTCGGACATGGAATAACGCAGATTTTATATTCCATTTCTAAGAACTCAAGCGTAATTAGAAAAACGCGAATGTATTCTCGAATGGTGACCAGTGCCATCACGGTGGGTTTTGGTGGATCTGTTGGACTTGAGGCACCCATAGTTGTTACAGGTTCAGCGATAGGTTCCAACTTGGGACGCCTATTTCATCTTGGATACAAGAAAAGAACCGTGCTGCTAGGGTGTGGTGCAGCAGGGGCTATTTCAGCGATCTTTAATTCGCCTGTAACAGGTGTAATCTTCGCAATGGAAGTAATTCTTACGGAGGTTAAAATCAGCAGATTCATTCCCCTTCTCATTGCTTCTGTCTGTGGCCAGCTGGTAGCATTGGTTTTATTGGGGGAAGACATACTATTTTCCTTCCGACTTACTGATAATTTCATCGCAGGAGAAACCGGATACTACCTCCTTTTTGGTGCCGTCTGCGGTCTGATTTCATTGTATTTCACTCGGATCATGTACGTATTTGAAGGAGGGATAAAAAAAATACAGAACGATTTTGGAAGAGCAGCAGTGGGTGGAGTGTCCTTGGCATTAATCATTCTTACATTCCCTCCTATTTATGGCGAGGGATATGCAACAATCAAAAGCTTACTTCAAGGGAGTTCGGTCGACATTTTTCAGAATACGCTATTTAATAGCTTATCAGAAAATCAGGCATCTTTAATCATATTCTTGTTTTTGATTTTGTTGGTTAAACCCATGGCAACAGCCCTTACCATTGGCGCAGGTGGTAGTGGTGGAATTTTTGCTCCATCGTTGTTTATGGGCGGGCTATCAGGCTTTGTTTTCAGCTCTACATCCAACTCTATCCTCAATACCTCATTAAGTACAAGCAATTTTACACTAGTTGGAATGTGTGGAGTAATGAGTGGTATTCTACATGCACCTCTGACAGCCATCTTTCTTATTGCAGAAATCACGAGTGGTTATGTACTGTTCGTACCATTAATGTTAGTCTCGGCAATTTCGTTTAGCACAATCTCCTACTTTGAGAAGCATAGCATTTATACTAAGAGACTAATTGAAACTGGAGATCTCATACAGTACGACAAAGATCAAATTGTATTGAGCTTAATTGACTTGAAAAAAATTGTTGAGAAAGACTTACTTGTCATCAATCCTGAAGCCACACTTAATGACTTGGTTAGGTTAGTAATGAAAAGTAATCGCAACATCTTCCCTGTAGTGAATGAAGCGAAAGAGCTAGAAGGAATTGTCACACTTGATGACATTAGAGAAATGATGTTTGATGAAGAATCAAGGGCAAATGTGATTGTTAAGACTATTATGCAAAAGCCACCTTCCAGTGTGTCTCCTCAAGAAAAAATGCAATCTGTGATGAATAAGTTTGAGGTAACACAAGCCTGGAATTTACCTGTCATTGATAATGGTGAATACGTTGGTTTCATCTCTAAATCCAGAATTTTCAATGCCTATCGCAAAAAACTCATTCGTCAGACCGCAGAATGATTATCATTTGATAAGACGCTGATTTTCAGAAGCTTAAATGCCGTCATTTAGAGTTATCAACAAAATTGAATTTATTGAAACAACTCATAACTTTCTGATTTACAAGCAAATAACTCGAATCAATCTATTAATGTGGATAACTTTTCTCTTTTGTGGATAAAAAACATTAATATCATTTGGAATCAAAATAGTCATTTGTTTGCCCTGCCGGATATAGCCAATCATACTATGAAAATTCAAGATGCGACACAACTCTAATTTTTTTACCTCAGATTATTTGAATATTAACAGTATTCCTGCTTCAAAAAACTTCCAAGAGGTATTATCTATGAATTATACAAAATCTATTTTTTTAAAAAAATGAATAGCATGAACCCATATTGATTTATTTTCGTATTTCATATGATGAAAAAAATAGCCCTGGCTTTTTGCATCTCTCTCGCAATTCAGCTTTCTGCTCAAGAAGTTGAAGTCGTCAAGTTTTCAGACTTACAGAAGAAGATGCTCTACACGGATGCGCCACTGACAGTTTTCAATTTTTGGGCAACCTGGTGTGGCCCTTGTATAAAGGAACTCCCTCACTTTGATGCATTACAATCACAAAATAAGGACATCAAAGTTTACCTCGTAAGCATTGATTTTCAAAGTGAGTTAGAGCGTGTGAAAAAATTTGTAGAAAAAAAATCATTGCAATCTGATGTGCTCTTTCTCGATGAAAAAGACCCAGATGACTACATGGGTAAGGTTAGCAATGATTGGTCAGGCGCAATTCCTGCCACGTTATTTGTAACAGATTTAGGTAAAACGTATTTCCATGAAAAAGCGTTTACTAAGGAAGAGTTAGAGAAAACCATCAAAAAATATTTGAATTAACAAATGTCCAAAACCATGAAAAGAACATTTATTCTAATTATAGGCGTAATGGCTGTTATTGCTGTGTTATTTATAAACGCTTCAGAACCAATAGCTGGCTACGGTGTTGGGGATTATGCCAAAGACTTCAAGCTCGAAAATATAGACGGCAAATCAGTATCGCTTTCAGATTATGACAATGCCAAGGGATTCATTGTTGTATTTACCTGCAATACTTGCCCTTATGCAAAAGCTTACGAGTCTCGAATTATAGACCTTGACAAGAACTATGCAAGTAAAGGTTTTCCGGTAGTTGCAATTAACCCAAACGACATTTCACAACAGCCTGGCGACTCAATGGATGAAATGAAAAAAAGAGCTAAGAATAAAGGCTATTCATTCCCATATCTAAGAGATGACAGTCAAGAAGTGGCCAAGGCATTCGGAGCTACCAAAACACCTCACGTGTACGTTTTAAATAAAGAAGCTGCTGATAAATTCAAAGTTGAATTCATTGGCGCGATTGATGACAGTCCCAATGATCCATCTGATGTCTCAGAAACATACGTTGAAGATGCTATCAATGCGATTCTCTCAGGAAATAAGCCTTCCATAACTGAGAAACGTGCTATTGGATGCACCATTAAATGGAAAAGCTGATCAGTTAAAGAGCTTAAACAAAAAATGCCCCATACTCAATGTGAGTATGGGGCATTTTATTTTTGCCAAGGCGCTGCTAGTGCGCCATTGCTTTCTCTTTATGTTTCTTGAGTTGCCTTCTTAAGGCTTCTACAGCTGCATCCGCTCCAGCTTCAAAAGAGCGAGCTCTCTCTTTTGAGAAGAATTGGTTTTTAGGCCCATTCAGTTTGATCTCCACGATCTTATTTTCATTACTATTGTCTTTCTCCACACGTAGGAATACCTCCCCGTCGATAATTCGATCATAAAAAGTTTCCAACTTATCAACTTTCTTTTGAATAAAATCGAGCAGCTTACCGTCTGCGTCGAAGTGAATGGAATGCATCTGTAACTTCATGTTTGTCACGTTTAAAGGTTATACATTAAGCTTTAGGATGTGCCTGATCAAAGGCCGCCTTCAGCTTTTCTATCGAGTTATGGGTATAGACTTGTGTGGCTGCTAAGCTGGTATGACCCAGCAAATCTTTCACAGCATTCAAGTCAGCCCCTTTATTTAATAAATGAGTGGCAAAAGTGTGTCTCATTACATGAGGACTCTTTTTGCTTAACGTTGTTACCGCTGTTAAATACTTCTTAACCTTCCGGTAGATGAACATCGGATATAAAGGCTTTCCACTGTCGGTTAGTAATAAATTCATTCCTGTCATTCCCAATTCTGCCTTAAATTTTTGATAGTCTTCTATCAATTGTATTAACGAATTTCCGATGGGTATGATTCGCTCTTTATTCCTTTTTCCCAATACCAGTATGGTCTTTTCATAAAAATTAACATCTGATTCTTTAAGTCCCTGAAGCTCAGCTAAACGGATACCTGTTGAGTAGAGCAATTCAAGCAGCAGCTTATCGCGCTGACCTGAAAAATCTGATGAAAATTCGACTTGATCAAGCAGGATGGAAATTTCCTCTTCCTTGACAAAGGAGGGCAATTCTTTTTCGGTCTTTAGAGGTTTGATCCGACTTGTCGGATTAACTTCTACATACTCCCTGGCAAGTAAAAATTTATAAAAGGATTTAAGAGTAGCAATCTTTCGGTTTACCGACTTTGGAGAAAGTCCGTTGTCCATAAGAAAAACAACAAAACCTCGAATGTGTGTGTGGTGCACCTCCTCAAGGGCCGAAATTTCAAATTCAGTAGCAAGAAAGTCTGAAAACTGCTGGAGGTCTTTCCCATATGCTTCAACAGTATGCTTGCTGTAGCGTTTTTCAGAGGAAAGGTATTTAAGGAAGATCTCCACCATAAGCAGCTTCACCTCTGGAAATGAGGTGAATACTAACTTATTAAAATCTTAGGTGAAGAAGAAGGGGATGAGACTATTTATTTTCTTCGTCTCTTAGATGCTGAATGTATCTAGCCTTGATGATTTCTTCTCTTCTAGCCACAGACGGCTTTTTGAAGTGAGTTCTAGATCTCAATTCTCTCAATACACCAGTTTTTTCAAACTTCTTCTTAAATCTTTTAAGAGCTCTGTCTATCGATTCGTTCTCTTTAACGTTGATTATTAACATTTCAGAATTTTTAATGGGCCGCAAATATAGCAGCTATTTTATTTCATTACAATTATTGATTCAATAAGGTGCGTGATATTACAACTTTCTGAATTTCTGATGTTCCCTCACCTATGGTACAGAGTTTTGCGTCTCGGTAAAATTTCTCTGCAGGATAATCCTTGGTGTACCCATAGCCTCCAAATATTTGCACACCATCATTGGCAACTTCTACTGCAATTTCTGAAGAGTAAAGTTTAGCCATAGCAGATTCTCTATTCACGCTTTTACCTTGATTTTTTAATTCGGCTGCTTGATAGGTCAACAATTTTGCAGCTTCCACTTTCACAGCCATATCTGCAAGTTTGAAGGCAATACCTTGAAAACTTGATATTGATTTACCAAACTGCTCCCTCTCCTGAGAGTAGGCAAGTGCCGCTTCAAGCGCACCTTCGGCAATTCCACACCCAAGGGCCGCAATGGAAATCCTACCTCCATCCAACACTTTCAATGCTTGCACAAATCCATCTCCTACTTCCCCAATTAAATTTTCAGCTGGTATTCTGCAATCTTCAAAAATCATTTCAGAAGTTTCAGATGAACGCATACCAAGTTTATCTTCCTTTCTCCCTTGCTTGAATCCAGGATTGGTTCTTTCTACAATAAATGCACTTCCGTTTCTAGATTTTCCAGGTTCACCTGTTCTTGCAATTACCACAGCAACATGCCCGGTATTTCCATGTGTAATGAAATTTTTAGCCCCATTTAGAACCCACTCATCGCCATCCTTTTCTGCAACTGTTTTCATGTTCCCCGCATCTGAGCCTGTGTTGGGTTCTGTTAATCCCCACGCACCAATCCATTCTCCGGATGCCAGCTTAGGTAAATACTTTTGTTTTTGTTCCTCACTTCCATGTTGCAAAATATGCCCAGTACACAGTGAGTTGTGAGCAGCCATGGACAACCCAATGGAGCCGTCTACTTTGGAAAGTTCAATTATTGCAGTTGCATACTCGTGATAACCGAAGCCTGCCCCTCCGTATTCTTGAGGGACTAGGACTCCCATGAGTCCTAATTCACCCATTCTATGAAAAACATCTTTTGGGAATTCTTGAGACTCATCCCATTTCATCTTATGTGGTTCAATTTCTTTTGCGCAGAAATCACGAACCATTTGCGCGATCATTTCTTTATTCTCGCTTACTTCTTGGGGTGAGGATAATGTTGCTGTTGACATACTTAAAACGTTTGCTTTATTTGGGAACGCAAAATTACTAATCTTGTTCACGAAAAAATAGAATAGAGCCAATTTGAATTAAGAAACAAGTCTTAGCTTTGCGCCGCGTTAAGAATAAAATTTAAATAAAGATGAAAATTGCAGTTGTTGGGACAGGCTATGTGGGGCTGGTAACCGGAACTTGTTTTGCTGAAACAGGAAATCATGTCACATGTATTGATATAGATGAAAAAAAGGTTGAGAAACTTAACAATAAGCAAATCACAATTTATGAACCTGGCCTTGAAGCTTTATTCGAAAGAAACATCAGACAAGGCAGGCTGGAATTTACTACTAGCTTAGAGGATGGCATAAAAGGAGCTCAAATCATATTTCTCGCCCTTCCTACACCCCCAGGAGAGGACGGATCAGCAGACCTTCAATACGTCTTAAAAGTAGCTGAAGATCTCGGCCCTTTGATTGAAGATTTTACTGTGATTGTTGACAAGAGTACTGTTCCCGTAGGAACTGCGGAAAAAGTAACAGCTAAAGTAAAAGCTGGAGCTAAAGTTGATTTTGAAGTGGTATCAAATCCAGAATTCCTGAGAGAAGGTGTGGCAGTAGATGATTTTATGAAACCTGATAGAGTGGTTATTGGTGCGGAGGAACCTCGCTCGATTAAGCTTATGGAGAAGCTTTATGCTCCATTTGTAAGACAAGGAAATCCCATAATCTTTATGGATGTGCGGTCAGCTGAACTCACTAAATATGCCGCCAACTCTTTTCTAGCCACCAAAATCACTTTCATGAATGAGATCGCCAATCTATGCGAGCTCATGGGTGCGGACGTTGATAAGGTTAGAAAAGGGATAGGAACTGACTCAAGAATTGGAAATCGTTTTTTGTTTGCCGGAATCGGATATGGAGGAAGTTGCTTCCCAAAAGACGTGCAAGCGTTAGCTAAATCATCAACTGAAGTTGATTACAATTTCAGGATATTGAATTCAGTGATGGACGTTAATCAGCATCAAAAGCAGAAATTAGTCAGTCCACTTAAAAAATACTTTAAAGGAGACCTTTCAGGGAAAACCATTGCTGTTTGGGGACTGGCTTTTAAGCCTTATACCGATGACATTCGTGAAGCTCCTGCATTGGAAAACATACAAATCTTGCTCGATCAGGGGGCTAAGGTGAAAGCCTATGATCCAGAGGCCATGGAAAATGTGAAGCGCATTTTCGGAGATTCTATTTATTTCGCAAATGATCAATACGATGCTCTAGAAGATGCTGACGCACTAATGATCATGACCGAATGGCCAATCTTCAGGACGCCTGAATTTGAAAAAATTTCTTCAGCGTTGAAAAACAATGTGATTTTTGATGGAAGGAATTTATACGACTTGGATCAAATGGAAGAATTGGGCTTTGAATACCACAGCATTGGCAGAAAAATTGTCAAATAAGGAAACATAGTACCAAAAAAGCCGAGTGTGAAACTCGGCTTTTTTTATTTCTGCTCGTTTAGCTGCCAATTGTAATCCATCCAATCGATATCTGCGACTTTGCTGAGTTTGGTGTCAGCATAACGATTGATATAATCGATGAGCGTCCCATCTTTTTTGAAATCACCTCCATACCAATTAAAGAGCTTCGATAGCGTTGCTTTATTCGCGCTTTTAATGCTGTTCTTAGCAGGATTTCCTAAAAATTCCTTCGCCGCTTTAGCCAGTTGATCATCTAGTTTCTCAGGCAAGTAGGCTCGATTCTGAAGTTTGGGACATGAAACCGCAGCACATACCAGTGCAAAGTGTATTCTTGGCTCGTCAAATTCTTTCCTAATTATCCCGTGCTCAATATTGTTAAGGTCATATTCCTCACCTCCAATATTGATGAACTTAATGTCCCATGCCGTGCTCACAAAAGGAATCTTAATCGTTGACCCTATGTCTTTAATGCTTTTAACCGGGTAGTGTTCCAAAATTAGATCAAGTGTATAAGCATTATATGCGTTGATCCAGTAGGCCAGTTTCTGATCCCTAGTCCATGACTTTTGTGGAGCATTACTTTCCAAAATGGATAAGTATGATTTCAACTTAACTCTGTCTGACTTGAGCCCTTTGTAGTTTACCATTCCCTGGTCATCTACATATTTTAGAAGCAGCTCATCAAAACCGCTATGAGAAACTCCCGATTGACTAAAAAGCGAGATCGAAAACAGAATTGATGTAAAAAAAACTGTGAACTTATTCATATCATCTATATTGTCTAATTAATACTAACCGAACGTGCTTCTTGCTGGATTGATTCGAGCCAAGCTAAATATAGCTCAACAACCAATACAAGATGTACGCCAAAAGACAATCATTTGGATTCGATTACGACTAATAAAGAATTATTAATGCTCATTGCGGGATTTTTTGTGATTGCAATTGCAGCAAATCAAATCGCAAGAGCATTTCAACGAATTAGACTTCCACTAATAACAGGGCTTATCTTCACAGGACTCATAGCAGGTCCCCATATTATCGGATTGATCCCAATTTCCGCAAAGTCAAATCTCAACTTTATCAATGAAACTGCACTGGCCTTCATCGCATTTGCCGCAGGAGCGGAATTGTATCTACGCGAGTTGAGAAGCCGTATCAACTCAATAAAGTGGAACACATTCGGACAGCTTGTAGTCACTTTTGTTCTTGGAACAATTGCGATCTTCTTTCTGGCGGATCATATCCCTTATATGGCTGAGTCGAACAACACAGTCAAGATTTCGATTGCAATGATCACCGCAGCAATATTTGTCGCTAGATCGCCAGCCTCCGCCATTGCTGTTATCAACGAGCTCAGAGCCAAAGGTCCCTATGTGCAAACTGTAATGGGAGTAACCGTAGTAAAAGATTTTCTAGTCATCATCCTATTCTCAATCTGCATCTCACTATCACAAGTGTTGATTTCCGGAAAGGATTTTAATTTCATTGAACTCCTTATTCTCATTCTCGAGCTTGGGCTCTCCTTCGTTTTAGGATTTTTCGTCTATGGATTTATTCTCAAGAAAACACTTCAGTGGAGAATTAGAAGGTATTCAAAAACAGCGCTCGTTTTATTGATTGGATATTCGGCCTATCTACTTTCTTCATTTGTCAATGATTGGAGTGTGACACAATTCAATCATCGAATGTCCCTTGAGCCGCTATTGATTTGTATTCTGGCTAGCTTCTATGTGACCAACTATTCAAAATCCCGCCCTGAGTTTCTTAAAATTCTGGAAGATGTGAGCATCCCCATATACGTCTGCTTTTTTACGCTTACAGGTGCAACTTTTGCCCTTGATCAAATTAGCAGTGTTTTGGGAGTCGCTTTAATCCTATTCGTCGTCCGCACAGGAACCATGGTAATCGGCGGATACACAGGAGGAATGCTTGCAAAAGATCCGATGAAATTCAATCACTTGGGGTGGATGCCATATATGACTCAGGCAGGAGTCGCCTTAGGGCTAGCTACGGTTGTGGCCAAGGAATTTCCTGAATGGGGACCTCAATTCTCTACGGTTATTATTGCGCTAATCGTCCTCAATCAATTCATTGGACCACCGCTCTTCAAATGGGCAATATATCAAGTTGGAGAAGATAGAAGCAAAGCGCCCACACCTGAATTTGATGGGATACGAGATGCAACGATTGTAGGATATGAAAATCAGTCTGTGGCACTAGCTCACCAATTGATGGAAAATGGATGGGAAGTACAACTTGCAACCAAAAAAGATATTGGAGATTTTCAAGAGCCAGAAGGCATAGATATAGTCTACCTGAAGAATCTCTCTTTTGAAGAACTTAAGCGCGTCAACGCTGATAAGTCTGAAGCCATAGTTTGTATGCTCACGGATGAAGAGAACTTACAGGTTTGTGAAATCGCCTACAACAAATTTGGCACCCGAGACTTAATTGTCCGGCTAAATCAACGCTTTTATTCACAAAAATTTCTTGCCTTAGGAGTGAAAATAGTAGATCCATCCACAGCGATTGTAAGCCTCTTGGATCATTTTGTGCGTTCACCTCAAGCCGCTTCCCTACTACTTGGAATGTCGAAAGGAAAAGACACAAGAGACATAGAGCTTCTCAATCACGACCTACATGGAATTACTTTGAGAGATCTGAGACTTCCTGCCGATGTTATCATTCTTTCGGTTGTGCGGGGAGGTCAAACCATTATTACTCACGGGTATACAAGGTTGAGATTCAAAGACACCCTGACTGTAGTCGGTTCCATCAAAAGTTTGAATGAACTCCAATTCAAATTTGATAAGTGACAAAAACTTAAGCCTGTAAAGGCAAAAGAATAGAGCTAAACATATCTTTGCGGGCTATGAGCAATACACCTGACGGAGGATCACTAAAAAACATTGTTTCACACTGTAAGGAATACGGATTTATTTATCCTTCCAGCGACATCTATGATGGACTTGGCGCAACTTATGATTATGGTCCCAATGGATCTGAGTTGAAAAACAACATCAAAGAATATTGGTGGCAGGCGATGGTTCGCATGCATGAAAACATTGTAGGTATTGATGCTGCGATTTTTATGCATCCAACTACCTGGAAAGCATCCGGTCATGTAGATGCCTTTAACGATCCATTGATTGACAATAAAGACTCTAAGAAAAGATATCGTGCAGATGTATTGGTAGAGGAATACATTGCCAAAGTTGAAGGAAAGATCAATAAAGAAGTTGCCAAAGCTGCCAAGCGCTTCGGAGACTCATTTGATAAAGATCAATTTGTCTCAACTAATCCTCGAGTGGTTGGCTACAAAGAGAAGATAAAGTCCATTGAAGATCGTTTAGGAAATTCACTAAGTACTGGGAACCTGGCGGATGTGAAGGCGCTGATTGAAGAACTAGAAATCGCTGATCCTGTATCTGGGTCCAAGAATTGGACAGATGTTCGCCAGTTTAACTTGATGTTTTCTACGGAGATGGGTTCACTGGCTGACGGTGCGGATAAAATCTATTTACGCCCTGAAACCGCACAGGGTATTTTCGTTAATTATTTGAATGTGCAAAAGACTGCACGGATGAAACCCCCTTTCGGGATTGCACAAATTGGCAAAGCCTTCCGGAACGAAATAATTGCACGTCAATTCATCTTCCGCATGCGTGAGTTTGAACAAATGGAAATGCAATTCTTTGTGCAGCCAGGTTCTGAAATGGAGTGGTACAAACATTGGAAACAAAAAAGAATCAACTGGCATAAGGCACTTGGGCTGGGTGAGGAAAACTACCGATTCCACGATCACCTCAATCTCGCTCACTACGCAAATGCCGCCGCAGATATTGAATTCAACTTCCCGATGGGATTCAAAGAACTGGAGGGGATTCACTCCAGAACTGACTTTGATTTGAAAGCTCATGAAGAACATTCGGGCAAAAAACTTCAGTTCTTTGATCAAAATACCAACGAAAGCTACGTGCCGTATGTAGTGGAAACCTCCATCGGGCTAGATCGCATGTTCCTGGCAATCATGTCTGCGGCGTATACGGAAGAAAAATTGGAAGATGGAAGTGAGCGAACCGTGCTTAGAATACCTCCGGCTTTGGCTCCAAATAAAGTAGCTATTCTTCCGCTTGTGAATAAGGATGGGCTTCCTGAAAAAGCGGAAGAAATCCTCAACGAAATACGCTATGATTTTTCTTTTCAATATGATGTGAAAGATGCGATCGGAAGAAGGTATAGACGACAAGATGCGATCGGCACACCTTATTGTGTAACCATTGACCATCAAACGCTGGAGGACAATACTGTGACGATTCGTGAGCGTGACAGCATGAGTCAGGAAAGAGTTTCGGTATCTGAGTTGATTCAAAAGCTACATGATAAGGTAGATATGAAACATCTGTTGAAAAGCATCTAGTTTGAAGTATCTACTCATCATTTTAATCCCTTTTATAGCAAGATGGGTAGTTCGCTATCGTCAAACAGGCAGCTTATATCCAGCGTTTTATTTGAGCGCCAAGCACAAAGCTTTTTTGGCTAATAACTTTGATTTTTATCAGAAGCTTCCTCTGAAATCGAAACAAACATTTGAACGCAGAGTCGCATTTTTCATTAGCTCTAAAAAATTCATTCCAAGAAACATGGATCATGTCACCTGGGAAATGAAAGTGTTAATCTCAGCCTCAGCCATGCAACTTACATTTGGATTTCCTAAGGTTCACCTAAGTTGGTTTAGCTACATTTTGGTATATCCAGATACGTTCTTTAGCAGGTCAAATCAGCAGCATCATAAAGGTGAAGTCAATCCCAGAGCCAAAACAATTGTACTTTCATGGAAATATTTTTTAGAAGGTTATTTGAAGCCAGATGGGCGGAATCTTGGCTTGCATGAAATGGCTCATGCATTACGATTAGAAAACAGAATAACGAACGAGGAGTATAATTTTCTGGATCATGAAATACTCGAAGAATGGGAGATCCAAGCACGGCAAACAATGAATGAAATCATCAATGGAACCGAATCTTTTTTTCGAAAATATGGCTCGGTTAACAATGAGGAATTCTTTGCAGTAGCTGTAGAAAATTTTTTTGAACGTCCTATTGAGTTTAAAGAAAAACATCCTAAAACTTATCAAACGCTCAGCCAACTTCTAAAACAAGATCCAGTATTGCTGGAAAACAGCTAATTTTTCATCATGAACTGGCTTCAACTACTTTCACACAAACGTCCCGGAGAAACAAAAAATGTGGCCTATGATCAAACCAGAAGTCGGTTTGAACAGGACTTTGATCGTATCATTTTTTCTCATCCATTTAGAAAACTTCAGGACAAAACTCAAGTGTTTCCTCTTCCGGAGGATGACTTTGTACACACGAGGCTGACGCACAGTTTGGAAGTATCCGTAGTTGGCCGATCGTTAGCGAAAAATGCTGGTGGCTATTTGCTGAAAAAATATCCCGAACTTCAAAACGAAGGATATACAACTCAAGATTTTGGAGGTATCGTAGGTGCCGCTTGCCTCGCACATGATTTGGGGAATCCGCCATTTGGCCATTCAGGGGAAGACAGCATTTCCTCCTTCTTTCTTACCAATCCACAAGGTCAGCTGTTTAAGGAAAAAGTCTCTGAAGAAGAATGGAAAGACCTCACTACATTCGAGGGCAACGCCCAAGGTCTTCGGATATTGAATAGTAAGGGAAACGGTGGATTAAAATTGACATACGCGACTCTTGGAGCGTTTACAAAATATCCGCTATCCTCCTCTTGCGAGAAAGATAAAGAAAGGAAAAGTCAAAAGAAATTTGGCTACTATCAATGCAACGCGGAGCTTTTTAGCGAGATGGCCAATGAGATGGGACTGGTGCCGCAAGGTGCCTCTAAGTGGTCCAGACATCCACTGGCTTTTTTGGTAGAAGCAGCAGATGACATTTGCTACCATATAATTGATTTAGAAGATGGTTGTAGGTTAGGTCTTGTGCCGTTTGATCTGGTAAAAGATCTATTGGCCGAGATCATTGGTGACTCATATTCTGAAGAAAAAGTACAAAAAATTGAATCTCAAAATGAGCGTTTGGGAACATTGCGAGCAATGGCAATTGGGCAATTAATCCAGGAATGTTCGGAAGCTTTCACTGCCAATGAACCTGCGATGCTAGATGGGAGCTTTGATAATGACTTGACCGGATTGATTCCATCCGCTCCAGCTATGAAAAAGATCATCGAGCTGTCTATAGATAAAATCTATCGTTCGAAATTGGTTTTGGAAAAAGAGGCTGGTGGATATGAGGTGATTGATAACTTGATTGAAGCGTTTGCCACTTCGGTTTATGCCGCAAAATTTGATCGCCCATTACCAAAGCATAAGTCGATTTTACGCTTACTGCCTGAAGAATATGAAGTTCATCTTAGCGGGGTTCGTTCGGTTTATGAAGCATTACAAATCGTGATAGACTTTGTGAGTGGCCTTACTGATTCACATGCTGTGAGGTTATACAAGACGATTAAAGGATATCGGCTTCCAGTTTAGTCATCAACGGACTTGCCATCCGGATCAAGTATCTCCCAAAAAAGCATATAACTGGCTGTGCTGTCTCGTTCCAGAAGTGTCATAGTTGTTGAATATTTTCCAGGGTTGTCGTCTACTTTAAATTTGAAAACACCGAGCTTATCATTCAACGTCACAAAATCATAGTCCCAGACTTCAATCTCATTCCAGCCATCAGCCACCTCCAGATCTATGTTTACGTGTTCTACATCTCCGGTATCCACCCTGTGATAGAGTTCTCCTTTCGGCCAGATTTTATGACCATCTTTTTTTAGATACATCTCATCCTTATCGATTTCATCAGGAGTGGTGCATTGAACAGATTTGATTCTGATTTTAGGCATAGCTGTTAACATTATTACAGAATAAATGTACTCACATATTGTAAAAAAAGGTTACTCAAACCATAAGCGCCTCTAATTATGTTAAAATTTCATTCAATCAATAGCCAAACTCTCTCATAAACCCTTGAAAATCTTGCCTCTAAGCCTGATCTCATTACCTTTGCGCACTATTTTATTATGTGGTCAAAACTCGCTCATGCAATCCTCCGTTTTCGCGTCACCTTAATGGTCATCCTGGCCCTGGTGACTGTGTTTATGGGATACCAGTCTCAAAACATAAAATGGTCGTATGATCTGGCCAACATTGTCCCGGAAAGTGACCCTGACATGGTGTATTTCCGCCAGTTCAGACAAACCTTCGGAGAAGATGGTAATATTATGGCGCTTGGGATTCAGGACAGTAGCGTATATGAACTCGAAAACTTCAAAAAGTTTAGTGACCTTACCTTCGCTCTGGAGAGTAAAGAAGGTATTCGAAATGTGTTGGGATTACCCAATCTTCAAAAACTGGAAAAGAATAATCAAAAAAGAGCTTTTGAATTAAAGCCTGTTTTTGAGGAGATACCTGAGGATCAGGAAACATTAGATAGTCTCCTTGCTGGAGCAAAAAGCTTGAAATTCTACAGTGGTCAACTCATCAATGACTCGAATGGAGCAACACTCTTGCTAATCACTATTCAAAAGGACATACTTAATTCAAAAAATCGTGATCAGCTGGTCAGCTATATCATTGATCGAGGAAAACAGTTTGAAGAAGCATCCGGAATCGATGTTCATTTCGCCGGACTTCCTTATTCAAGATCCATTACTACAAGTAAGGTGAAAGCCGAGCTCAACATGTTTTTGGTACTGTCTCTGATTGTTACCGGGATCATTCTTTTCCTCTTTTTCAGATCTTTTAAAGCAGTATTTTTCCCTCTCATAATCATTGGAGTAGTTGTGATCTGGGTAATGGGAACACTTGCATTACTAGGATATAAAATCACCTTGCTTACCGGCCTCATCCCACCAATCATTGTTGTAATCGGTATTCCGAATAGTGTTTACATGCTCAATAGGTACCACCATGAATTCAGCGAGCATGGTGACCAAATGAAAGCTTTGAGGCGAATCATCAGGAAAATTGGTGTTGTTACCTTCATCACAAATCTGACAACTGCTGTCGGGTTCTTTGTTCTCGCAACCACTCAAATCAACGTGTTGGTAGAGTTTGGTATAGTGGCAGGTATCAACATTATGGCCACTTTCATTGTGAGTATCATCCTGATTCCAAGTGTTTTCTCGCTTTATAAGCCACCTTCCCAAAAGCACCTCAAGCACCTCAAGTTTAAGATGCTGGATTGGGTGATCAAGAAGATTGACATTGCCGTTCATAAAATGCGGCCGTTGATATTCATCCTCACTATCGCCGTGGTTGCCGTTTCAGCTGTAGGGCTGTTTAAGATCAAGGCTGTTTCATTCATGGTAGATGATATTCCTGAAAAGAGTCCTTTAAAGAAGGATCTGAGATTTTTCGAACAGAACTTTAGTGGAATTATGCCTCTTGAGATAATTATAGACACAGGTAACAAAAAAGGCGTTCAAAATCTAAGGAACCTCAGGAAGATCAACGAGTTTGAAGACTTCATCTCTTCAATTGATGGTATTTCTCAGCCAATATCTGTGGTCAGTTTTGCCAAAGCAGCCAGACAAGCATATTATAATCAACGTGAAGGATTTTATTCTCTTCCAACAAATCGCGATATGGCATTCATTATGCGTTACCTAAGCGAAGGAGAAACTGAAGACTTGTCTCAGTCATTTATTGACTCAACAGGCCAATACGTGAGAGTATCCCTAAAGATTGCAGATATTGGATCCAATAAACTCGATTCCTTGGTGAACGGTGTGATCGCTCCTCAAATAGATTCCATTTTCATGGATTCTAAAATGGATGTTAATGTAACAGGGACCACCTTGATGTTTATAAAAGGAAATAAATTCCTCATTGAGAATCTTCTTACATCTATGTTGATCGCATTTGTCATCATCGCGTTCATCATGGCGCTCCTATTTAGAAACTTGAAGATGATCATCATCTCGATTATCCCTAACATTATTCCATTACTAATCACAGCCGGAATTATGGGATTCTTTGGAATTCCACTCAAGCCAAGTACTGCATTGATATTCAGTATCGTTTTTGGGATTTCAGTGGACGACTCCATCCACTTCCTTGCAAAATATCGCCAAGAGCTTTTTGCCAAGAGGTTTGATGTCTCAAAAGCCATTAGCAAGAGTATTCGAGAAACAGGATCAAGTATGATCTATACCTCAATCATCCTGTTCTTTGGTTTTATCATTTTCGTGCTTTCAGAGTTTGGAGGAACCATCGCACTCGGAAAACTCACCTCTATCACTTTATTTTTTGCAATGATTACCAACGTAGTGGTGTTACCTGCATTAATACTACAATTTGATAGCGGAAAGCGTGACAAATCCAAACATGCGCTTATAGAAGACATACCTGAACTCGCCGAGGGTATTGACAATGATAAGAAACCGAAAAAGAAGAAAAAGTAGAACAATAAGAATTTTTACGGACAGTGAAATATCCTGAATATAAAAAAGTCAGCTATTCGGAAATTGCGAAAAGCATCCTGAAGTTTTGGGAAGAAAAAAGCATTTTCGATCAATCGGTAAGTACCCGTGAAGGCAAGGATACCTTCACGTTCTACGAAGGCCCACCCTCTGCCAATGGCACACCTGGCATCCATCACGTGATGGCTCGTACGGTTAAAGACATTTTCTGCCGATACAAAACCCTTCAAGGCTATCAAGTGAAAAGAAAAGGTGGGTGGGATACGCATGGCCTGCCTGTAGAGCTTCAGGTTGAAAAAGAGCTTGGAATTACCAAGGATGATATCGGAAAAAAAATCTCTGTAGAAGATTACAATGCCAAATGCCGCGCCGCGGTGATGAAATTCAAAAGTCAATGGGATGACCTGACACGCCAAATGGGCTACTGGGTAGATCTTGACAATCCATATGTCACTTTTGAGAAAGAATACATTGAGTCTGTTTGGAATTTGCTAAAGCGACTTTACGACAAAGACCTATTGTATAAAGGCTACACTGTTCAACCTTATTCTCCAGCAGCAGGCACAGGCCTTAGCTCACATGAGTTGAATCAGCCGGGCACGTATAGAGACGTGAAGGATACTTCAGTGATTGCTCAGTTCAAAGTGAAAAAGAATGATCGTTCTTCATTTCTTTTTGAAAATGATACTGAAGATGTCAGAATAATCGCTTGGACAACCACACCATGGACCTTGCCATCCAACTGTGCATTGGCTGTCGGTGAAAAAATCACCTACGTAAAGGTGTGCTCGTTTAACCAATATTCTCATGAGCCTGTATCGGTTATCCTTGCAAAAGACCTTGTAGGCAAATTCTTTTCAGAAAAAGCAAAGAATCTTTCGCTCGAAGATTATAAGCAAGGTGACAAATTAATTCCATTTGAGATCGTTCAGGAATTTAAGGGATCTGATATTCTAGAGGTCAAGTATGAGCAATTGATGTCATACGTCACCAATGATGAGTTAGAAGAAAAAGCCTTCAGAGTAATCCCGGGTGATTTCGTCTCTACTGAAGACGGTACAGGTGTTGTACACACCGCATCAGTTTTTGGTGCAGATGACTTTAGAGTAACTCAGCAAGCTGGCGTTCCATCTGTCATGATCAAAGACGAAAAGGGGCAGGATGTTCCTTTAGTTGATAAGCAAGGACGTTTCGTTGAAGAAGTAACCGATTTTGCCGGGAAATTTGTCAAGGAAGAATACTACAGTGATGAGGAAAGGAGCAATCCAGAATTCAAACCGACTGATGTTCTTATCGCCATAAAATTAAAAGAGGATAATAAAGCGTTTAAAGTAGAAAAGTACGTTCACTCCTATCCTCATTGCTGGAGAACTGACAAGCCGATACTATACTACCCATTAGATTCCTGGTTTATTAAAACCACAGCATTAAAGGATCGTCTGGTAGACCTCAACAAAACCATCAACTGGAAGCCTGAATCTACAGGAACCGGACGTTTTGGAAACTGGCTGGAAAACCTTGTGGATTGGAACTTGAGCCGATCCAGATTTTGGGGAACACCTTTACCTATTTGGGTGACAGAAGATCGCACGGAAATGAAGTGTATCGGTAGCATTGAAGAGCTTCAACAAGAAGTTCACAAAGCTGCTGAGGCAGGCTTTATGAGTGCGGATTTGCCTGATGACTTTGATCTTCACAGACCTTATGTAGACGATGTAATCCTTGTAAGTGATTCCGGACAAAAAATGATGCGTGAGTCAGACCTTATTGATGTTTGGTTTGATTCAGGTGCTATGCCGTACGCACAATGGCACTATCCATTCGAAAACGAAGACACATATAAGTCTAACTATCCTGCGGACTTTATTGCCGAAGGTGTAGATCAAACACGTGGTTGGTTCTTTACACTTCATGCGATCGCTGTACTGCTCAATGATAGCGTGGCTTACAAAAATGTAATTGCCAATGGTCTCGTACTGGATAAGAATGGCAATAAAATGTCCAAGCGACTGGGCAATGCCATCAATCCATTTGAGACACTGGATCAATATGGTGCGGATCCTACCCGCTGGTACATGATAGCCAATGCCAATCCTTGGGATAACCTAAAGTTTGATTTGGAAGGCGTGGCAGAAGTTCAACGCAAATTCTTTGGAACTCTCACCAATACCTATTCATTCTTTGCGCTATATGCGAATTTGGATGGCTTCCAGATGGATGAAATGAATGTGACTCCTGTTTCGGATCGTCCGAGGTTTGACCGATGGATTCTGTCCGAGCTACAGATTCTCATAAGAAACGTCACCTCATATTATGAAGACTATGAGCCAACCAAAGCCGCAAGAGCAATACAGGATTTTGTCAATGACCAATTGTCTAACTGGTACGTACGATTGTCACGTAAACGGTTTTGGAGAAGTGAGTTGAATGACGATAAGAAAGCAGCTTATGAAACACTCTATGAATGCCTGATGGTTTCTGCTCAACTTATGAGCCCGATAGCGCCGTTTTACTCAGAATGGCTATACAAAAACCTGACGGATGCAATTCGGGAATCAGCAGTAAAGAATGATACACCTCTGAAATATGAGTCGGTGCATTTGAGTCACCTAACAAAATACGACGAAAGCAAGGTGGATCATGAATTGACAGAAAGTATGCACTTTGCTCAAAACATTTCTTCGTTGGTGCATTCGTTGCGAAAGAAAGAAAAGATCAAAGTGAGACAGCCGCTTCAGAAGGTATTAATTCCCATACTTAAGCCAGAAGTAAGGAAGCGAATTGAGGCTGTTGAAGAATTGATAAAAACAGAGATCAATGTTAAAGAGGTTGAATACGTGGATGATGCGTCTGGTATTTTGGTGAAAACCATTAAACCTAATTTCAGAAAATTAGGTCAAGCCCATGGCCCTAAAATGAAAGCCATATCAGCCATCATAAATGCCTTTGGCAAAGATGATATTGCAACCATTGAAAGAGATAATTCATTTACAATCGATGTAGATGGGGAATCCATCGATCTAACATTGGAAGATGTAGAGATTACCTCACAGGATATTCCAGGATGGTTAGTTGCTTCTGAAGGCGGCCTGACTGTGGCACTTGACATCACGATTACCGATGAGCTGAAGAAAGAAGGACTGAGCCGGGATGTTGTGAATCGTATTCAAAACCTAAGAAAAGATAAAGGCCTGGAAGTTCAGGATAAAATTGCCGTGAAATATGCCACCTCAGATGACATGATGAGCAACGCGCTAGCCGATTTTGCTGATTATATAAAAACTGAGACTCAGGCTGTTTCTCTGGAAGCACAAGACTCGAGTGCCGGAGAGCAATTTGACATTGATGGAATTGGAATAAACGTACAAATAGAAGTAGCAAATTGATGAAGAATCAAGTCCTTAAATATTTCCTGATCAGCGTTTTGGTGATCATTTTGGACCAGGTAGTAAAGATGGTAGTATACTACAACATGGACATGGGCAGCAAAGGTCAGATCATGATCTTCGGCTCATGGTTCAAACTCCACTATTTGACCAACCCCGGGATGGCGTTCGGCATGAAGCTGGATTTCGAGTACGGCAAACTTATTCTGACAGTATTTAGGATAGGAGCCATGATTGCCATTGGATACTATCTCTATTCACTTATTACCAAGGAAGCTAACAAAGGTTTGATCATCTGTATCGCATTGATTCTAGGCGGAGCAATCGGAAACTTGGTAGACTCTATTTTTTATGGAGTATGGTTTGATAATGCGCCATATGATGCACCCAGCCGTTGGTTTCATGGTCAGGTGATTGACATGTTTTACATCGATATTTGGGAGGGTTATTTGCCCAACTGGCTTCCTCTACTGGGCGGTGATTATATGGCCCTTTGGCCTGTATTTAACATTGCCGACGCGGCAATATTTACTGCCATCTGTTTCATTATCGTTTTTCAAAAGCGCTACTTTAAAAAAGAAGAAACTGAAACGGTGGTCAACACTGAAGTGGAGCAAAACTTAAATGAATAAACCTTGAACCAAATCCACATTCTCAACGGTGACGCACTCAAGGAGCAATTTCCAAAAGATCTTATTCTGGGAGAAGTACGAGTTGCCAGAGAATGCCTGGTCGATGGTCCGGTTGATGCAAAAACTTTAGATGAGCTTATTGAGCTGAGAGCGGAGTTTATCAACGACTCTTTTGGTGAAAATTACGATAAAGCTGCCAACGAGATTAAAGCGATCAATTCAATTACTGAAGGAGAGGTTAACCTTTGGTTTGAAGAGGATCTCTTTTGTCAGGTCAATTTGTGGTTTATCTGCAGCCTCCTGTATCTGAAGAGGGTAAAGGTATTCCTGGTGATGCCGAAAGATTCTCTTAGATATGGTTTTGGAGGATTATCACAAGATCAGTTAGTTTCTACTTATAATAACAGACAAAATTTAACCCAGGTAAACGTTAATCAATTTGCATTGCTATGGTTTGCTTACCGAAACAATCATATCGAAAGACTTCTTAAACTTGGAGTGCAGATGCACACAGATTTTCCATTTGTCATGGAAGCAATAAGTGCACACTTCGATAGGCTTCCAAATGGCGAAAAGCCAAGCGTGCCAGAGCAGATCATTCGTGATATTATTAAGGAAAAATCTACACAGGATTTTGGAGTTGTATTTCGTGAATTCTGCAAAAGGGCACCCATTTTTGGTTTTGGAGATTTACAGATCAAAAGAATCTTTGATAAGGTGATCAACCAATAAGGCTATCCGCTCTCTGATTTGTCCGTATCATGGACAATGGTTTACATTTAAGTCGATTGAAATCTAAAATATGGATAAGCCCAAACTTAATTTGAGGCACCTTGCGATAGAGGCTGTCTTAATTGTTTTCACCGTCTCACTTGCCCTAGCTCTTTCAGAGTGGCGTCTACAAGTAAAAAAAGATCAGTTGGTCGAGCGAGTTAAAATTTCTTTGAAAAGTGAGACTGAAAAAAACATTGAGAAATTGAAGAAGGTAATTAGCTACCATGATAGTCTCTTAACCAACATAAGAAATGGAGAACACACAATGATTAGTACACCGCTTTCCGTACTCCCATTCAATCCACACATTGATAAAGAACTATCATCTTTCGTGAGGAGTCAAGTCTACTCCTCATCTTCCAACTATGTGGATCCTATAGAAATTATCCGAGATAATGAATCGAGATACCTCAGAATGGGCGATGCTTTGAGCACAATAGTTATCAAAAATGATAGCTTATTTGTCTATGGAGCAGGGAATATCGTGTTACGATCCGCAGAAATCAGTAATAACTCCTGGCAAATTGCCCAGGCCACAAATACGTTAATTGAATTGGATTATGATTTGATCAGCATACTGGGAAGAATAAACTCTCAGTTTGAAGACTATAAAAGCACAACAGACATGGCGCTTAAAATCTTATACAGTGATTCCGGGCAAATACAATCTGCTTTAGAAGATATGTTTTCAATGGAAAATCAGTTACTTGAAAGATATGAAAGCGTACTGCTTAAACTCAATGCGGAGCAGATTTAGTAATCCCTACTATGTGATTTTTCAAAATCCTATTTTACATTAGTCCAATGAACAATAAACCACGGGTTTTAAAAGCATTTGAAGCACTGGATCAGGAAATTCAAGAGCAAATAAAACTAGCTTACCCTGAAGGGTTTGAAGATTACCTTATCAAGTTTGTGAATAAAGATGGCATTTATCAAAGTGGACTACCTTTTGAAACAGAAGAAAAGTACTATCTGGTGAAAATGACGCGTGAAGAAGCGACTAATCTTATCGCAGACGATGACGATTATGATGATGATGGCAACCTTCGTGACGAGGTGAAGGAGGAATATGAAGATCGTCACTCAGATGATGAGGAAGACGATCTATAAGTATCGAAAATAAAAACTTGATGGGTTAGTAGGGTTCTACATGCAGTAGAATACAGAATCCGTCAATAAATAATTCAATTTAATTCGCTAATACTATTTGGCTTTACACTTTCAAACAACTCTGCCCCTGACCTCAATCCCGCTAAGAATACACGAAATCGATATTTCTTTTTTCTGATTATTGTAAAGGTTCGAATAATGGCCATGAAAATAACTTTGTTTATTTCATATACAATACGGTTAGTCACCAGACGTGAAATTGTGAAATAATAAATATTTTTTGAAAAGTGGAAAGCCTTTAGGTTCGTTGAAAAATCTAGAATTGGATGATACAGAAACTTTCTTTTGGAGTCCAAATCCAGAGAGTAGTCAAGATCATTAATCACACTATTGGTGACAACAAAAATTTCACCCCCCATCCTTTTAATATTATTGGTGAATTCAATATCATCAATATACATGAAATATTTTGACTCTGGAGGTGGTATAGCAAATAACGTTTTAGTTTTCACAAATAAGCCTCCATAAAAAGCAGCATTGCTTGGATAAAGAATTTTTTTCTTAAATTGTTTTGAATACAAAGGAGGATTAATTCTATTAAAAAATATTCTCAAAATTCTTTTGAAGTGAAAACACATAAAAGCGTTTTTACGTGGGAGCAAGTTCAATTCTTGGCTGCCGAAGAGATTTTTATATGCAAATTGAGATGTTCTAAAACATTGTAGAGCAACAGGATGTGTTTTCGAGCAAAAATTGTTATCATACCAAACTTTCAATAGTTGATATAAGGCATCTTTTTCAGGCAAATTATCATCATCTAGCAGCCAAGTGAACTTATTTTTAATTTCCTTGGCTTTGTCTAGCCCTATAGAGTATCCAGCCGCTGATCCTATATTTTTAGGGGTGTTTATTATGTGAAGATTTGGGTTTAAATCTTTAGTAGTTCTAAAAATTTGTCCATTCGAGACTACAACGATATCCATAACTTCCTTTAGGCCATTCAAATAGTCTAAAACCTCAAATATGAACTCTCTACCTCCATAGGTTAAGATCACGACCGTTATGTTATCTTTATGAGACAAAAGTGTTTTCCTTAATGGGTGTCAATTCGGTAATCTTTTTGCATGTTCCAAAGACAGGGGGAACAACAATAAATTTCATACTTAACCACATCTATAAAATGAAATTCTTATGGCTAAGGAATGATATTATCCTTAAACAATCAAATTCATCTTTAAATCCTATAGATATTTTCCGCCAGATTCCTCCAAAAAAAAGAGCAATATTCCAAGCGATTTCTGGCCACCAAATCAGCCCATTGGTAGACGAACTAGGTCCAAGTTTTAAAAAGATGTTACTAGTGAGAAAACCTCATGAGCAAGTCCCCTCTTTGTATTTTCATCATTTAAGAAACAAATCTAATTCTCCATCTAATAAAGAAATTAGTTCATATGTCAGTCTCAATGATTTTGTTCGAAGTGAATCTGATTATTATCCAAATCCTCAAGTACGGAGCTTATTCTTTAACGATCTGGAAATTTTAAAAAATCATGACTTGGCAAAAAAAGAAATTGTCAAACTTGTTACAACTAAAATTGATTTATGCGGTACGACAGATCAATTTGAAGATTTTCTAGCTATCGCCAGCGTCCAATTAAACTGGAAGCCATTTACATATCAAATTCTGAATCAGAAGCCTAAATCAGAGCACACAATCTCGAAGGATATAATACGAGAAATAAACAAGCGAAATACTTTGGATTTATTTCTGTACGAACAGGTAGTTGTTAAATTCAAGAGTTTGCTGGAAACTCATCATGGTAATAGAAATTTTTATGCCTCCAATACTCATTCTCCTTTTGATAGATTAATCAATAAGATTCAGCAGTATAGAGTAGCTTCAATGGCTAATTTAAAACTTAAGAAAGAAGCTCAATTTCAATCAGCTTTTTTGAAATATTTCAAAAAATAGAAATTAATAATGCCTTTTATGTAGCTGGTGTGTAGCCGATGCGTCCAAACATTTTCTTTCTTCCCTGTCAACCTCTTTAAAAAGAACAGAACAAATTTGACTAATTGATTAGCTAGGTGTCTTGCGCCATCCATGAACGTATTGTTTAAAATTCCTGATGAATAACCCGCCTGATACATAGCCATTGCCCTTTCTTTTTCATCAAGCGCATGATCATGCACGGCTCTTGCAAGGGGCTCGTACTTGCTTTGGACGCCCATTTTTTTCATTCGAACTCCGTATTCATAGTCATCAAAACAGGGATATGGTAGCTCTTCATTTATAGGTCCCAATTCATCTATCAAAGACTTCTTAATACTTGAATTTCCAAAATAAAAGTAAAAAGAATTAGTCGGGATGTCTTTGGTGAAATTTACACCTAGAAGGTGGCCACTTTCATCCAGCCACTTCGCAAAGTCTGATTTTTCTGTAATATATTTTGGAAAACTTGCAGGTCCATACACGACAATATCACAGCTCGTATCTATTGTATGAGCCTCATAGTGACTAAGTAACAAATGTTCTTCAGGAACGAAATCTTCAGCTAGAAATAAAATTATACTTCCCTCTGCCTCCTTAATGGCCAAATTAGCCATCTTAGACCTACTACTAAAATCAGTATAGATAGGTCTAGATTTAATTTTCGACTTTTCCAGATCTTTTGCTATTGTTTCATAAATATCTGATTCATTAGTAAGCGGAATTATCACTTCAAAATTTTCATTAGCTAGTGATTGACTAACTAAAGCTTCTACCATGCCTTTTGGAGTAAAGTCATGAAACAAATCTCTCATTATAATTACAGACAGTTTATTCATATTCCTCTGTTAAAATCTCCGGCTTCCCTTCCAAGGTTTTATGAACCGGACATCTATCGGCTATTTCAATGAGTCGCTTGCGCTGTTCGTCAGTTAAATCACCTGTGATTTTAATCTTCCGCTTGATCTGATCTATCTTTCCTTTCGAGCTTTCGCTATTCTCACCATCCACCTTATGGATTTTGTCATGTGTCAGTTTTACCTCTACCTCATCCAAAGGAATTTTTTTGTAATCCGCGTACATTCTAAGTGTCATCGCAGTGCAAGCGCCTAATCCTGAAAGTAAATAACCATAAGGTGTGGGTCCCTGGTCATCTCCTCCCACACTTGGTGGTTCGTCAGCAACCATCAGGTGACTACCTGCAATTACCTCAGTTGTATAGCCTTTATCACCAATACGTGTCCAAACTTCACCTTCCGGCGCCTCTTCTTGTTTGTTTATTTCTATATATCTGGAGGCCCAGTTTGCAATGATTGACCCGGCATATTTGGCATCCCCTTCTTTGGTCATAAGGTGATCAGCTCCGTCCAATGAAACGAAGCTCTTCGGATGCATAGCTTCCAAATAAATTTCCTGGGCATTATTGATACCTACAATGGTATCTTGAGGTGAGTGAATTACCAACAAGGATTTATTCAAATTCTTGATTACACTTTTCCCTTTTTTTGCTTCTAAATCATCCAAAAATTGCTTCTTCATTTTGAAGGTTCTACCTCCAATATTTACTTCCGCTTCTCCCTTTTTCTCAAGTTCATCTCTCCCATTGTCTAGTAGGTGACTGACATGATCCGGCGTAGAGGGTGCCCCAATTGTAGCTACGGCTCGTACCTTTTCAAGATCTCCGGAAACGTGTAAGACAGCAGCTCCTCCCAACGAATGGCCAACCATAATCTGAGGTGCTTCATAGTTATCTTCCAAAAACCGATATGCATCATGTAAATCCGAAAGATTTGATGAGAAATTAGTATCTGCAAAATCACCCTTACTTTGACCTAAGCCAGTGAAATCAAATCGAAGAATGGCCATACCTTGTTGAGAAAATGCCTGACTGATATGGTCGACAGACTTTAGGTTTTTTGAGCATGTAAAGCAATGGGCAAACAGTACGTAAGCTTTTGGTTTTCCGATCAATGGAAAATCTAATCGACCAGAAAGTTCATGTCCTTCTGCATTTTTGAAACTAACTTTTTTAAATCTCATGGGTTGATGTGTTTTTGATCTATCTTAAACACGGAAACATTCTGAAATAATTCCTGTCATTAAGCTAAATGATTTCTACCAAGTGATAAAAACCTTTACCATACTAATTTCATTGATTGTCTGCCAGACTTCTATTGCGCAGAAGCTTCACTATGATGTGGTAAAAGGAAGTAAAAAACTTGGAGACATGACGGTAAAGCGAATGATGTCTGAAAACCAGGTTAATTATGAAATAGAAAGCAAAGTCACCTTTAGGATTCTGTTTTCATTTACAGTGGACTATGAATCCACGAGTGAATATAAGTATGGTCAGCTGATAAAGGAATTTACTCACAATCAATTGAATGGATCTACTCAGAAGAAATCTACAATCTGGTTTGACGGTGAAAAATACACCCTTGATTTAAATGGCGCCAGAACAAAAATTAACGATCGAATTGAATATTCTGTAGCAGCAATCTACTTTGAAGAACCTTATGATGGTCAAGAAGTTTTTTCACCACAGTTTGGAGAAAATCTTGTATTTAGCAAGGTGGGCGAACATCAATATGAGATGGAATCTGCAGATGGCATCAACCTGTATACATATACCAATGGTATTTGTTCAGAAGTGAAGGTCAATCGGGATTTTGCCAAGTTCTATTTTCGAATGACCGAGGAATCATTGCGTGAAGTTCAATCCAAGAAGATTGTCGGTGGTTCTCCTGTTGTGGATTAAAAATCACTATTTTTCCATAAATTTTCCTAGCCATGATCACGTGTATTGCTATTGATGATGATCCCTTATTCTTGCAGATGATTTCTTCATATTTTGATAAATATGATAATATGGAGCTGATAAGTACACATCCCAACCCTGTGAATGGCATAATGCAGGTCGTAAAGAAAAAGCCAGATGTTTTACTAATCGATCTTGAAATGCCCTACCTCGATGGGTTTGAGACTTTGGACACCTTGGACAAAAAGCCAAAAATTGTAATGATTTCCGCTCATGTCAATCAACCTGCCAGGGAAAAGAAATTGAAAATTGATAAGTATATCAGAAAGGTAAGCTTAACTCAAGAACTCCTTCGAAAAGTAATAGAGGATGTAGTCACTGAATAGGTTTCACCAATTCCTTGTCGGGAACCTCGCTTTTATCAAACAGCGGGAGTTTCACTAAAAATGTGGTGCCTTCACCTTCGTTGCTCTTCGCAGATATTGAACCATTGTTCATGTCCATAAACTCCTTCACTAACTGCAAACCCAGGCCCAGACCTTTCTCCCCGGCAGTTCCATAAGTCGCTCCTTCTCCATCCAGATTAAACAACTTATCAAGTTTTGACTGAGGGATTCCGATACCAGAATCAGAAACCGAAATTTCAACCATCTCATTACCAATCTTTGCCTCCACTTCAATACTTCCACCTTCCGGTGTGAATTTGATCGCATTATTAATCAGATTTCTAAAAATGGTATGCACGCTATTTCGATCTACCCAAAGAAGGATTGGCTCAGAAATGTAGGATGATAATGACACCTGCTTGCCATTGGCCATATTCGAAAACATCCCATTTATTTCTGTGATCATCTCTGTAATATTTACTTTCTCAGGAACGTTGGGAAAGTGTCCCTGCTGCTGCATAGCCCAGTTCAGCAACTGATCAAGTAGATTGGAAAGTCTCTCTACAGATGTCTCCATGTGATCAGCCATCTCCAAAAGTTGATCATTGTTTTTTTCTTTTACGAAGTGCCTGATAAGGCCACTCACCCCAAAGAGTGAACTGACAGGGCCTCTGAGATCATGTGATATAATAGAAAAGAATTTATCCTTGGTTTCGTTGAGCCTTTCCAAAGCCACTTTTTGACGTTTAAGAACTCGGTTCACTCGTATTTTAGATCGGTAGTAAACGAAAATTACAATGACTAGTATCGCGAACGCAAATACAACAACAGTCGCCGTTACAATAACGGCTTGTTGATTCTTCTTTTGAACTCTTAGTAGTTCAACCTCGGACTGCTTTTGCGCTAACTCAAAGGCCGATCTTTGCTTAGCCATTTGCCTAATTACATTTTTATTCTCTATCGAATCTGCTAACTCCGAGTATATCAAATGATAGTCCAGTGCTTCTTTAAATTCTTCTTTTGATGCATTGATACGGTAGAGTAATAAATTCAGATCTCTATTGAGTTCTGTCAAGCCATAGGTTTGAGCTAAAGTGAGCGCTTCGGTGGCACTTTCTTCTGCCTTATCGATCTTTCCAATTTCAAATTCTACCTCTCCCAAAAATTTTAAAAAATCAGCAACAGCATAGTAGTCTTCTATTGATCTTAGATTTTCAATGCTTTCGTTCAGCGCCTCTACTGCTTGCGTTTTCATTCCAAGGGCTGCTTGCGTTATTGCCATGTTTCCACGAATATATGCAAGTAGAGATTTTCGTCTGTTTGTGGTCAATTCAGAAAAAGTGGAGACTAAGCGCTCTGCCTCTCTGCCGTACATGATTGAAGCATCAAACTCACCGAGTGTATAATAATCATACCCCGTATTGAGCAAGGCAATCGAAAGGTTCAATGTATCCTTCCTATTTCTAAAAATATCGATGGTTCTGTCGGAAAATTGAACCGAAGCTTTAATGTCTCCCTGGCTTGCATACGTGGCTGCAATTTCTCCCAGGGATGAACCGATTAATGTTTCATCGTTATTACTTTCTGCAATTTCCAGCGATGCTAATAAATGGGTGAGGCTTTGAGCTAAATCACCCATGAATCGATAACCTACACCTAGTTGCAGCTCCGCTGAATGTTCGAAAAAATAGGAATTGTTCTTTCTTGCCAGTTCGAGCAGCTCATTTGCATAGACAATTTTTTGATTGGTTTCCGGTTCTTCGGCAGTTATTGAGCGTAATAATGTTAGCCTTTCTTGCTTATCATTACTTGAATTATAACGGCTTAGCAAGCTATCCAAAAGAACTGTCTGGCTCAGACTTGAAAAAGGAATCAAAGCCAATAATAGAATAAAACCTCTCGTGAAAAAGATGGCGTACTTCTTCATTAGCTACAAGGTAGCTTTTAATTTTTGAAAAAGGAATCTACAAATTCAGTCTTATTAAATACCTGCAGGTCTTCCACTTTTTCTCCCACACCTATGTATTTGACCGGAATTTTGAACTGGTCAGAAATTCCAATGACCACCCCACCTTTTGCTGTTCCGTCCAGTTTGGTAATTGCAAGAGATGTGACATCCGTTGCCTTTGTAAACTCTTTTGCCTGAATAAATGCATTCTGTCCTGTGCTACCATCCAATACCAACATCACATCGTGAGGCGCCTCGGGTATAAATTTCTGAACTACATTCTTGATTTTAGAAAGCTCATTCATCAGGTTTACCTTGGTATGGAGTCTTCCTGCGGTATCTATAATCACCACGTCTGCGTTCTCTTCTTTTCCTCGTTTGGCTGCTTCAAAAGCTACTGCCGCAGGATCGGTATTCATTCCTTTAGAAACTACAGGTACACCAACACGATCGCCCCACATAATCAATTGATCAACTGCTGCTGCTCTAAAAGTATCAGCTGCTCCAAGAATAACATTTTTTCCCAGTGCCTTAAATTGAGAGGCTAGCTTTCCAATGGTAGTTGTTTTCCCGACACCGTTGACCCCTACGACGAGTATCACATACGGCCCGTCAATTTGAGGAATGTCGAAATCAACTAGGTCTTTGGTATTGTTTTCTGAAAGCAGGCCTGCTATTTCCTCACGAAGTATCCGATTGAGCTCAGAAGTATTTAAGTACTTGTCTTTCGCTACTCGTTCTTCTATCCGATCAATGATCTTGACGGTAGTTTCTACGCCAACATCTGAAGTGATGAGTACCTCTTCCAATTCGTCTAATACGTCAGCATCTACAGTAGATTTTCCAACTACTGCTTTATTCAGCTTGGTGAAAAAGTTCTGTTTCGACTTTTCGAGTCCTTTGTCAAGAGACTCTTTTTTGTCTTTAGAAAAAAAGCTTTTTAGACCCATTGGTTTTACTGGATTAGGTGATATTGGTGAATATAAAAAAAGCCACTCTGACTTATACGTCGGAGCGGCTTCCTTCTTTTAGGATTTAATTTCTTACTTCGCTAGCGTATCTTTTACGTCACCCTCGAGAACCATTTCTTCTCTGTACGTATAAGATCCGTTATCGCCTTTGATCGCTTTGATCACTTTGGCATATTTCGCTCCACCTGGTTGCTTAAGAGTTGCTACTACTTTCTTTGCCATGGTTACTTAATTTCTTTGTGTACTGTATACTTTCTCATGATCGAGTTATATTTCTTCAACTCAATTCGATCAGGAGTGTTTTTTCTGTTCTTGGTAGTGATGTACCGGCTCGTGCCCGGAAGACCACTGGTTTTGTGCTCTGTGCACTCAAGAATTACTTGGACTCTATTTCCTTTCTTCGCCATTTTATTTTGTCTTTTCCAAAAAACGCCTTCGCAAATGCTTCGGCTTTTAAAAAGGAGTGCAAATGTAGTAGAATTAGTTGATTTTAAAAACGTTAGTTCAGCTATTTTTAACTAATTCTAAAGGATTCATTATTTGTCTTCTCCGAGCTCTGGTAATACAAATGCGTCTAATGGACTTGGCTCTTTCATCAGCTCCTCTATTTCCTCGCTTTTTCGAGGCGCCAGATCAGATAAAAGCTCGTTTCCATCTTCTGTGATTAGAATGCAGTCCTCGATTCGAACTGCAATTCCCCACCACTTTTCATCGCATTTTGCACCTTCTGGAATATATATTCCAGGCTCGATTGTGATAGCCATTCCCGGCTCCAGATATTCATAATTTCCCTTATCATGTACATCCAATCCGATGTGATGACCCAGTCCATGTGGATAATATAAGTGACGCTCATCTGCACTTTCGATAATGCCTAATTCCACTAAGCCTTCGTTGATGATTTTTCGCGCAATTGCAGCATCCAAATCTCTTCCGATATTCAAGCCTGGCTTTGCAGCTTTGATTGCTTCATTCTGAGCTTTATAAACCAAATCATAAATTGCTTTTTCTTCTTCAGAAAAGGATCCATCAACAGGAATCGTTCTTGTTACATCTGCTGTATAACCATGGTATTCGGCACCCAAATCCATAAGGATCATTTTGTCACTGCTGATCTCAGGTTTATAATTTTCTATGTAATGAAGAATACACCCGTTGTTTCCTTCCCCCACAATTGACGGATATCCTTCATACTCTGCTTGATACTTTTTGAAAATGAACTCATGAATACCCTGAACTTCACGCTCGCTCATTCCCGGCTTCATGGCCTTCATCACTTCTGCTTGTGCTATGCAGGAAATATCAACAGCTTTTCTAAGTAACTCGATCTCATCCTCTGTTTTTATACCTCTCAAATCCGTCATGATCTGATCCAGCGTTTCCATGTCCAGATTATTGGCAGCTGACTCTATAGTTAAGTCTCCTTCTGTTGGGTATCCTGATTTACTTTTAAATGAAACAATCAAATCATAGAGATCTCCTTCAGCTCTTGTGTCGCGAACATCATTAAAAAAGTCGTAGAATAGCACCTTATCAAACTTTGAAAAATCAATATTATAAGCTTCAAAGTCGGTGTTATTGAAAACCTGATTAAAGGCTAGCTTTTCTTTAACTCCCCCAATTCCCATTCTTCTTCCTGTCCACATCTCAGCCATGGCATTACGTGGTTGGATGAAAATAATCTCTTTGTAGCTGCCTTCAGGGCCTTCTTGCTCTTCTTTAAAAATCATCAGAACTGCATGCGGTTCTCTGTATCCGGTTAGGTAAAAAAAGTTAGGGTCTTGATGATATATAAAATCAACATCATTGGCTCTATTCCTCACAGGATTTGCAAAAAATACAGCGACTGAATTATCTGGCATCTTTTCTCTAACTAATGCTCTCCGTTCAATGTGAAATTCAGTTTTTAGAAAATCATCGGGCTCGTTTTGAGCAAGTGTTCCAATCGATACAGCAATTAGAATCAGGGTGAGAATTTTTTTCATCTTAATTATTTTTTTGGAACATTAAATATAATACGCTTGGATATCACACATTCCAATCCAATCCAACACTGGCAGAAATACTGGATAAAAGGCATAAAAAAACCCTGACGTAACGCCAGGGTTTCAATTTCTTTAAAAGAATCAATTATTTGATCACCATTCCGTTTGCTCTAGCTTTCTTAAGCACAGAAGTGATTCCGTTTTTATTGATTGTTCTCAGCACCGAAGTAGACACTTTCAAAGTAATCCACTTATCCTCTTCAGGAATGTAGAATCGCTTCTTCTGAAGATTCGGATTGAATCTTCTTTTGGTCTTATTATTAGCGTGAGAAACGTTGTTTCCTACTTGTGGTCTTTTACCGGTTATATCGCAAACTTTTGACATCTTTCTATCCCGTTTTCAAAAATGGAGTGCAAATATCGGGATTTCAATTCAATATGCAAACTATTGTCTGACATTTTGATGATTATATGGACAATGTAAACAGCCACTTCCACAGCAGTAGCCTCTTTTCAGGTGAAACTTCTCCGTAAACACCATAAGTCCCTGTTCATTTATATAATAATCTTCCGATTCTGTGTCCTGTTTCAATTGCGCCTCCGCAGTTAAATTGTTAATCTTGCAAATAGATTATAAACGGCAAAACTATGTTAGAAAATAAGACAATGACGAGCGAAGATTTAATAAAACTGGAAGATAAGCATGGAGCCCATAATTACCACCCACTTCCTGTGGTGTTGGCAAAAGGTGATGGCGTACATGTTTGGGATGTAGAAGGAAGGCAGTATTATGATTTTCTATCTGCGTATTCTGCCGTTAATCAAGGTCACTGCCACCCTGCAATTGTGGGTGCAATGACCAAACAAGCGGAGACGCTTACGTTAACCTCGCGCGCTTTCTATAACGATGTTCTTGGCCCTTACGAAAAATTTATTACTGAGTATTTCGGTTTTGACAAAGTGCTCCCAATGAATACTGGAGCGGAAGCGGTGGAAACCGCAATTAAGCTTTGTAGAAAATGGGCATATGAGAAAAAAGGAATAGATGAGAACAAAGCGCAGATTGTTGTTTGTGACAATAATTTCCATGGTAGAACCACAACAATCGTCTCTTTCTCAAACGACCCGGTAGCAAACAAAAACTTTGGTCCATTTACACCGGGTTTCATTCGAATCCCTTACAATGATCTCACTGAACTGGAACGCACGCTTCAAGGAGAGAATATTGCCGGATTTTTGGTTGAGCCAATTCAAGGAGAGGCTGGAGTAATGGTTCCGGATGAAGGATACATTAAAAGAGCAAAAGAACTTTGCCAGGAAAATGGAGTTCTTTTCATCGCAGACGAAGTGCAGACCGGGATCGGCCGAACAGGGGCTCTTCTTCGAGTGTGCGGCGACTGCTCATGCGAGGGACATTGTGAAAAACAAGACACCTATACAGAGCCTGACATTTTGATCCTCGGAAAAGCTTTGTCTGGTGGCGCGTACCCGGTTTCTGCAGTACTTGCCAATGATACAGTTATGGAAGTAATCCAGCCGGGACAGCATGGCTCTACTTTTGGCGGCAACCCTGTAGCGGGAGCTGTTGGAGTTGCAGCTATGAATGTAATTCGAGATGAGAAACTCACACAGAATGCCAGAAAGCTAGGCGAGATATTCAGAGATCGAATGAACAATATGATTGAGAAATCAAATCTTGTGAACCTTGTTCGAGGTAGAGGTCTACTAAACGCAATTGTAATTAATGACTCTGAAGATAGTTCCACAGCATGGGACATCTGTGTTAGATTAAAGGACAATGGGTTACTTGCTAAGCCAACACATGGAAATATTATCAGGTTTGCTCCTCCTTTGGTGATGACCGAAGAGCAGCTCCATGAATGTTGCGACATCATCGAAAAAACTGTCGCAGAATTCGAAAAGTAGGTACTGCTAAGCATCTACCATTCATAAAGTTCTCTTTGTGATACATAGGCTGAATGGCTATCTTGATTAGCCTAACCCTAATATATCATGAAGAGGATTTTTTTTACCAATCTATTTCTTGCAAGTGTTTTTTGTGCTTTTTCACAAGGCACCATGTTGCTTCGTCAACCTACTGTAAGCCAAGACAAAATCGTTTTTGTACATGCCAATGACCTTTGGGTTGTTGATCGAAGTGGCGGAGATGCTACCAGATTAACTACCTCAATTGGAGCCGAGTCTTTTCCACATTTTTCAACCGATGGAAAATGGATCGCCTTCAGTGGACAGTACGATGGCAACATTGATGTGTTTATAGTTCCTGTTGAAGGTGGAGCTCCAAAACGACTGACGTATCATCCCGGCGCCGACAGAGTACAAGGCTGGTCACCCGACGGAAAGGTGATTTTTGCATCCATCAGAAAAGGACATCCCACCCGGCTTAATAAGTTTTATACTGTTAGCGTGGATGGAGGCTTCCCGACCGAGATGTCCATTCCAAGAATCGCCTATGGAGAAATATCTCCGGATGGTAAATACGCTGCTTATACCCCGATCACCTCCTGGGATCCGGAATGGCGAAATTATAGAGGAGGGCAGGCCATGCCCATTTGGATCCTGGACCTGAAGACCAACGAGCTTCAAACCACGCCCCAACCTGACAAAGAAAGACACCTTGATCCAGTCTGGTTTGGTGGAGAGGTTTATTTCCTATCGGAAAGAGACTATACGAGTAATATCTGGAAATACAACTTAGAGACGAAGGCGTACACTCAAATCACCTTTCACACCCAATTTGATGTGAAGAGTCTTGATGCATCGAATGACCTTATTGTATATGAACAAGGTGGCTATCTGCATTCAATCGATCCTAAGACCGGAGATCGTGAGCAGTTGGAAATCAAAGTGAAAGGAGATTTAAATTGGGCTCGCGAGCGCTGGGACAATGCATCCGGAAGTGCAATGCAAAATGCGTCACTTTCGCCAACAGGTAAAAGAGCACTTTTCGAATATAGGGGTGAGATTTTTACTGTCCCAAAAGAAAATGGATCTTGGAGAAATATATCTAAATCATCTTTTGCGGACCGATATCCTGTTTGGTCTCCGGACGGTAATGAAATTGCGTGGTTCACTGATAGAAGTGGAGAATATCAGCTTGTGATTAGCGATCAATTCGGATCGAAAATCAAAAAAACCTATCCGTTACCAAACCCAACATTTTACTTTCGTCCGACCTGGTCACCGGATGGTAAGTATATCAGCTATACAGATACGGATTTCAATATGTGGGTATTAAATCTCGAATCCGGTGAGGCTAAGAAAGCTGATACAGAGAGATATGCACATCCCAACCGATCCATGAATCCAGTTTGGTCACCTGACAGCAAATGGATCGCCTATGTGAAATTGACTGATGCTCAATTCAAAGTAGTTAAAGCTTACAACATAGAGTCAGGCAAGATCATCAACATTTCTGATCAGATGGCCGACGCGTTAGCACCCGTATGGGACAGCAGTGGCAAATACATGTATTTCCTAGCCAGCACCAATTGGGGATTAAATACTGGCTGGCTGGATATGAGTTCATATAACATACCTGTAACACGAGGGCTATATGCTGCAATTTTATCCTCCGGAGACCCTTCTCCACTTCTTCCACAAAGTGATGAAGAGGTAGAAGAGGAAAAAGGTGAGGAAGGAGATTCTGATGTTTCAGTTTCTATTGATGACGGTGTAATCAATAGGATCATTGCTTTGGATGTTCCTCAAAGAAACTATACCGGATTGGTTGCCGGCCCTGAAAATACAGTGTTTTATGGTGAAAATGTCCCCAATCAAAATGGCATCACCTTGCATAAATACGATTTAAGTGAACGAGAATCATCGGAATTTATGTCGGGCATTCAATCGGCACAAACCTCGAGTGACGGAAAGCAAATGCTTTACAGATCCGGATCAAATTGGGGAATTGTTTCAACTTCGGGCAAAAGTCAGAAACCCACTGATGGTAGACTCAGCATTGACATCAAAATGAGAGTTAAACCTAGTGAAGAGTGGCAACAGATATACAAAGAAGCCTGGAGATATCAACGAGATTTTCTTTATGTCAACAATCAGCATGGGGCTCCTTGGGATCAAATCTACACTTGGTACAAGCCTTGGGTCAATCATGTAAAGCATCGACAGGATATGAATTACATCATTGACATTCTTGGTGGCGAAATAGCAGTTGGACACTCGTATACCCGAGGTGGTGATTATCCAGATGTCGATCGTGTGCCTGTAGGGCTTTTAGGAGCAGACTATTCCATCAAAAACGGAAAGTATCAAATAGCTAAAATCTTCACTGGGGAAAATTGGAACCCCAACCTTCAGGCTCCATTAGCGATGCCTGGGATAGATATTGATGAAGGGGATTATCTATTGGAGGTTAATGGAGTAGCAGTAGAGGGAAGCAAAAACATTTACAGCTTCTTCGAACAAACCGCTGGTTCAACCATTTCAATCAAAGTGGGCAAGTCTACAGACATTTCTAAAGCAAAAATGTATTACGTCGAGCCAATTAGTAATGAATACGGACTCAGGTCTCGAGCCTGGATTGAGGATAACAGAAGGTATGTTGATGAAAAAACGGACGGCAAGATTGGTTACACTTATGTGCCTAATACCGGCGGTCCAGGTTATCAATCATTCAATCGTTACTATTTCGCACAACAAGACAAGCAAGGAATGATTGTGGATGAAAGAAACAATGGTGGTGGCTCTGCAGCTGATTATATAGCAGATGTGATGAATCGTAAACTTTATGGATACTTCAACAGTAAGGTTGGTGACCATAAACCTTGGACCACTCCAATGTCTGCCGTTTGGGGGCCAAAAGTGATGATAATCAATGAACGAGCTGGGTCCGGTGGGGATTTGCTCCCATACCTTTTCCGTGAAATGAAAATTGGCACATTGGTAGGGACAAGAACCTGGGGAGGCCTTGTAGGTACTTGGGATACTCCGCCATTTATAGATGGAGGTAGAATGATCGCACCGCGTGGCGGTTTCTTTGATGTGAATGGTGAATGGGCTGTAGAAGGTGAAGGTATCGCGCCAGATGTAGAAGTAATTCAAGAACCAAAGCTTGTACTACAAGGCAAAGACCCACAATTGGATAAAGCCATAGAAATTGCACTTGAGAAGTTGGAAACGGATGCTGTAGAATTGAAAAAAGAACCAGCACCTCCTATACGTTCAAAAAGAGCAACAAAGAAAAATTAAGATTTTTTTAACGATTTCGAAGCGGATGGCTCTAGGTCATCCGCTTTTTTTTATTTTCATTGCTGCAAAATCTACTTACTACCTACAAATGTTCATCACTCGACGCGTCTCCATCTTAATTTGCACACTCATTGTATTTGACCTTTTTGCTCAGTCAGAACCAGATAAATTCGCTAAGCTCAAGCAACTTTCATTTTCCAATCCAGACTCCATCATTCAAATTGCCAAAGAACGTTTGCTAGACAATAAACTTTCTAGCGCAGATGCTTCTTACTACCACTTACTTGCCGGAATCGCCTATCGAAATGCAGGTCAATTTAAAGAAGGTATCGATCATTCAGACACGGCGTTTCAGCTAAGCAAGATTGAAAAGGTGAAAGCAAATTCGTATCACAACAAAGCTGTTTGCTATCGATATCTGGGAGAATATGACTCAGCTATCTCATATAATCTCAAAGCGTTAAAAATATTTGAAAATGAGGGCGATCTAAAGGAACAGGCCATAGTCCTCAATAGCCTCGGTGTTGTAAACATGAAATCAGGAGACTACACACGAGCATTGTATTACTACAACCAAACACTAGAGCTAAACGATGGCACTGACATAGATAACCTATCCGATGTACTCAACAACATAGCCATTATTTATGCAAATACTGGTAAGTTGGATTCCTCTGAAATGTATTTCCGTAAATCCTTAAACTATGAAAAAAGAGTTAACAACCTCAAAGGCATTAGCGCCGGATTAAACAACTTAGGTGCATTGAAATATTACCAGAATGACCTGGACAGTTCAATAATTTATTTTCAAAAATCTCTTCAAATTGATAAGCAGTTAGGTGACAAGCAAGGTATCCCGGCTGTCATGGGAAACATTGCTGAGGTAGCTGTTCAAAACAGAAGTTACCGGTTGGCAGAAAGCTATTTGGATAGCAGTATCCTTATGAGCAAGGAGATTGGCAGTAAAAGAGACCTTGAAAATGGCTACCTCAATAAAGCAGGGCTGTATCAGGCTCAAGGTGATTTCGAAAAAGCATTTGACCACCTGGTCACTTCCAAAGCCTATGCCGACAGCCTCATAAGTGAAGAAAAGAATAAAGCAATCGCAGAGCTTGAGACTAAGTACGAGACAGAAAAGAAAGAACAACAAATCATTCTTCAAGAGTCTCAATTAGCTGAGCAAACTGCTGCCCTCCAGCGCAACCGGGTTTTACTCATTGCTTCAATTCTCGTAATTATATTCATCATCACCCTGGCTTTATTGCAAAGAAGCAGGCTCCAAAAGAAGCAGCAACTAAAACTACAAGAAGCACAGCTTCAAGCACGGGAAGCAGAGATCAATGCCACCATTTCTTCTCAGGAAAAAGAACGAGCACGCTATGCACGTGACCTGCATGATGGCTTTGGACAGATGATTTCTATACTAAATATGAATCTCAAAAATCTTAAAGATGGCGCCAAACCCAACGAACGACAAGAAGTATTCGAAGCCTCGTCCAAGGTTATTGATGATATGTATGGCGAGCTTAAAAACATCTGCTTCGATCTGATGCCACAAACACTAATTAAGCATGGTCTCGAAAGTGCATTGAAAGAATTTGCAGATCGTATCAATCACGCTGGGAAAGTGCACCTCGAACTCAATACATTCGGACTTGATGAGCGTCTTCAGGAGATCCAGGAAATTTCCCTGTATCGAATCTCACAAGAATGGACCAACAACATTTTGAAATATTCCGACGCTTCCAAAGTCACACTACAGATTACAAAAGATGAAGGTGAAATCACTCTTTTGATCGAAGATGATGGAAGTGGATTTGACAAGACACTACTCATCTCTGGAAAAGGTAATGGATGGAAAAACTTAAACACCCGAACCAACCTCATCCAAGGCGAACTAGAGCTTGAAACTAGAGAAGGCGTAAAAGGAAATGTGTTAATTGTCAACGCGCCAAGCACAATCAAGGCTATAGAAGAATCTTTCGTAAAAGTATAAAATAGGCGAATCGTCTTTGCAAATGCTGAGTTAAACGAAAATAGTTTTACTCATCCATATATTTTCACATATTGAGTTCATGAAATGGCTCGCCTTAGCATTTCTTGTTTGCGTCTCTACCACCGCAAAATCACAAACGGCCCTAACCGAATCTTCACTTGAGGAGATTAACAAAGCGTCGTTACCTTGTGATAGCACCCTTCTGTTACTTCAAAAGCTAGGGATTGAAAAGGCTCAAAAATCAACTTTAAAAGCCCAGGCATTACTACAGGTTGGGCTTGCTCATTATTGTTTGGGACAGTTCGAACTGGCTTTGTATAATTACCAGCAGTCGCTTGACATATTTATTGTGTTGAAGTCTAAAGAGAAACCAGCAGAAATCCTGAACCTCATTGGAACTTTACAGAAGAAGCAAGACAACTATGAGTTGGCTGACAAATACTTCAACGACGGATTAAGCTATGCTCATGAGCAAAACGATTCCACCGGAATAGGAAATAGTCTCAATAATCTGGGTGTCCTGTATTTTCAGCAAAATAAGCTCGACACTTCGCTCAGCTATTACTTAAGATCCACTTCCGTAAAATCAGCCATTGGAGATACCATCGGACTCAGCTACAACTACGATAACCTTGGTATGGTGTATACACAATTGGGTGTTTATGATAGCGCAGAGTATTACTTTGGCCTGGCAGCAAAATTTAAGCGGATCATCAATGATGAAGTAGGCTATGCCATCGTAAAGAATAACATTGGTGAAATGCTTCTTGAAATCAATGAGCTAGATAAAGCTGAAAGCTATTTTCGTGAAGCACTTGTCGTCGCTCAAAAGGTTTCATTCGCTGATTTTGAAAAGCACGTCTTGCAGATGATCTCTACAGTCAAAGAAAAGAGAGGTGAGTATGCAGATGCACTTGCTTTTTATAAACAGCACATCGAGGTAAAAGACAGCCTCTTCAATGAAAGGAAAAGTCAGCAAGTGGCTGAGCTTGAAACAAAATACCAAACCGAGAAAAAAGAGACGGAGATTCAAATTCAACAAGCAGAGATTAATCAAAAAAACATTCTGCTGTTTAGCGCTGCTGGAATCATCTCTTTACTCTTGTTCCTTTTTGTCCAACACAGGCAACGCTCCAAGCTGAAAGCTGAAAAGATCGAAGAAGAGCACAGAAGAAAGGCTCGCGAAGCTGAAATCAATGCTGCTATCTCTTCTCAGGAAAAAGAACGTTCGAGGTATGCAAGAGATCTTCATGATGGATTTGGGCAGATGATCTCCATTCTAAACATGAACCTCAACAACTTAAAAGATGACGCTAAACCCAATGAACGACAGCAAGTATTTGAAGCTTCTTCAAAAGTCATTGATGAAATGTATGGCGAATTGAAAAACATTTGCTTCGATCTGATGCCGCAAACTCTGATTCAAAATGGACTTGAAAGTGCCTTGAAAGAATTCACAGATCGGGTAAATCAGACAGGCAAAATCTTTATTGAGCTCAATGTCTTTGGCTTAGAGAAACGACTGACTGAGATTCAGGAGATTTCACTCTTCCGCATTTCACAAGAATGGACAAACAATATTCTTAAGTACTCAAATGCTGATCGTGTCACCCTTCAGATCACCAAAGATCAGGAAGAAATCACCTTGCTCATAGAGGACAATGGCTCGGGCTTTGATAAAGCCATATTGAACAGAGGAAAAGGGAATGGCTGGAAAAATTTGAACACGCGCGCCAATATTATCCACGGTCATCTTGAGATAGAAACCGTCCAGGGACAAAAAGGGAACACACTTATCGTCAATGCCCCTGTCAAACTTCATGTTCCCGAGGGGAATGAAAATACCGTGGAAACGGTATAGCAATCTTTCATATTCTATTCCTTATTTGAGCTTCAATTGAATAGGCAATACGAAGACGAATGAATTTACTATCTTTCATAGGAAGAGAGAAATCCACAAAAATGAAAATATTTCTTACCGACGATCATGCCATCTTGTTGGGTGGTCTAGTCAAAATTCTTTCTGTAGAAGATGATATGGAGGTAGTAGGTTCAGCGGGTTCCGTTCAGGAAACCTTAGATCAATTGACGCAAAAAAATGTAGACCTGCTCATCACCGATTATAACCTTCCAGACGATGATGGACTTGCACTTGTAAGAAAGGTAAAACGTAAGTATTCTGATATAAAAATAATCGTGCTAAGCATGCACGATGAAGCGCACCTAATTAAAGAAATCCTAAAAGAAGGAGTCGATGGATACATTCTAAAAAAGGACTCTCATGAAGAGTTAGTAAGTGCAGTTCGTGCAGTAAAAAACGGAAAGGTATACCTGAGTTCTGATGTGAATTCAATGCTGATGAAGGGACTCAATGGTACAGAAGAACAAAAACTGCTTACTGACCGTGAACGAGAAATTCTCAAACTCATTGCAAAAGAATACACCAACCGAAAAATGGCCGAAGAACTTTTCATTAGTGAACGAACGGTAGAAACACATCGGAAAAATATCTTCAGAAAGACCGGCACGAACAACCTTGTAGGACTAATCAAATTCGCCTACGCCAACAACTTGATCTAGCTCACATCTACGGGTTTCACGGTATACAAATATCCCATCCTAACAGGATTCTATCGGAGCATTTATTCATCAAACTTTGATTATCAAATCAAACCGCGAATAAATTTCGATCCGACATGAAAAACACGTTAAAAACAATTTTAGGCTTAATGCTACTTGTAGTATTCAGCCAGACAAGAGCACAAGATGCCCTGTGGCAACTTGATTTTGAAAGTGAAGTGGAATGGAACAGTATAACTGAAAGCGGTATCCTTTTGGTAGGAACCGGTGATTTCAAACTTCATGGAGTAGACAGCCGTGATGGCAATATCCTGTGGACTAGCGACGCTTTCAAGCAAGCCAAGAAAATGAAAGGTGCAGACGGTAAAAAAGTAGGTGCCAAGTACGCATTTGAAAATTTCATTAGGGTACTCAGCGATGAGAAGTTTCCTGAAGTTTCTGATTATGTAGAGCTGAAGTTTTCTGATGGATATCAATTCAAGCAATACGCCATCATCAACATCCAGACAGGAGAAGAAGTAATCAGTCCGAAAATTGCTGAAATGCCAATCACTAAAGTTCCACTTTTCGGAGAAATGGCCACCTTCAACTATGACGGCACAGGCTATCTACCTGATCTAAGAATGGTTATCATTTCTACCTCATATGTAGACTACATGCAAAAAGGAAAGCCAACCATTAACATCACAAAAATGGTAGACCTACTTTCCCAAAAAATCATCTGGACAAATGAAGAAATCGCAGTGAATGGATTTCCCGCACTGCTTGATGATGGTGACATTGTCCTTCCCGGAACTACTCAGATTGCCAAAATGAATCCAAAAACCGGCGAGGTAAAATGGGCGTACAACACCAGTCTTAAAAATCAAACATTCGAAAGTTTCGACCTCAGCCTCGACCTGGCTTATGGCTACTTCTTTGAGAAAAAGAAAAACAGCGGATCACTTTCTGCCCTGGAAATGAACACAGGTAAGAAGCTATGGGAGCAAGAATTGAAACTAAAGGTGGTTCCCACTATGTCGGCGATAGGCGAAGGAGTGGTAGTAATCGACGACAAATGGTTTACCCTGTACGATCTGCAGAGCGGAAGTATCAAATGGGAAGTGAAAAAGATCGATGGATATATTGTCGACTTGGGGGACAAAGGAATCCTGGCCACCTCCAAAGGGAAACAGCTAATGCTTCTCAACAAAAAAGATGGCTCAGTAATCTGGGATCAGAAAATCAAAGGAATCAACATCGACCAAATCGCTGCGACCGGCGTGATGTACACTGACATTAAAGGAAGATTAGGTTACATCCAATATGATGGAGAGCTAATCTGGAACAAAAAAGGAATGCTGGAAGTACCTTCCTTAAGATATAAGCCGGAGTTAACTAAAGAGGTTATGGTTATCGATGGTCATCTATATGAAATTGATCTTCTAACAGGCGACTATAAAGTGCTTCATAATGGACTCGCCAAAAAATTTGAAGGCGAGGATGCTTCTCCAACCAGCGCTGAGCTAGTTGCAGGTGGTTATCTATTCATGGATGACAACAATATGGTGATGCTCGAGCCAGATGGTTCAGTGAGATTTGACAAATACTGGGAAGCACCTGGTTTAAGTCTGGCAGCCAAAATTGCCCTCCGTGCCGCTCAGGCTTCTGTAATGGCAATGGGTGCAGCAGCACAAATGCAATCCGCTCACACAGCTGCATATTCAAGATATGGAACCAATGATTACTACAGTAAAATGTACGCGCAGCAGGCTCAAGACCTATACAATGCTGCGGGAATGGTTGGTGCTGAAGCAAAGAAGAAATTTAGCGCCACTGTAAGTAAAGGAGATATCCGAATGATTCTTACCCGTGTCGGCGAAGGTGGCCAGGCCAAAAGCTCAGGTCTCGTGAAAGTAGACAGAAGAACGGGTGAAGAACTAGGCACGCTATTACTGAGCGAAAAAGAACCGATATATGACTATGACCAGGTTTCGGGTCAGGTATTTTTCAAAGCTGACAAGAAACAAATCATTAGCTACAGCTTTTAATTACGCGATCATGTCTGGCGATCAACTGCATGCAGTTGATCGCTTTTTTATCATAAAAACTTCCTATCATGACCAAGGCATTTTTTCTGCTATTCGTACTTTCTATTCATTTTTCTTTCAGTCAGGGAAATGAGCTGATAATTAGACAAGGCCACACCGCGGGCATCAATATGGTGCAGTATTCACCCGCCGGAAAATATGTGTATTCCGCCAGTGATGACAAGTCTATTAAAATGTGGGATGTTCAAACAGGCATTGATGTCAATACTTTCAATGCACATGAAGCCCCGGTCAATTCCATTCATTTGTCAGATGACGGTAAACTTCTGGTAAGCGCTGATCGAGCCGGTACCGTCATTCTATGGGATGCAATTACCGGAGATATCCGCAGTAAAATCAAAGCACATAGCGGCTCTGCAAATACCGCGAAACTTTCAAAAGATGCTTCCAAAATAATAACAGGTGGAGATGATGAATTACTGAAAATTTGGACCGCAGCTGGTGATTCCATCAAAACGATTTCAGGTTTTTCAGCCCCCATCATGAACCTGGCTATTTCTCCTGAAGGAGATCGAATCGTGACTGGAGGTGGTAAAAACAACGGAGTTGAAGTAAAGTTAGTGGATCCTGAAAAAGGCAAAATTTTAGCTGATGCTCTCGATAATGTGAAAGGCTCGGGCGCTGCAATTGCATATACAAAAGCCATAATGACAGGCTTTGCTGTAATCGGAAATGTTGCCAACGGCAGAGTAGGAAAAGGGATGACCACCATTTTTGTAATGACTTATTCCAACATTCAGTTTACCAATGACGGTAAAAAGATACTTTTCTCTCAAAACATTTTTACTCCTTTTCTAGCAGAAAAAGGCGAAGAAGAAAATACCGGAAGTGCTAGCGTTTCCCTCATTGAATTAAGCGATGATCGTGAATCATTTGGTGAGGTTTCCAAGCCTATTCGGTGGCAACTCAACAACCCTAGAGGCGTGGCTGTGCTGAGCAAGGATGAAACCAAAGTGATTGTAAATGAGGAACGATCCATCAAAGTGTATGATATAGAAAATGCCGACTTCCCGGAGCCTGGAAAAAAAGCAGCTGTAAACTATGTACCGCCGGTGGTTAAAGAAATTAAAAACATCACCAAAAACACCAACTGGTTGGCATTGTCTCCGGACTACAGAACTATCGTCACGTCCGACCACAAAAGGCAACTCAAACTCTGGGATTACCAAACGGGGCGAAAAATCAGAGATATGGAAGGCTATGTTCAGCCAGCATTAGCAGTAGATGTTATGCCAGATGGTAAACACATTCTTGTTGGTTCTTTGGATAGAAATATGACAATGTGGGATATCACTACAGGGACGCTGGTACGAACATTTGATCGTTCTTCTGACATTAACCACATCGATATTTCTGCTGATGGTAAATACATGGCTACTACTGCCGAAAACACTTCTTTCATGAAGGTCTGGAACTTCAAAACAGGCAGGCTTTTCAAAACCATCAAGGATAAAAAGGATAATATGGTTTGGGTAAAATTCAACCCGAACGACAAAGATAAAATCTGGGCATTGACCGATACCGGCACACTAAACGAATGGTCAATTAGCGAATTTAAAAGCAAGAAATATAAAGGCAATCCTGAGATTCTGGAGGATAAATTCAAACGCGGAAACTTCACCATCGCCTTCGAGGGATACGATGTTTCCATTAAAAATGGTAGCCAGGAAATCATCACGGACACTCAGCAAGGTGTCATTACAGACGCTGTGTTTAGCATTGATTCTAAAATGGCTATCACCACAAATGAGTCTGGTGAAATCTCGCTTTATGATCTTGAATCAGGTAAAAAAACCGTCAGCATGGCACTCATTGGTGATAGTGGATTCATTGCATATACACCTGACTATTATTATACCTCCTCAAAAAATGCTGCCAAAGCGATCGCATTTAAAGATGGAAACAATGTACTGCCATTCGAGCAGTTAGAGCTCAAATACAACCGACCGGATATCATTGCTAAAACACTTGGTTACGCTCCTCAAAAACTGATAGACTCATATGAGGCAGCATACAACAAACGGCTGAAAAGACTAGGATTTAACTCGGACGACCTTTCCAATACCAATGAACTGCCAACAATTGAAGTTGATGTACTTGCGATCCCACTAGAAACAGATCAACGTTCGCTGACCTTTAAGGCATCAGCCAACGACCAAAATCAAACCATAAACAGGCTGCAGGTTTATGTCAATGATGTGCCTGCATTTGGATCAAAAGGCATTTCGGTGGCTTCTTCCAAGACCATAGCGAAGGACATTACTATTGACCTAAGCAAAGGCCTAAATGAAATCAAGGTGACTGCTATCAATAGTAAAGGCCTGGAATCACTTCCGGAATCATTTGAAATTCAACTCACGACTGACTTTGATAAGCCTGATCTCTATCTTGTTTCCATCGGAGTATCAGAATATCAGCAGTCACAACACAATCTGGCATTTGCTGCCAAGGATGCCTCAGATATCATCGCCACAATGAAAGGTTCATCAGAATATGAGAATGTGTTCGAAAAATTGATTGTAAATCAAGAAGCAACAGATACCAATATCAAAGCCATCAGGTCATTTGTGGAGCAAGCCAAAGTTGATGATGTGGTTATGATCTTCATAGCTGGTCATGGTGTGCTTGATAAGGACTACACTTACTATTTCGCCACACATAATATGGACTTCAATGATCCCGCCAGCGGCGGGTTATCTTATGAAACACTTCAATCTTTAATTGATGGCATTCCATGCAGAAACAAATTGCTGATGATGGACACGTGTCATGCAGGCGAGCTGGATCAGGATGATGTAGAAGAAGCAGAGCAATCCATCAGTGCTGTAGGATCAGTTTCTTTTCGATCAACCGGATCACTTGTTAAACTGAAAGCAAACAGCTTTGGGCTAGGCAATACACTTGAGCTTTCAAAAACTCTGTTTAGCGATATGCGCAAAGGCACAGGTGCTACAGTCATTTCTGCAGCCGGAGGAACTGAGTTTGCAGCAGAAGGCCTCAACTCCGAAAATGGCCTTTTCACCAGCTGTCTAATCAAAGGTTTTACCACAAGACGCGCTGACCTCAACCGGGATCGGGACTACAGAGTATCGGAAATCCGACAATATGTTGGCGAGCAAGTGATTCTGCTAAGCAACGGCAAACAAGTTCCAACATCAAGGGAAGAAAATATTAAGAACGATTTCAAAATCTATTGATTATGAGAAGCCTATCCATGCTCCTGCTATTCATTTGCTTTTACGCCCAAAGTCAGTCCTACACTGTTATCCATACGATTGGGAAAATTTATGACGCAAAATCTGGTAAGTACTTAGCCAAAGGATTAAAAATCTCCGAGGATGCCAACCTAAAATTTGAGACACTGGGTGCGCGAGCGGCTGTGCTTAGTTCTGCTAGAGGCCGCTTTGTCATACAAGAAACAGAAGCTTCCACCTCTCAAAGTGACGCGCTTTATGCACTGAGTTCGGTAATATCACCTGTTCGTGGTAGACTAAGTACCCGAGCTGGATCTATCAACAATGCATTGGACTTTCAAAAGCACTTCGGCGATGGTGCGATTGCATTGGTAGGAAGTAAGTACCGTGTCACAGTTTCGCCTGCCAGTTATCCCATGTCAGAGAGCAACTTCTTCTATGCTCAATATGCTTACAATGGAGAGACGATTAACAAGAAGCTAGGAAATGTGGATGACAAACTTGTTATTGAAACAAATAGCTTCTATTCAGTGGATGGTTCGCCAATAGATCATTCACTCATTAGTGATATCAAGCTATTTTATTTTAAAGCAGAGGACCAGACATCTTCATTCATTACCAATTTAAATCTGACTGTTGTTTCGGATGAAGAACTAAAATCATTACTTGAACAATTTCAGAAAAACAGCAAAGAAGCAGTTCTTGAACTGATTAATTCGATGTACGGAAAATGCACCGAAGAACAACTCAAACAAGCCATCAACGAGCTTTAGTTTATCCTTGAAAAGAATTCTACTCATATCGCTCATTGTCATCAACACCTTGCTGATGATGGCATTTACTTTCTACCTGATGAAGCTACCGTGGCTTGCCAGCGATGAGAAATTTCTTATCTGGAGTACGACAGCATTGAATTTTGCCAACCGCGAGCGCCCGGATTCTGAAGATTTTGTACTTATCAATACCTCCTATGATCTTGAATTAATCGATAGATACGATGAGTTTGGTTTCCCGGTTGGTAATCAGGCCATCACGGACAGACAAAAATTAGCTCAATTCTTTCACGCCATAAATTCGGGTAGCGCAAAGCCAAAATTTATCATGACGGATATCCACTTCGTGGATTCATCTACAAGCGACCATGAGCTTACACGTGAATTAGCTTTGATGGACAACATCATCCTTTCGGCCCATATCAACGAGCAAGGTGTGCTCGAACCTCCTATTTTTAATCAGGCGGATTATGGAATATCCGACTATATGATTGGAAGTGCTTTTGAAGGAGTCTATAAATACCAACTGATACATAGTGATACCGCGAAGCTTCTTCCACTCAAAGTATTCGAATCATTGAGCAAACAAAAAAGTAAAAAAAATGGTCCTTTCGTCAAAGTTGGAACCAACTGGACTATGAACAATTTCATCATGAATTACCGGATCCTGCAGAAGGATATCTATGATCTGGAAGCAGGATTTAACCCTGTGAGTTTGGGCGAATTGTTATATCTACCCGATGAGGATATACAAGCATATGTTGCAAATAAAATTGTCGTGATTGGCGATTTCTTTGAAAACGACATGCATGAAACCGTGCTGGAAATCACGTCTGGACCACTGATTCTATTGAATGCCTTCCTTACCATTCAGCAAGGTGATACCATTGTCAACTTTTGGTTTCTCTTGCTGCTTGCTATCAGCTATGCTTACATGAGCTACCTCGCATTTGTCGAGGGAGATATGATAGAAAAACGCATCAATAAAATAGCAAACAAGAAGCTCTCCAGATACATGGCAGGATTTGCCAGCTACTTTCTGATACTGACAATAGTGTCAATTTGCTGCTACATACTATTCAATATCCATCTTAATGTCTTCTTCCTGGCTGTGGCCTACTATGTTGTGGATCGACTTGCTGGCTTTCTATTTTATCATAAATCCACATAAGCTTCCTACTATTTGCCTTGATTTCTAGCCACTCTTTCTTCCTCACTGAGCACGAATAAACTATACTTGCAAGTAAGATTTAATGATGCATTATGACTGAAGTAAGACACAACTGGACGCTAGAAGAAATTGCAGAGATATACAACCGCCCGCTCATGGAGTTGGTATTTGAAGCTGCAACGATGCATCGAAAGTATCACGACCCGAAAGAAGTGCAGGTAAGCAGCTTGATATCAATTAAAACTGGTGGTTGCCCGGAAGATTGTGCCTATTGCCCTCAGGCAGCAAGATATCATACCGATATCAAGGTTCATAAGCTCATGGAAGTGGACGAAGTGCGAGCACAGGCAGAATCAGCTAAAGCCAATGGTGCATCTCGGATGTGTTTAGGTGCAGCATGGAGAGAAGTCCGAGACAATCGAGACTTTGATAAAGTTCTGGACATGGTGAAAACAGTGAACAGCATGGATATGGAGGTTTGCTGCACACTGGGAATGGTATCAGAGGATCAGGCTAAGAAACTGGCAGACGCAGGATTGTATGCCTACAATCACAACATCGATACATCAGAAGCCTACTATGATGATATAATCAGCACAAGAGAATACGACGATAGACTCAAGACGATTGACAATGTGCGCAAAGCAAAAATCACTGTCTGCTCAGGCGGGATTATTGGAATGGGTGAATCTGCCGAAGATCGAATGGGAATGCTGCTCACACTTGCAAACATGGAGGTACACCCGGAATCAGTTCCGGTAAATGCACTTGTACCGGTTGAAGGTACGCCACTGGCAGAGCAGCCGCGTGTTGCCGCTCATGAATTGATCCGAATGATCGCAACCGCAAGATTGGTAATGCCTGCATCTGTCGTGAGACTATCCGCAGGTAGAGAAGGAATGAGTTTGACCGAGCAAGCGCTCTGCTTTATGGCCGGCGCAAATTCAATATTCGCAGGCGACAAGCTCTTGACTACTCCAAATCCTGATTTCAACGATGACAAAGAAATGTTTGACTTGCTCGGCTTGAAATCAAGAGAAGCGTTTAAGTACGACAAAAAAGAGTCTGAGGTGGAAGCATAAATTCATTGGTTTGAATAGCTATCAGAAGGCACTCGAAGAAAGAAAAAAGCAGCATCTGCTACGCATCCTTCCCCTCCCACCAGAGGGGATTGATTTTTGTTCCAATGACTATCTAGGTCTGGCTCAATCATCTAAGCTCGCGGATGCAATTCAAGCTCTTGCTTCAAATAAATCTATCCAAAATGGAGCCACAGGCTCACGGCTATTAAGTGGCAACTCCACATACATGGAAAGCGTCGAGCAACTGGTAGCAGACTTCCATAAAACCGAAAGTGCGCTCATCTATTCCTCAGGATATACTGCTAACCTTGGTCTTATTTCTTCTCTTGCGACCCGCGAAACAACATTGTTTTGTGATGAATTGATCCATGCCAGCCTCATTGATGGAGCACGACTGGGACATTCGAAAAGGGTGCGATTTTTCCATAATGACCCAAGCGATTTAGATAAAAAACTTAAAGAATATACAGGTCAAAAAATTGTAACTGTGGAATCGATTTACTCCATGGACGGAGATATCTGTCCATTAAAAGATATCGTGGAAGTCTGCAATAAAAATGAAGCTCAGCTTATCGTGGACGAAGCACATTCCATGGCAGTCCGTGGAGAAAGTGGTTCTGGTCTCGTACAGGAATTTGGCCTGCAGGATCAGGTTTTAGCTAGGATAATGACATACGGAAAAGGTCCTGGAATACATGGTGCGGCAGTGATCGGGCCAAAATGGCTCAAAGATTATCAAGTGAATTTTTCCCGATCTATTATTTTTTCTACAGCCCCTGCGGTGCACCAGTTTTGCGCAATCGAAGCAATGTATCAGCTATTACCTGAAATTGAAAATGAGCGCAAGAAGCTTCAATCGAACATTTCCTACTTCGTGGAAAAACGGAATAAGACCAATTCTTCCTGGTTGAATTCTCATTCACAAATTCAATCGCTGATCGTCCCCGGCAATGAAAATGTAGTTGAACTCGGAATGAAACTAAGTGAATCAGGCATCAATGCATTGCCTATTCGCAAGCCTAGCATAGCGGAAGGTTCAGAACGAATCCGATTTTGCATTCATACATACAACACCAAGGAAGAAATTGATCAGTTATTTAATGTACTAAGTGATGAGTGATAGATATATCGTTGCGGGCATTGGCACGGATACCGGTAAAACGGTTATTTCTGCGATCCTTTGTAAAGCGCTTTCTGCAGACTATTGGAAACCAGTGCAAGCAGGAGATCTGGACAATACAGACTCACATAAAATTGGTAAATGGGCACCCGGTGTTGAGATTCATCCGGAGGCATACAGGTTGACCGAACCCATGTCACCTCATGCCGCAGCTGAAATTGATAAGGTATCAATTGAAGAATCAAAGCTCCAATTACCATCCACCGACAATTCACTGATAATCGAATTGGCAGGCGGACTTATGGTTCCACTTAGAGATGACTTTGTTAATATCGATTGGGTTCAGAAGACAAATGTTCCTGTTGTGTTGGTTGCCAATTATTATTTAGGTAGCATCAACCACACATTGCTCACCTTAAGCTTGCTGAAAAGTCGCAACATTCCAGTGCTTGGGATTATCTTCAATGGTGAAAAAAACCAGTCGAGCTTTGAGGTCATTCAAAAAAGGTCAGGACTAAAATGCCTACTCCAAGTAGATATGGAAGAATCAATTACACCTGAAATCATAAAAAAGTATGCCTCAAGACTCAAACTTTAATTCAGACCTTCTTGAATTTGATAGAGATCATATCTGGCATCCATATACTTCTCTTACAAATCCATTGCCTACGTATCCAGTTGTTTCAGCATCAGGTGTAAGACTCAAACTTGATAATGGAAAAGAACTAATCGATGGAATGTCCAGCTGGTGGACAGCCATTCATGGATACAACGTCCCGGAATTAAATGAGGCAGCCAAAGAGCAAATGAAAAAGATGGCTCATGTGATGTTTGGTGGCATCACTCATGAGCCCGCTATAAAGCTTTGCCAAAAGTTGGTCGAAATCACTCCATTAGGTTTGGATAAAGTATTCCTTTCTGACAGTGGGTCTGTGTCCGTCGAAGTAGCCATGAAGATGGCAATTCAGTACCAACATGCAAAAGGAAAGTCAGGCAAGTATAAATTCATGACTATCCGAAATGGCTACCACGGAGATACCACAGGTGCCATGTCCGTATGCGATCCTGAAGGTGGCATGCATCACCTTTTCTCCGAATTTCTTCCTAAGCACATATTTATTGACCAGCCAACCAAACGATTTAATGAAAGCTATAAAGACCATGAATTTTCTCGACTGGAGCAGTTTTTCCGGCTGAATGCAGAAAAATGTGCTGCCTTTATTTTAGAACCAATCGTTCAAGGTGCAGGAGGAATGTGGTTTTATTCACCGGATTTCGTAAGGAAGATACGTCAGCTATGCGATGAAAATGATATGCTCTTGATCGCCGATGAAATTGCAACAGGCTTCGGAAGAACAGGTAAATTGTTTGCTTGTGAGCATGCGGAAATCACTCCTGACATTATGTGTGTCGGCAAAGCGCTTACCGGAGGATACATGACGCTGGCAGCAACTCTTTGTACTAGGGAGATAGCCGAAGTTGTTTCGAATAGCGAAGCAGGCGTGTTCATGCATGGTCCTACGTTTATGGGAAACCCATTGGCATGCGCCATCGCAAATAAGAGTCTGGAGCTTCTTCTTCACTCAAACTGGCAGAAAAGGGTTGCAGAAATTGAAAAACAGCTAAAAAATGAATTGGTACCAATGGCGGTAGCTCTTTCAGTTAAAGATGTCCGTGTGTTGGGCGCTATTGGGGTAATCGAAATGAAAGACTCAGTGGATGTTTCCATGGCTCAAAAATTCTTTGTTGAGCATGGCGTGTGGATCCGGCCTTTCAGAAACTTAATTTATGTGATGCCGCCCTACGTCATTTCCGAAGAGGACCTCAGCACTTTGACCAAAGCCATGGTTAGTTTTATAAATCCATAAAAAAAGCCCTCCAATCTGAAGGGCTTATCTTTTAACTATTCGTTCAATTATAGCTTAAGTGATGGAGGTAGAATCACTTTGTCAATTACATGTACTACACCATTTGAAGCCTTAATATCTGCCTTAGCAACATTTGCATCATTGATTTTCGCGCCATTCTTGAGATCTACAGTGATTTTATCACCCTGAACTGTACCTGCCTTCATTCCATCTTTCAAGTCAGTAGACATCACTTTTGACCCTACTACATGATAAGTCAAGACAGCTACCAGCTTGTCCTTATTTTCAGGTTTTAACAAAGATTCAAGAACTCCGGCAGGAAGGCTATTGAATGCATCGTTTGTTGGTGCAAATACCGTGAATGGTCCCTTTCCGCTTAATGTTTCTACCAATCCAGCAGCTTTCACAGCTGTGACCAATGTGGATAAAGATTCTGTGCCTACAGCCAACTCAACAATGTTTTTATCCTGGGCTTTAGCGTTGAATGTAAGCAAGGTTATCATAGCAACACTTGCAATAAAAGATTTAATACTTCTCATAATTCATTTAATTTAATTGCAAGTGAAAGCGATTAACCAGACGATTGTTTCGATCGGTAACAGAAACATAATATTGATGTTTTCTATCACTGAAATCGACCATTTAAGCGATTTTCTTAAACAAAATGAGGCTTTTGAAACTGTGACTTAGTCATATCCAGCTGTCATCTTACTTACTAATCAAGAACAACCACTTGTTTTGTCTAAAATGTAGCTTCTTGCTTGCAGGTCAATTTGACTTTTACTTTTTTGCTGATCCTAACCACTAAAATCACTACCAAATGGAAGTAAGAGGCTCTGTAGTCAGCAACATCAATGCCTATGTAAAAGAGGCACACCCTGATAATTACGAAAAATGGATAAGCTCGCTATCCGAAAAATCTCAAGAATTAATGGAGAGAACCACAAGTTCAAAGTGGTATCCGATCAATGAGGGGATTTTGGAACCCACCAGAATTATGTGTGATCTATTTTATGGCAGCCCTAAAGAAGGCGCCTGGAAATCTGGAAGATACAGCGCTGAAGTAGGACTCACCGGACTATATAAGGTCTTTGTAGTGATTAGTTCTCCTTCATTTTTGATAAAGCGCGCCTCACGGGTTCTCGCTACTTTTTATGCTCCAACAGAAGTTAACGTAGTGGACAGCTCTGATCACTCCATGCTTGTCCATTTCACTAAGCTTCCAACCGAAAACGAATACCTTGAATATCGAATAGCTGGTTGGATGGAGAAAGCTTTGGAGCTTTGTGGATGCAAAGACCTTTCTGTACGAACTACACGCTCCATCGCTAAAGGTGATGAACTATTTGAAGTTCAGATCTCTTGGAGATAAAACAAAAAATAGGCTCCTGATCAGGAGCCTATGCTAAACTTATCGGGTTTTCGGATTACATTTTAATTGGAACGCGCACCATTGTGTCTTCCCATCCCATTATCATGTGGGCACCATCATCTGATGCTTCAAACATGATGGTAAATGCTTCTAATGTGGAAGGGGCCTTCTGCGTAGGGACTTTGATTTTCGCAACCGTACTTTCTTCCGGTTTGAAAGCATAGTGTCCCCAGCCATCATTGTCCGTGCTAATATGCACTTCCCAATCACTTTCACTAGGAACAGCATATACAGTATACCTTCCTGGTACGAGCTTGGCATCACCGATGGTGACCGCCTGATAAAATTGAATCTCAGTAGATTCATTAGCGCCAAGACGCCATACTTCACCATACTTTACTAAACCACCAAAAACATCTCGGTCATTCTTTTGTGGTCTGGAATAGACCACTCTGATCTTTGGCTCATTAGCTTTTCGCTCTTCATCTGTTTTTGCAAAAGCACGAAATGCTGCTCTGGGAGGAAAATACGCCGCATCCATTGGGCTTGCATCCAATTCTGGAAACTCCTGAGCATCTGCACCTGTAAAGGCCATACATGCAATTACTAGTACCAATAATTTTTTCATAATTGTTAAGGTTCGATTGATTCAGCACATAAACCTTGAAAATCAGAAGATTGTTCATTCTAGAAGGCCTTCCAAATGTCAACCCATTTATTACATCGAGATTATCGTTATCTTAAGTGTCTCAAAACCTGACTTATGAAAACCTATATCCTCCTTGCAGTGGCAATAATCTGCTATGGTTGCCAACCATCACAACCCTCAATCACCTTCAATGTTTCCTACTCATCTGAGTCTGATGAATCGATTGACGGCAGATTATTGCTATTGATTTCTACTGATGATTCCGCAGAACCACGGTTTCAGATCAATGACGGTCCGAACACACAGTTGGTTTACGGGCAAAATGTGGAAAAGATGGCTTCAGGAAATCCTGTCCAATTTGATGGTTCACAGTTTGGATATCCCATCCAAAGTCTAAACGACCTGAAACCGGGTGACTATTGGGTGCAGGCATTGCTCCATACCTACGAAACCTTCAACTTATCTACAGGTCACACTGTGAAACTCCCGATGGATAATGGCGAGGGACAGCAATGGAATCGATCGCCGGGCAACCTGTATAGTACTCCTGTGAAAGTAACTATTGAAGAAAATCAATCGGCTAATTTCTCCATTGTAATGGATCAAATCATTCCTCCTGTGGAAGAACCTGAAGACACCAAGTGGATCAAACACATCAAAATGAAAAGTGAGCTTTTGAGTGAATTCTGGGGGCGAGATATGTATCTCGGGGCTCATGTCCTCCTTCCAAAAGGATTTGAGGAACATCCGGAAGCCAATTATCCTTTGATGATTTTTCATGGACATTACCCATCAGACTTTGGTGGCTTCAGAACTACTCCACCCGATCCCAATCTTGAGCCAGATTATTCCGCAAGATTTAACGTATCGGGCTACAATATCATGCAGCAACAAGAAGCTTACAATCAATACTTACAATGGATCAGTGATGACTTCCCAAGGTTTATCATCATCGAAATCCAACACCCGACTCCTTACTATGATGATTCATATGCAGTGAATTCTGCCAATCAAGGACCATACGGTGATGCAATAACCTATGAGTTAGTTCCATTTATCGAGGAGCAATTTCGAGGTATAGGTGAAGGTTGGGCCCGTTTTCTCTATGGAGGATCTACCGGAGGCTGGGAAGCACTGGCCGTACAGGTTATGTATCCGGACGAGTATAATGGCTGCTTTGCAGCATGTCCTGATCCCATTGATTTTCGTGCATACTGTCTGGTGGACCTTTACGAATATGACAATGCCTATTATTACGATAGCGAACACAAACAAGTCCCCATCCCCGCTCACAGAGACTACTTAGGCGCAGTGAATTCTTATATGCAAGACTCAAATCACAAAGAGCTTGTCTTAGGAGACAATTCTAGATCCGGACAGCAATTCGACATCTGGGAAGCTACCTATTCCCCACAAGGTGAAGATGGATATCCTGTTCGGATTTGGGATAAGAAGACCGGGGAAATCAATAAAGAGGTGGCTGAGTACTGGAAAGAAAACTATGACCTACGCCACATCCTGGAAAGAGACTGGGATGAGCTTGGTTCCAAACTTCAAGGTAAAATCAACATCTACTGTGGAGATATGGATAATTACTACCTCAACAATGCAGTGTATATGATGGAGGAATTCCTCGAAAGTACAACTGATCCGTACTATGCCGGCGAAGTGGATTATGGTGATCGCGCCGAGCACTGTTGGAATGGAGACCAGGAAAACCCGAATCACATTTCACGTTTGAGATACAATACCATGTACGTAGAAAAAATTCTAAAACGTATTGAAGAGAGTGCGCCAGCTGGAGCTGATTTGACTAGTTGGAGGTATAAGTGAATGACATTGCCAAAAGTGATGACACATAGGTAATCTAGCTCATCGATGATAATGCCTTAAGCACAACCTCTACCTCGTCTTCGGTATTCATTGGTCCTACACTCAATCTGAAGGTGCCCGTTTCACCTGAACCTAAAGCTTCATGCGCAAGAGGTGCGCACTGAAATCCGGCGCTTCCAATAATTTGATATTCGTTCCATAGCTTTTCTTTGAGCTCCTTGATGGACATTGACGAACTTCTAATAGAAACCGCTCCTGTGAATCTATCATATCTTCGACCTCCTACTATTTCAATTCCTTCAATTTCTGAGAGCCCACTCCGCATTTTATCCACCAGTCTATTGCGATGAGTCTGCAATTGATCCCAGCCTTTTTCTTCCAGCCATTTGATCCCAGCGGTTAATCCTGAAATCGTCATCATTGGTGCCGAACCTGTATCGCAATAAGTTGGAAACACAGAAGATTTTTTCGCTCCAGGAACTATTTCACATTCCGCACCAGGACAGACCATCTGGACGTTTTCAGAAATGTATAAACCACCGATACCTTGTGGTCCAAAGGGACCTTTGTGGCCAGCAAATACAAAAATATCAGGATCCAGCTTTGAAATATTTATTCGGGTAATGCCCGCGGTTTGAGCTCCATCCAACAAGCAGATAGCACTATTTTCTTTTGACAACCGGATGACCTCCTCGTAAGGCAATATCTCTCCAGTCACATTACTTGCCATTGAAATGGCTACCATTTTTGCACCTTTTTTCAATTCAGCTTCCAATACTTCCAAATCCAAAGGCCCATCATCAGCTCGCGGTATAATCACGCCTTCTACACCTCGTTCATGCTGTAGTTTATAAAACCATCGTGATAGAGCATGATGCTCCATTGTGCTTATAATCATTCGCTCTCCTGGCTTCCAGCCAAAATCACTAAAGGTAGTTGCCAATGCTTGCGTGCAGCTTTGAGTAAATAGAAATCGACTCGAATCCTCAATTCCAAAAAAAGAAGCAGCGGTTTCAATTCCTTCCTCAAACACATCTAGCCATTGATCAGGTGATGATTGATTAAAACTGTGGATAGCCCCAGTCACCGATTCCGGTTTAGGCCAGGTCGTTCCAGCGTTGTTAAAATAGATCATGCCATGAAATTAGTAAATGTGCTCAAAGAAAGAATTACATGAGTGATAAGTCCGTTCATTAGAAAAATGATCTTATCCTAATCCAAAAAACTTAACCACTCTCACTAGCTTTGAATCTTAATTGAAAAAGCTACATGGATTTAAAACACGTCATCAACCAAGTTGTATCCTCACCGGAACTCCATGCCAAGTGGCTCAATTCGCTCTCCATGATGGAAAACACCGGAGCTCGAAAAATTTCAGCTTCCGAACATGATCAGCTTGTAGACGAAATTGTACTTAAGCATGCCGCCGAAGAAGCGCGACATGCCTATTACCTCAAAAGCCAGATAACGAAAACCGGATTCGAAGGATGCAAGACATATTTGATGCATGAACTTTTGGCTCCAGTACAAAGTCAACAATATCTTCATGCACTTGACACCTCCATCAGCCGATACCTGAAAAACAAGCTTGAGTACACTGGAAAGAAGCTTAAATATGCCGCCTATCTTTTAGTCACTTATGCCATCGAAGTTCGAGCTGATGAGCTCTATCCGGTGTATGAGGAAGTGCTCAGAGCCAGCGAAAGTAAAATCAGTGTACGAATGATTGTAGTAGAAGAACAAGGTCACCTGGAAGAAATGATCCAACAGATGAATGAATTCTTTGGAGACTGGAAGTTGCACGGCGAATTCGCTTTAGCATTGGAGCAAAAGCTTTTTAATAAATGGATAGCAGCAATTCACAAATCCATAGAAACTAAACCTGCACTGGCATGAGAATTAAACAATTAATTGGTGCTTCTCTTATCATCTTTGGCTGTGCCAAAAAAGAAGTTGTTCCCCAAATTGAAAGATTGAAAACCCCGACCGAATCCCTACTTCAAGCCATCAGCATTGTAGATGAAAATACCGTTTGGGTAAGCGGGCATGATGGATCTTTTGTTCGTTCATTGGATCAGGGCAAAACATGGCAACTGTTCAAACATCCCACTGGTGATTCGTTGCAGTTTCGTGACATCCATGCCTTTGACGAAAACTCCGTGATTTTGATGAGTGCCGGGCCCGGTCCGCTCTCAAGAATATTTTCTTTCCAAGCACCTGACCAGTGGCAGGAAAATTTTGTCATGGAGGACTCACTCGGATTCTTGGATTGTATTGATTTCTGGGATGACCAAAGAGGTATCGCATATGGTGATGCGATTGATAACTATCCTTATATCTTATTGACCTCTGACGGAGGCAAAACGTGGGTACGCGCAGACTCAACAGATATGCCAAAAGCAGGCAAAGGTGAAGGTGGTTTTGCCGCTAGCGGTACATGTGTGACCACAGCTGATAACGGAAAAGCATGGATCGCCACCGGTGCCAGCGGTAACTGTAGATTTCTAATTACAGAAGATTATGGTCAGTCATGGAGCACTGTGAGTTCGCCATTAGTAACTGGAGAAGCCGCTGGAAATACCTCCGTTTCTTTCCTTGGAGAAATTGGGGTTGTTACGGGTGGTGACTTATTAAAGCCTTTAGAATACACCGATAACACGGCCTTTTCAACGGACGGAGGTGCTACTTGGATATTGGGCCAACAACCGCAAACCGTAGGCGCCTTCTATGGAAGTGCAATCACAAAAGTTGATGATCAAGCCCTCGCTTTTGCCTGTGGTCCAAAAGGGCTGGATTATACAAAGGATTTAGGGAAATCATGGACCACCTTAGACACCTTGAATTACTGGGCTGTCGGCATCAAGCATAATATCGGATATGCTTCAGGTACGGAAGGAAAAATATTGCGAATATCTTTGCAGCCATGAGGCGACCAAGAAGAAATAGAGCTTCTTCAGCTATTCGGGATTTAGCTCAAGAGACAACGTTAACAACCAATGATTTCATCTTCCCACTTTTTTTGTTAGAGGGAAGCAAATCCAAATCAGAGGTAGAAAGTATGCCTGGTATTTTTCGGCTTTCTGAGGACTTGATGCTCAAAGAAATTGAAGAATGTCTCAAGCTTGGTATCAAGGGTTTTGATGTCTTCCCAGTAGTTGACGAGAAGTACAAGGATAAGATGGCTTCAAAGAGCTACGATTCGAACTTTTTCTATTTGAAGACACTAACCAAAATCAAAAAAGAATTTCCAGAAGCACTTATCATTACAGATGTAGCCATGGATCCATATAGCAGTGATGGTCACGACGGAATCGTTGAAGATGGAAAAATACTCAATGACGAAACATTGGATATTTTGGGCCAAATGGCATTAGTACAGGCTGAAACAGGCATAGATATGATTGGCCCTTCTGATATGATGGACTTCCGTGTTGGCTATCTCAGAAACGTGCTTGATGAACAGGGCTTTACTCACACAGGGATCATGAGTTATACCGCCAAATATGCCAGCGCATTCTATGGGCCTTTCCGCGACGCGCTAGATTCTGCTCCAAAATTTGGTGATAAAAAGACTTATCAAATGAATCCTGCAAATAGTGATGAAGCAATTCTGGAGGCTGAACTTGATTTCAATGAGGGTGCAGATGTGATGATGGTAAAACCTGCCTTGGCTTATCTGGACATCATCCAGCGATTGAAGGCAAACTTCAATATCCCAATTGCGGCTTACAATGTATCTGGCGAATATGCAATGATCAAGTCAGCCGGACAAAAAGGTTGGTTAGACGCCGATCGAGCCATGATGGAATCATTGCTTTCTATCAAACGAGCTGGAGCAGATATAATACTTACTTATTTTGCGAAAGAAGCAGCTGCACATCTTGACCAGCAGCCGTAAGCAATTGCTCATTGCGCATTAGAAACTTTTGGAACAGCTCCTTATAAAACTCTCCATTAGGCATGCCGAGAGCCTGTTGCCAAATAGGAAGTGCCAGCTCAGGATTCAATTCAAGGTCTGAAGCAATAATTATTAGGTCAGTCGCTTTTTTTGTATAAGTCTTGGCTGGCTTTAGTTGAACGCTATAAGTTTTTGACTCTAATGTCTCTCCAGCGAAAGTGCTTGTTATCTTGAAATTAAAGGCTCCGTCGGCAAGGCCGTAAGTATTAGGTTTCAATACATATTTATGCTTACTCGTGCGGAAGTCCTGAATCTTATCTCCTTTGCTATCGGCAACTTTTAATACATAGTTTAATACTGGCTCATCATGCAAATGCCAGTACAGTTCAAACGGTTCGTTTTCATTCCACTCTAAGTAACCCGATCTATCAAACCCGGGTGATAAGACTGTAATTAGCTTTGTTGGGTCAACTGCGATAGAATCTGAATAAAGTAAATTTAACCTTGGTCTTTCAGACCTATTTTTTAGCTCCTCAGGCTTCAGATAAAAAGTGAAGATCTTTTCGGTATGTTCATAAGTCGTTCCACCTTTATGTACTAAACTCAAAAATCCACCCTCTTTTACTTCTATTGAAGTAACATCATCAATCATTTGAAGGGGTTTGACTGGTGTGCCGTAAACACTGGCATCTTTCGCCACTAACACCTGGAAAGGAAGTTCGCTGGTTTCCTGAGCTGATAAGTGAAATGAAATCGAAAGAATTAGAAGGCTTAATAAAAAACGCATCTCATTATTCGGTTAATCTTTTTTAAATGTAAAGATTACCAGAATATTATGGTAGTGAATGTTGAAAAAATGCTGTTCTAACCAAATAAATCCTCTTCCCTTTCAAGCATTAATATGGATGACTGTGGGACTATGAAGTACTTCTCGTTGTTGTATTGAACTTCAAAGGCACCTTTCTGAAGGAAAATTGCTCGATCACCTTCTTTTGCTTGTAATGGGATGTATTTAATTTTTTCATCTTCAGGCTTCCACTCCTCCTCATCCACTGAGTGAGGAATTGGATATCCTGGGCCTGCTTTCACAATGTACCCGCTCTGGACTTTTTCCTTTTCCTGAACACCAGGTGGTAAATAGATACCTGTAGAGGTCTTTTCGGATTCTTTTATAGGCTTAATCAGCACACGATCACCAACAATTATGATATTTTTCAGCTTATTGTCTGAAGTCAATTCCATCTCTAGAGATTTTTAAAAGGGCAAATCTATTACTGAATTAGAAAAGCTGAGGTCTCTCGTCTTCATCTTTTGCCCCAGCCCGATGGAGTAATTTTTCATCCATTGATTTGGTTGTTTTCGAACCGAGTTCTTTGAGACGCTCTGTTTTGCGAATCAGATTGTCTTTTCCTTCCACCAGCTTGTTCATGGCTTGTCCATATTGCTGTTTTGACTTATCCAGGGACTTCCCAACTTCAATGAGATCATCCACAAAAGCCTTAAACTTATCATACAAAGCACCGCCCTGACGCGCGATTTCCATTGCGTTCCGGTTCTGATATTCATGCTTCCAAATACTCGATACCGTTCTGAGTGTAGCCACAAGTGTAGATGGACTCACAATGATGATACTCTTTTCATGTGCTTCATTATAAAGCTCACCACCATGCTGCACCACAAGTGCAAATGCAGACTCAATTGGAACGAACATCAATACATAGTCCAAAGAGCCACCATCAAACAACTGATGATAATTTTTTTCTGAAAGCCCTTTCACATGAGCTTTCACTGATAAAATATGATCCTTTAAGTGTTGCCCTTTCTCGCTATCATCCTCTGCATTCATGTACTTCTCATATGCGATAAGCGACATTTTTGCATCTATGACTAAATTCTTATTATCGGGAAGCTTGATTATCACATCAGGACGCAATCTCCTGCCTTCATCAGAATGGAGGGTTTCCTGTACAATGTACTCTCGGTCCTTTTCTAATCCTGATTTTTCTAGGATACGCTCCAGGATTACTTCACCCCAGTTCCCTTGCATTTTTACGTCACCTTTCAGTGCCTTGGTCAGATTCTCCGCCTCTTTGGTCATCCGGTCATTGAGCTCTCGCAAACTAATGATCTGCTCTCGTAGAGCTGTGCTTCGCTCCAAACTTTCCTTGTTGGTTTGTTCTACTTTCTTTTCAAATTCTGAAAGCTTCTGCCCAAGTGGATTTAGTAGTTCGTTGAGATTAGTTTTATTCTGGTCGGTAAACTTTTTGCTTTTCTCCTCAAAAATCTCGTTCGCCAGATTTTTAAATTCCGTTGCAAACTTCTCTTGAAGCTGACCGAGCTCTCCTTTTTGCTCTTCTAGCCTTGTCTGAAGATTCTGATAATTTGCCTTAAGCGTTGAATTCTGATTGTTCAGGTGTAGAACCTCTTCTCTTTCCCTCCTAAGATCCTCATTGATTTGTTGGATTTCCTCCCCTAGCTTCTTAGATCTTTCCAACTCGAGCTTTAGTTGAATTTTTACCTCCTCATTTTCTGGAACATTTGAAGTGTTTTTGACTCTAAAAATCAGCCAGCCTACAGGAAGCCCGATAGCCAAACCAACAACCAAGAAAATTAAACTTGAAAAATCCATTGATCAAAAATAATCATTTTGCTAAAATGTTTAGCAAAAAACACATTAAACATCCAATTGCCTCAAATACATCTGAATCGTATTTTCTAACCCAAAATATAGCGAATCACAAATCAAAGCATGTCCTATGGAGACCTCCTCAATAAATGGGATCTGTTCCTTGAAATATTTCAAATTCTTTAGGTCTAAATCATGCCCGGCATTAATGCCCAATCCTATTTCATAAGCATGGTTTGCAGAAAGCTTGTAATCCTTAACTGCATTCTCCCGATCATTTAGATAGGCTGAAGCATACATTTCTGTATAAAGCTCTACTCTGTCTGTGCCACATTTCTTTGCTCCGTCCATTAAATGATTCTCCGGTTCAATAAATATGGACGTACGAATTCCCCATGCTTTAAGCTGACTGATGATATCGGAGAGTTTTTGTTCGTTCTGTACCGTGTCCCACCCTGCATTGGAAGTAAGAACATCCGGGGGGTCCGGCACAAGTGTGGCTTGTGTTGGCCTTATATCATCTATGATTTTCATAAATCGCTCATCCGGATATCCTTCTATATTAAACTCAGTTGTTACTACTTCCTTAAGGTCATATACATCCTGCCGTGTGATATGTCTTTCATCTTGCCTCGGATGCACTGTTATTCCCTGTGCTCCAAATCGTTCACAATCCTTAGCTACTTGAACCACATTTGGATTACTGCCTCCTCTTGCATTTCTCAGAGTGGCAATCTTGTTGATATTTACACTTAGTTGGGTCATAACACAAGAATGTTTTTCTTCGCAAAGTTGTTCAATTAAAAACAATACATATGAGTTTAAAATCAACAATCGAATCAGAGATAAAACAAGCCATGCTCAACAAGGATAAGGATCGCTTGAGAGCACTTAGAGCTATTAAATCGCAAATCTTGCTGGCAGAGACAGAAAAAGGGGCTGAAGGAGAGCTTGCAGAAGACACCGAAATGAAGCTTCTCACAAAGGCTGCCAAGCAGCGAAAAGATTCAATCGAAGTTTTCGAACAACAAGGGCGTGATGATCTTGCAGCTACAGAAAAGTCCGAGTTAGCTGTCATTGAAAGTTTTTTACCAAAACAACTGTCTGAGAATGAAGTAGAAGCGGAAGTGAAAAAAGTAATAGAAGAAGTCGGAGCGGTAGGGCCACAAGATATGGGCAAAGTAATGGGAGCAGCAACAAAAAAACTTGCCGGCAAGGCAGACGGGAAAATGATTTCTTCGTTAGCTAAAAAACTACTTAGCTAATTTGGACACATTTGATTTTATAATACTTGCAGTCTTGGGCATTGGTGCTATTAAAGGATACTTGCGCGGATTTATTGTTGAGCTTTTTTCCTTTATTGCTTTTATTATAGGGCTCTTATTGGCTCTGGAGTTAACGATTCCTGTAGCTGAAAATCTTTTCGCAGAAAGTAATTATTTTGAGGTAATTGCCGTCATTGTTTTTATCTCTCTATTTATTCTTTTGAGTATGGCGATAAAAATGGGTGCAAAAGCCATTAAAAAGGCTCTTGACATGACGCCTTTTGGAACGCTGGACAACGTAGCAGGTGCTGTGGCGGGACTTTTAAAATGGGCCTTTCTACTAAGCATAGTTTTATGGGTTTTCGAATCGGTTGGCTTTGATTTGGTCGAAAGGTATGGAGACAAGACCATGCTTTTTCCGTATATTGTAGATATAGGGCCAACCGTTTTTGGATGGTTAGGATATGTGATTCCATTCATTCAAGACCTGATAGATTCAATGGAGAATATGTCCCAAAGCAGGGAGTCCTACGTTAGTCTAATAGCAAAAAATTGATTAAAACATGATAGCTGAGCAACTCATAAACTACATGGTTCCACCACTTAAGCCAAGCGATGATATTGCTCGTGCTAAACAGTGGATGGACGAGTTTAGAGTGAAAGAACTTCCTGTTGTTAAGGACAATAAGCTTCTCGGATTTATTTCAGAAGACCTTCTTTATGACTCTGAAATAATGAAGCCCGAAGTAGGAGCGTATCCCTTAATAGGAGAATCCTGTGTCATTTCAGCGACAAGTCACTATTATGATATCCTAAAGATTCAAAACGAACACCAGCAAGACATGGTAGCCATTCTTTCAGATGGCGAGTTCAAAGGAGTTGTCCTTATTTCTGATATTCTAAAGGAATTCGCCCGTACCGCTATTGTCAATTCTCAAGGTGCCATCGTCACATTGCAAACAAGTCTGAATGACTATTCGCTATCGGAGATATCACGAGTGGTGGAAATGAACGGATCTACTGTTCTAGGTGCTAACGTTCGTCCTGACAATGATGACCCTTCATTATTAGAAATCGTACTAAGGATAAATCATCAAGACGTTAATCAAATTGCTACAGGTCTCTCCAATAGTGGTTATAAAGTGACCTCATCCTTCAATACTGAAGACAATTCATTTGATGAGAAAGACCGATTTGGATTACTAATGAAATTTTTGGACCCATGAGTTTAATCAAAAAAGTAGCCTTGCATGGATTGTCCGTTGAAAAAGACTCTGAAAAATACCTTACTCAAATCATTGACCGACTTAATAAAGAAGGTGTTGAAATATGGTATACGTCTCCATTCTATTCAAGAAACACAAAGCTTTTAGGCAAAAAGAAAAATATTGCCGATGAAATCTCATCAGACTTTGATTCGGTGTTCAGCCTTGGAGGGGACGGAACCTTTCTTGAGTCTTTGTTATGGGTTGGGGAAAATGAAGTCCCAATTTTAGGAATAAACATGGGCCGGCTAGGCTTTCTTGCATCAATTGCCAAAGAGTTTATCAAAGAGTCGCTTTACCTCCTCTTCAAAGGAGAATATGAAGTAGAAAGTCGGTCACTTCTACAACTCGAAACCAATATGGATCTTTTCAATGGCAAGACTTACGCTCTCAACGAGTGTGCGATTCTTAGAAAAGACTCCTCAGCAATGATAATGGTGAAATGTTATATTAATGGACAGTACTTAAACACCTACTGGGCAGACGGGCTTATGGTTGCTACCCCTACTGGATCCACAGGCTATTCACTGAGTTGCGGGGGTCCATTAATGATGCCGGATTCAAAGGATTTTATCATTACGCCAGTCAGCCCGCATAATTTGAACGTTAGACCCCTCATTGTCTCCGATGAGTCTGAATTATCTTTTGAAATTGAAACAAGAAATCGAAGTTTTCTTATTTCGTTGGATTCAAGATCAGAAACCATCGAAAACGATGTGAATATAACCGTGAAAAAGGCGCCATTTTATGCTAAACTTATTCGAATAGAGGGAATAAACTTTCCAGATACCATCAGAAATAAGCTCGGTTGGGGCTTTGATAAACGTAACTAAAGGTGTCTTTTATCTATCTTTTTGGCGAAAACACTAATAATTCAGACGAAAAAGAATATTCTTTCACTAGTTTTAGACGTTGAGAATAAGCTATTTATCTAGTATTGACCGGCTAGGAAAAATCAAAACAGTATTTTTGTGCTTTAAAATAGAGTGTAATATGAAACTCAAAAGTCTTTTAGTAATTATCCTTTCTGTAGCCATGCTGGGGCTGGCGGATAATGCCGAAGCGCAACGAAGAAACAAGTATAAAGCAAGGAGACAAACCAATAAAAAGGTATCGCATTACAAAGGTGGTGTAAGAGGATATGGAAGGTTTGAACCCTATTATTTTGTTGGGGCTAACATTAACGCTGGAAATTATTTTGGAGATTTAGCTCCTGTAAATAAAGCGGCAAGTACAGATGTTTCCTTTACCCGACCAGGTTTTGGCCTTTACGGGGGGTATAAATTTCATCATTCAATCGCAGTAACAGCTGGCCTTAACTGGGTTAGGGTATTTGGTGATGATTTTGCCTCAGATCCCGGGAGTGAAAATAGTTTCGCAAGATATGCGCGTAATCTTAGCTTTAGAAATGACATTAAAGAGTTTCGAGTAGCAGTTCAAATTTTTCTATTGCCTAACTATGGTGGCCCTAGTCAACGGCTTCCTTTCAATGCATATCTGTCCGTTGGAGCAGCTGTTTTCCACCACGATCCTCAAGGGAAAGTTCCGGATGCCGACTATCAGACAGCTCAGGATGGATCTGTTGCTGCTCCCCAAGCAGGAGAATGGGTAAAACTTAGACCTTTAGGGACTGAAGGTCAAAATTTAGGCATAGTTGAACCTTACAAATCGATAGAATTCGCTATCCCTGTTGCAATCGGAGCACAGATGAGAATACCAAACACACAATTGACTGCAGGTCTTGAGTTTGGGTTTAGATACTTATTTACGGATTATATTGATGATGTTAGTACAAACTATGTGGGGTTAGATCAGTTTACTGATCCGTTAGCAAGAATCATGTCTGATAGAGGCTCTGTACCTGTGAGTTCTAAAGGTGAAGCCAGAGATTTAACAAATCTGCGTATCGTACAGAATAATTTTGGTACAGCATCTTACTTTATTGAAGGAAATGTTGGAACCGGCATAGACGGATCAGTTCGAGGGAATCCAGACAATAATGACATGATTTTCGTTACTCAGATAAAAGTGTCTTATGTTTTGGGTGGAACGACCAGAAAACGTGCGAAATACCGTTAATACTTTACGCAAATCTCTATTCTTTTTATTGGTGCTTGTTAGTGCTGGCACTACAGCGAATGCTCAATTCATTGAATTCGGCGGTGGCATTGGTGCAATGAATTACTCCGGCGATCTTGTTCGTGGTTATAGCTTTAGTACTACATCTTTGGCTGGCACAGGATTTTATCGAATGAATTTTTCAGAGATTCTTACTGTGAAGCTAGCTTTAACAGTTGGCAAAGTAAAAGGATCTGAAACCCCAATTGATGCATTTGCACTTCAAAGAAATCATTCATTCAGCTCAACAGTATTAGAAGTATCCTCTGTTTTCGAATATCATTTTCTCAACTTTAAAACAGAGGGAGCTGAGGTAAACTACTCTCCATATATTTTTGGTGGAATTGGCTTCATCAATTTTAGTGATGTTCCGGACAACGAAGATGTTGGCAAAATTCAACCTGTAATACCCCTAGGGGCGGGTTTTAAATATCTCATTCAAAAAAAATATACCATTGGATTTGAAATTGGAGCCAGAAAAACGTTTTTCGACTATCTGGATGGAATAGCAGATGGTGACCAGACCATCAAGGATTACCAATATGGCAACCCGAAAGACAATGATTGGTACTTTTTTACCGGTCTTACTTTCAGCATCACACTCTTCAATGTGCCATGTCCATTTCCATACAGACCCAACCAATCAATTCTTTCTCGTTAATAGAAGTTAAATCATTGATTTACATTCCCTTTAAGTAAAAAAAAGCCCATTTTTGTAGCCTTTTTCAAAATAGAATTGGAGGACTTAAGAAAACAGATAGTAGAAACCAACATTCCAAATCACATTGCAGTGATTATGGATGGGAATGGCAGATGGGCACAGAAGCAAGGCGTAAAACGAATTTTCGGACATCAAAACGCAATTGAGGCTGTTCGGAATGTGACAGAAGGCTCGGCTGAGCTAGGAGTTAAATTTTTAACCCTGTATGCATTTTCCACTGAAAACTGGGATCGTCCAAAATATGAAGTAGATGGACTGATGACCCTCTTGGTGAATACGATCAAAGATGAACTTCCAACGCTACAGAAAAATGATATAAAACTTGCTACCATTGGAAATACTGACGGATTGCCCAATGGAGCACAAAAAAAAATATTAGAAGCCATTGAATTGACAAAATCTAATACTGGTATGGTGCTTGTGTTAGCACTCAACTATAGTGGTAAATGGGATTTAGTTAATGCAATAAATAAGCTAATAGAGAAAAATGAAACTCACATCGAACCTTCTGACGTAGATAATCATCTATCAACTGTAGGTATTCCGGATCCTGACTTGTTGATTAGGACAAGCGGAGAGATGCGAATAAGTAATTTTTTGCTTTGGCAAATGGCCTATACGGAATTGCATTTTACGGAAGTGCTTTGGCCTGATTTTAGAAAAAAGGATTTGTTTGAAGCTATAATTTCTTATCAGCACAGGGAAAGACGCTTTGGAAAAACAAGTGAACAAGTGAAGGCATAAACTATGCTTGGATTGGAAAGATTGAAAACACAAATGAAAAAAATACTACTCCTGCTTTTAGCCCTTGTGGCAATGAATAAGGCTGATGCTCAGGTTGTTTTTGGAAGAGACCAAACGAATCCAAGTGGTGGAGTTTCCATTAACTACTCGAGTCCCAAGGAATATGAAATTGCAGATATCGAAGTAAGAGGAGTGCAATTTCTTGATAATAATGCATTGATTTCATTATCCGGCCTGCGAGTTGGAGACAAAATCAAAGTTCCGGGGGATGAAATTACTACCGCTATAAAGAAACTCTGGAATCAAGGCATAATTGGGAATGTCACCATTTTTGCATCAAAAGTAGAAGACGATAAAATATGGCTTGTCATTGAGCTGACCGAAAGGCCGAGGCTTACCAAATACACTATTGAGGGTGTGAACAAAACCAAGAAAGGTGAAATAGAAGACAAAGTCGGTCTCATACGAGGAAAAGTGCTAACCGATGTGGTTATCAAAAATACTGAGCTTGCCGTCACCAAATACATGGAGAGCAAAGGCTACCTAAATGCAAAAGTTAACGTTGTTCAGCAAAACGATACAATCCTAAGAAATAGTGCTTTTTTGAAGATTACCATAGATAAGGGTCAAAAAGTAAAAATTAGAAACATTCGCTTTGAGGGGAATGAAGAATTCACTTCAGCTAAGCTACGTTCGAAGCTAAAAGGAACTGGAATGGTTCCAAAATTCTCGTTGCCAACGGAAATTATTGAAACGGCAGTTAAACTAGCCTGGCCGCCAAATATGATCAATTTTGTAAAAGGGTCTAAAAAGGTTTCCAAAGAAGAGGTCAGAGAATATATGGCGACCCACGCAAATCTAAATTTCTTCAAATCTGCCAAATTTGTAAAGGAGGATTATGAAACTGACAAAGACGCTTTGATAGGTTTCTACAATTCGAAAGGATACAGAGATGCTGAGATTGTATACGATTCAATCTATGATATTTCTAATAAGTACATGAATATCAATATCCGGCTGGAAGAAGGAAACAAGTACTATTTCCGTAACGTTGCCTGGACAGGAAACTACATCTATTCAGATGAGCAATTGCAGCGAATCCTTGGCATTCAAAAAGGAGATGTATACGATCTCGATTTGGTAAATAAGAAACTTAATTTCAATCCAAATGGTGCTGACATTAGCTCACTCTATATGGATGATGGGTATCTATTCTTTAATATCAATCCGGTAGAAGTTGGTGTCGAGCAGGATTCCATTGATCTGGAGCTCAGGATATATGAAGGCGCCCAGGCAACTATTGACAAGGTGGTCATCAGCGGAAATGATAAAACGAATGATCATGTAATCCTGAGAGAGCTAAGAACGAGACCTGGAGATAAGTTTAGTAGAGCCGAACTAATTAGAACACAGAGAGAATTATCCCAACTAGGGTATTTTGACCCTGAGCAGGTAAATCCAGTTCCAGTTCCAGATCCTATTAATGAAACAGTAGATATCGAATGGCAGCTCGTTGAACGATCCAATGATCAAATTGAGCTTTCAGGTGGTTGGGGAGGAGCCTTTGGGTTCGTCGGCACATTTGGTGTTACCTTCAACAATTTCTCCGTCAGAAACATAACAAAACCTGAACACTGGCGAGGATTGCCGGTAGGTGATGGCCAGAGTCTATCACTACGATTCCAAGCAAATGGACGAAACTTCCAAAGCTATTCTTTCAGCTTCGTAGAGCCTTGGCTTGGGGGAAGAAAGCCTAACTCTTTTGGCCTGAGTTTTAGCAAATCAATACAAAGATCAATTAACAGAATTACCAATGAGACATTGGGTTGGCTGAAGGTGACTGGAATTTCGGCTTCATTGGGTCGAAGGGTTAGATGGCCTGATGATTTCTTTACCGTAAGCACAGGTATTTCATACCAGCGGTATGACTTATTCCAATTCAATAGCCGATCGCTTGGGTTTAGTACTGGAGATGCAAATAGTATAACGTTTAATACAACGTTTGCAAGAAACTCCATAAATCAACCGATGTATCCACAAAATGGATCCAGCATTTCATTGAGTGCTTCATTTACACCTCCATATTCTCTTTGGAGAGATCTTGACTATGAAAATGCAAGTGCAGGTGAACGCTATAAGTGGTTAGAATATCATAAGTGGAACTTTGATAGCAAATACTTTTTGACACTTACAGGGAAGCTAGTGCTGTCTGCAAGAGCACACTTTGGCTACCTCGGAACCTATACAAGCAAAACAGATGTAGGTCCATTTGAGCGATTCCAGCTTGGTGGTTCAGGTCTGACTGGTCAGAACTTCTTGCTTGGTACCGACGTAGTGGGATTACGAGGCTATCCTGATAACTCCATCACTCCATTTGATACTGACACCAATATCGAAGGTGGAACTTTGTTTAATAAGTATGTGATGGAATTGAGATATCCTATTTCACTTGCACAATCTGCCACCATCTATGCGCTGACCTTTGTGGAAGGTGGAAACAACTGGGATAGGTTCTCTGAGTTCAATCCATATAACATAAAAAAATCTGCAGGTCTAGGCCTTAGAATCTTCATGCCAGCGTTTGGACTCATGGGGATTGACTGGGCATATGGATTTGACAGAGTTCCAGGTACTTTTGACAATGCCGGTCCGCAGTTCCATTTCTCCATTGGACAACAGATACGTTAATGGATGTGTCTTAAATGAAATCGCTATGAAAAAGTTATCTCTACTGCTTTTTGGTCTGTTTTTAGGGTCTATTACATTTGCGCAAAAATTTGGATATGTAGACACTCAATATATTCTGGAAAAGATGCCGGAGTATAAAGAAGCACAAGCAGAGATTGAAAAATTGGCTAAAGGATGGGAGACTGAAATTCAGGAACTCTACCAGCAGGTAGAAGCAATGGAAGTGGATTTAAAGGCTGAAGAAGTGCTCCTTACCAAAGAAATGTGGGAAGAACGAAATTTAGAGATCGAACGGAAGTGGAAAGAGGTGAAAGAATATCAACAATCCATTTTTGGATTTGACGGTCTTTATTTCTTGAAGAAAAAAGAGTTAGTGAAGCCAGTTCAAGACCAGGTTTTTGAAGCTGTAGAGCGTGTTGCTAAAAATAGCCGACTACAAATAGTCTTTGACAAGTCTGGAGATCTAGTGATGATCTACACGGATCCAATCCATGATTATACTGATTTCGTGCTTGAAGATCTTGGATTGGTAGAAAATCAGAGCGTTAATAATAATTGAGCACAAAAATTGAATCTTAACAAACCAACGGGTAAACACCCAACCTTAAAAACGAATAAAGTTAATTGATATGAAAGTTAGAATTTTACTAAGTACTGCCCTTGCTGTGATCGGATTCGGAGTGATGGCGCAGTTGAAAATAGGCTATACAAATGTAGAGTACGTTTTGAGCCTAATGCCAGAAGCGAAACAAATTGAAAGTGAATTAGCAGGCTATGATAAGCAATTATCAACTCAGCTTGAGGCCAAGTATGCTGATTACCAAGCAAGAGTTGCTGAGTATCAGCAAAACGCTGAAAGTTACACAGATGTGGTAAGAGCTGATAAAGAGAATGAGATTGTGAATCTCCAGACCTCTATTCAGCAATTTGAGCAAAATGCTCAAAATTCTATGCTGCAGAAAAGAAACCAGTTGCTGCAGCCTGCATTCGAGAAAATTGGAACTGCAATCGAGCAGATTTCAACAGAGAATGGCTACACACATGTTTTAAACATGACTGCCGGTGGACAAAGCATTCTGCTTTACGCTCGTGAAGAAGATAACGTAACTAACCTTGTTTTGAAGAAGTTGGGAATAAACCCACCTGCAAACAAATAAGAAACTAGAGGATTGATTCAAAGCCCTGCCAGTTTGGTTGGGCTTTTTTTATGCGATTACAATTCCAAACACCAAGCCTGCCAAAACAATCAATGGTGTAGGTATTTTTGTAAAATGCATCATCCCGACAGTACTGAATAGCAAAATGTAATTAATGGCCTTTTGCTCCATAGGCATAAAGAGTAAAAACGCCGCTGCAATTACCATCCCTGCGCTAACAGCTGTAATTCCTTCAAGTGATGCCTTCACAATGCGATACTTTTTCAGCTGTTCCCAAAATCGAATAATAAAGAAGATCAAAAATGTGCCCGGCAAGAAAATGCCTGCCACTGCCATGCTTGAACCAAGTAGCTGTCCTCCTATGCCGAGTTCTTTGGTCATTATCGCTCCAACGTATCCACTGAAAGAGAAAACAGGTCCCGGAATGGCCTGAACAAAACCATAGCCAGATATAAACTCTTGTGAGGTCAAAAACTCCTTGAATTCTACAAATTCAGTATAGAGCAGCGGCACCAGCACTTGTCCACCTCCGAATATCAAACTTCCGTTTCGATAGAAATTTTCAAAAATCTTGATCGGTTGATATTGAGTTACTCCTCCCAATACTGCTGCCGCGACTAACACAGAAATCCAAAGTATGAGGTTTGACCAATTGATACTGATCTTCTCCTTTTCTTCGATCGGTTGTTTCTTGTATTTCCAGGTAGTGGCAAGTCCACCCAAAATGATCAATGCAGGAAATGCATAAGGTGATTTTAAAACAAATGAGGCAATAGCCGAAAAGACCATTAACCCAAAACCAACCTTCGTATTGACTACTTTAACAGCGATCTTATATGAGGAATAAGCCACAATACCGACGGCTATTGGCTCAATAAATCTCAGAAAGTCTAATGATATCTCCATTGCTTGTGCAGAAGAGACGAAGATGGCAAATGCTGTCATGATCGAAACAGCCGGTAGTGCCCATACCAACAATGTCAAGTAAGCGAGGTTGGGGCCGCCAATTTTATATCCCAAAGCAGTTATTGTTTGAGTAGAAGTTGGGCCGGGCAAAATTTGGCAAAGTGCGTAAAGTTCAATGAGATCTTCTTCTGTGAGGTATGCTCTTTTGGAAACAAATAAATCCAGAAACATTCCAAAATGTCCTTGCGGACCACCAAAAGCTGTCAGAGACAATACCCAAACATCCTTTAGAAATATTATGTTTCGTACTCTTCTTACAGACATGAATTATGACTTCAATCCAATTTCTCTTAACCTCTCATCCAGAAACTCTCCAGCAGTAATATCTTCAAAGGCCTTAGGATGCTCTTCATCTATGCAGCCCTTCAGACATGATAAGTCCATCTCAGAAACCGGATGCATGAAGAAGGGAATTGAAAACCTGGAAGTATGCATAAGTTCCCTGGGCGGGTTTACCACGCGATGAATAGTCGACTTTAGTTTGCCGTTGGTGTGTCGCTCCAGCATATCCCCTACGTTTACAACTATCTGATCCGGAAGAGCAGTAATTGGAATCCACTTCCCATCTCTTCTCAACACCTGCAGACCGTCGGCGCTGGCTCCCATCAAAAGGGTAATGAGATTGATATCTCCATGCTCGGCCGCACGAACAGCATCCGGCGGGAGCGCATCCGGATCTTCGATTGGGAAATAGTGGATCGGACGCAAAATACTGTTGCCATCTTTGACCTTATCATCAAAGTAATTCTCTGGAAGATCAAGGTATAATGCGATGGCACGAAGCATACTTATTCCGGCTTGAAGCAAGGTCAGGTAGGCTTCCGTAGTGTGTTTTTCAAGTTCCGGCACCTCACTCGGCCAGATATTATCCGGGTAATCTTCTCGCTGATTTTCCTTTGGTTGTCCAACATGAAAAAACTCTTTCAAGTCACCCGTGTTTCTTCCCTTAGCCTTTTCACGACCCTTGCTGATGTATCCTCTCTGACCCGCCAATTCCTTCTTTTCATAAGCTTCTTTGACCTCATCAGGCAGCCTGAAAAATTTCTCAACCGATCCGTATAGACTAGAGGTTAGGTCGTCAGACAGACCGTGATTTTTAATGGAAACAAATCCAATGTTTGTATACGCTTTCCCAAGCAACTTGACAAAGTTCATCTTTTGTTCTTGCGTACCATTGGTGAAATCCGCAAGGTCTAGTGACGGCACTTCGTCATAAAGTATATCAGCCATATCCGGGTTAGTTAGGACTACAATTTAATTCAGAATTAAGTGGAAATCAATTCAAAATGCTTCGAAGCACTTCAAGCGATTTTGGTTTACTAATATGTGCATGATGCTGATAATAATCCAAAATACTATCCAACATTACATTTCTTGAATCTCTGGTCATTTTAATATCCGATCCATAAGGCTCTTTCATCAGTGTATCTAGAATTTCGTGATTTTCATTTGACGGTGAAAGCTTGTCCGTTGAGCTAAACAATGTGTCAATGTCATCAATGGCGTAACCCAGAAAAGGGCCAATCTTGAGCAGAAACTGCAGGTGAAAGTTGCCAACTCCTGAATCTAGCTGATCAAAAGACTTGATGGATTCTTCTGCAAAAAAATACAGCTCCTGGTTAGGCGATTGTTCCGACTGTAAGAGCTTCGAAAAGACCTCAGTCAGAAAAAGAGTGATAGAGCTTTTAACTAAGTCCCGATGAATGTGGTGAAGCGGATAGTGACTTTTGAATTCGGAGATGCGCTGCAAGTCACGTGTTTCCTTCACATATAGTACCATTTCAAGAATGGTGAATGGCTGAAAATAGCCAATGCTCTTTTTCGATTTCTGACTCCTAATTGAGTTCACAATGTAAGAACCGTAACCTCCTTCTTCTGTAAATATTCTAGCGATGATAGAAGTATCTCCATACTTCATGTAACTAAGGACTATTCCTTTGGATTTGACAATCATCGCACTACCGCGATTTTCCCAACATAGGTTTCTTCTCCATCCGAACTTGAGCTAAAAAACAGATAAACACCGGTAGCTACTCTTCCACCTTTCACATCTGTTAAATTCCAAGATGCAGATCCCCCATTGGCTTCTATTTCTGTAACCAAATTTCCATTTATGTCTGTCACTTTCACACTGGCATTTCTGGCCAGACCGGATAGTCCCACTACCCCTTGATACTCCGGGCGAACCGGGTTGGGGAAAATGGTCACATTTCTGTGATCACGATTTCCAATCGAAGAGGCACTTCGGTAGGATACCATTCCTTTGGTCGTCAAAATAAAGACTTCACCATTAACCCCATTATAGTCCATTTGTATAATTTGATTGGATGGAATCGGGCTGTTGGCTTCATTAAATACAGCTACTTGTTCAGAGGTATTTTCGTCATAAACCCAAACGCCTTGATTGGTGCCAAACCAAATGCGATTTCCCCCATCAGTCAAGACAGCATTAATCTGCTCATCTTCAAACAAGGTCCTATTCTCAAAAGTGGGTTGAATGCCCTCAGGGTCAGAGAAAATAAATGAGGCATCAGGAAAAAGTGCCGGTCCTCTGCTTGTTCCTATCCACGCATTATCCTCAATGCTAATGTCAATGTCTAGAAAGGAAGATGGAAGCCCATCAGTCGTGCTGATCTGATCTATCCTCACTTCTTCCGGATCCATGATGGTAATGATGCCCGAAGAAGCACCAAGCCATCCAATGCCGATTTCGGAGAGATCAATCGTCAAGAACTCATCCTCGCCCAGAATCAAAGAAGAATATGAGATCCAGTTTCCATCTACATCCATGATGTGAACTGGTGATTGATTTCTAAAGGAAGAAACCCACAAATTTGAACCTCCGGCCAAGGCTGTAATGAGCGTGTCTAATTCAGATGAACTCCCGGGGACATCATTGAGTATAGATCCATTGAGCTCATCGTACAGCCCATCTCCAAGAGATGAATAGTAAAGGTTTCCATTGAATCTCGCGACATCCGAAACATTGGTGAAGTTTTCGATGGAAGCGGCTTGCCATTCCCCTTCTGAAAATTTAGAAAACTCTTCAACTTGAACTGAGCCATCATATGAGAAAGGTGAAGGCGCATGAAAGCCGAATAGCTCATTCGCAAGTACCCTGAAATTTGAAAAAGTATTTGATACTGGTCCGGTAGGTGAAAGTGGATCACCTGACTGATTGATTAATCCTTGGTTACCGTCCGCGATGAAAAGCTCTGTGCCAGAAGAAACTATATCATTGATGGATGTAGCTGATGTGGTGAGGCTCACTTCAAAACCATTTGCCATAAGCTCATAGATTATCCCGTTTGACGAAGTGAAAATCTGTTCGTTCACTTCGTATAACTCCGTAGATCCGTTTGGCAGGTCGAAACCAGTATCTATCCAACTGCCATTAGAATATCTCCATAAATCAGGTGTGGAAATGGCGTAGATTTCGCTTCCAACCATCTTCATAGATCTGAACGTAGTTGTAGATGGATACCTGGTCCAGCTGCTGAAATCCAGCAGATTTGAATTCAGGCTTCCCGATTGAATGCCATCATCTGTTCGAATAAATAACGAATCGTTCCTGTAGAGAATTTCCACAATTGCCACCGCTGCTCCAGCCGTACCTATTTGAACATAATTTTCCAGAACTGTTGCATCTGAAGAATTGACTACAACCACACCAAGATCTGTAGCCAGAAACGTTCGGGAAGGCCCGAATGCAACATCATTGATGGTTTTATCGCCATCTAAATTGCTGACGGCAATATCATTCAGGCTTAACAATTCATCTTCAAATACAAAATCGACAAATCCGGATGCATAGCCTATCACCAATAAATTAAGGTTCTCACTATAAGCAAGCGCCGAAACTTCCACATCCGAAAGTCCATCAATTTTGGAAAGCTTTCTAAGCGAGCCATCCGAGAGTTCTCTTGAGAAAAGTCCAATTTCTGTGGCACAGAATACCTTGTCAGGTGTAACCGCCAATTTCTTTGCATTGGTATAGCTGAAGTGAGTCCGCCATGTTCCTACCGGAATGTTTTGGGAAAATCCAAACCACCCAAGAAAAACGATCAAACTACTTAGTATCCACCGCCTCAAAGAAGCAAGATCTGCAAAGAGCTTCATAAATATCCTTTTCACCTAAAACTATGGTTTGCTTCGATTTAGTACGTCGATGGGAATAAGATGCCACATTTCCACACTTCATACACACGGCGTGCACTTTAGTAATGTACTCTGCGGTGGCCATTAAGGCATCCATGGGTTTGAAAGGCATGCCTTTAAAATCCATATCCAAACCCGCCACAATTACTCGCTTCCCCTGATTGGCGAGCTCATTTGCCACATTGATGATTTCAGCATCAAAGAATTGCGCTTCGTCAATCCCGACTACCTCACAATTGCCTGCTCTTAACAAAATGTCGTTTGCGAAATTGACCGGTGTGGAAGGTATAGACGTATCCTTATGTGAAACGATTTTTACTTTATCATAGCGTTTATCCACTGCCGGCTTAAATATTTCTACATGCTGATTCGCCAGCATCGCCCGATTTAGCCTTCGGATCAATTCCTCCGTTTTACCCGAAAACATGGATCCACAGACCACTTCGATCCATCCAGCCCTTCTGAGCGTTCCCTTACCTATATGTGGCTCAACAAACATTAATCTGTGTAATTCAAGTGGGGTAACTGTGTTTCTTTTGGCACCTCTACAGTCACATTTCCATTTAGGAATGTCTGACAAGTAAGGCGTTCATCGTCTCGCAATTTATTCAATTTCGAATATTGCTCTTCTGGTTTTGTTAATGGCGAAAGATGATCCATGCCATCCACAATTTTAGCCTTGCATGTGGTGCATCTTCCCTTGCCTCCACACGCATGCATCCAATCCGTCGCTGTAAGCAAAATCTTCAGCAAACTTTCCCTTTTATCCTCACAATGAATAGATTTACTCTTTAGGTTAGCAATTACTACAGTTGGCATACCATCAATTTTCAAGAATGCAAAAGAAACTAAACGAAGACTTTATAGACGGCTATTGTGAGAAATTTGCATCAAAAGTGACCGCTGATTTTTTCAAAGACGGAAAAGAAGTCATTACAGGCAAGGAAATATTGAAGGTTACTCCTTCCAAGCAAGTCAATTTCTTTGTGATCAAGTTACTTTTTAGATATTGGCAAGAAGAAACTAAAAAGCTGGAAAGCCCATTCTTCAACTACAAGCATGAGGAAGTTCGTCAGGCGATGATCCAGTTTATGAATGTGCTCTCACAACACATCGAAATCAACAAGGAAAAGTTTGAAACACTGCTCAATCACGCCATAAAAGACACACTCTACCTTGCTGCAATGCCTCAGGCGTACGTACAAATAGATTTGGATAGTCGTGGTGTGGAAACCATCAAAGAAAAATCTGTGGAAGGAACGGTGAAATATCTGAAAATCCACAAAAAAGAGATTCAAAACTTCCTTTCGGACATGAAAGGCCTGTCCATCGACGATGTGGTCGATGAGCTACCGGAAGAGTTCGATGATTTTGATACCACTGAAGCTGTTAAAGCGGAGTGTGAGCTGCTAACAAATATTCTTCCCATATCTGCCGAGAAGATATTCTCCGATGATCCTGAAATGGATGAATTTGATGAAGATGATCTTTTTGAGCCCGGAGAAGAGGATTTGGTAGAAGAACGCCCAAAGCCACGAAAGACCGCTCCTGATGCAAATGAAGAGACAGCAAATATCGAAATGAATGCCGAGGATGATGCCATGGCTGAGGAAGATATAGAGGACGAAAGAGAACCTCAACCGAAGGCTCCCGAGGTTAAGAAAGAAGAATCAGAACCGGAAGCAGAAGCAAAAAAAGAAGAACCTGAAGCTGAAGAGCCGATAGAAAAAGCTGAAGAAACGCCGGAGGAGACAGAAGAAGAAGAGCCAAAGAAAGAAGTTCGTACGCCAGTAATGCTGGAGGATGAAGACAAGGAGGATGACTTCCCAGAAGAGACGATCAATAAGCAATTTGAAAGTCAGGAAGAGACTGTCGCTGACCACCTGGAAAACAACAATAAAGAAAGCAGCATATTAGAGCTCATTTCTCTCAACCATCGCTACATGTTCATCAAGGAGCTTTTCCGGAATGACAAACATGAATTTGAAAATGCACTTGTTGAGCTCGAGGATTATGACTCATTTGACGAGTCCGTGGAATTCCTTGTGCAGGGCTATGCCAAACACAACGAATGGGATATGCAGTCGGATGAAGTGAAGGAATTTTTGAAGGTGCTATTTAGACGGTTTAGGTAGTAACTCCCACAAGAGATTCCGGCATTGTTCGTTCCTCTGAAACCGGAATGACAAAAACCATGATGTTTAAAACTTAAACGTAATCGCGAGTACAACGAAGCGATCTGAATTGTTTAAAAAACATAAGATTACTTCGGTCATTCTTCCCTCGTAATGACGGTGACCTAAAACTTAAACGTCAATCCTGCTTTTAAAAAGAATGGAACGCCCGGCGTAAAATGAATCTCTGAAACCGATTCGGTTTCCCCGGCCAATCTGGATTCCGTATCAAACTGTGCTTCTCTCCATTCCACATCGAACACATTTTCTATGGCAAGAGAAACCGTCCATTTGGAACGATCATAAGCCAGATTTACATCCGTAAGGAAGTAGCCTTCAGCAGTTACCGAATTGTCTTCATTGGCCGCCCGATCTTTTATATACCGATACCGTATGGAACCGCTCAGGTTTTTGCCTTTATAAGTAAGTCCGCCAATGCTTGTGAAGGTTGGTGCCAGCGGAATATAGTCAGCGCCCTCAGGCTCATCCACAGCTCGTGGATTGGCATAGTTCGCATTGGAATAAATGAACACCTCGTCCGTCAACTGATAATTGATTCCTACGTCCACACCTGTTCGCTTCGTTCGGCCGCTCGGCTCCACGATTCCCGCATCTCCTACATAGACAAACTCTTGCTCGAGGTACAATTCCCAATAAGCCACATCGATAAATAACCGATCGATCGGCTGATAGACGGTTCCTAAATCAATGCCCCATGCTGAAGGAAGTGTGTTTTGGCTTTGTTCCCTCAACACCACACGTGCGTCATTGCTATGGAATCCTTTTCCGGATTTAGCATAGAGCTGCCAATTAGTAGATGGGCTGTAAATCACATTTAACTTTGGTGAAATGGTGCTTTGTGTGCCGGATTTCCGATCGTAGGTGGCTGAGAGATAGTCTACCTCTTCAAAGCGAAACTGATCCATTCTCAGTCCTGCATTTACCATCCATTTACCAGACTCCCAGGTGGCGCCGGAAAACACGAAACCATTGAACTCATCGACATCCGCAAGCGCAATTGGGTCCAACGTTTCACTTCTGTTTCGAGTGTGAGAAAGCTCAACCCCGTTGACGTCATCGTACCGAAACCCGACTCCACTTTCTACGGTGAGATCACCGGAAAATAATCGTGTGCCATGGTTATAGGTAGTTTGAATGCCATATATCGTTCGCGATTCTTTTTGCCGAATCTGATCACCATTCACCGGGTCATCAAGGAAAAAGGTGAAGTTGCTATACAGCTCAAAGTCATACTTAGAAACAAAGGCTTTGGTCTGCATAAAATCTCCATTGGAAAAAGACGAAGTATAATCAATCATAAAATTTTGCCTGGAAGTCTCGCCTCCCTCCGTATCATCAATCGCTCCGAATCTTCCAATCTGATCAGACGCCACGGCGCGCAGCGGAATTTGTCCCGAAGCATCCCACTTGCTTTGAAAGGTAGAAGCCTGCACCGTCAATAGGTCGTTCCCAATCTGTGCATTGTACTTTCCAAACAGGTTGAGCCGATTGAAGTTTTGTGGAGACTCAAAAGGTCCGTCCGAGATCATGTATTCGGTAGCTATGTAAGCGTCCTGTGTCCCATCACCATCCACCAAATCAATCATACTAACCTTTCGCAAGGTGTTGAACCTTCCCGCTTCCACTTTGACGCTGCTCTGATTGATCCGATTGTATGTATTGAAATCCACATACCCTGCCGTGGTGAAATTTCCTTTCTCCGCATAATAAGGCCCTTTTCCAAAATCAACTCCTTGTACCGTCTCCGGAATCAAAAAGTGAAGATCCGCATAGCCCTGGCCATGCGCATGAGAGACCATATTGACCGGAATACCATCTGCTGTGATTTGAATATCTGTGCCATGATCGATATCAAAACCTCTAAGGAAGATTTGCTCTGCCTTACCTCCGCCGGCATGCTGAGCGATAAATAGTCCGGGTACCTTCCGTAGGATTTCCTGGGATGAGTTCACCGGGTTTAGCTTCAGGTCTACCTGCTTGATTTTGTTGAGTGTGTTTATCTCCGGAGTGATCACCACTTGAGACAGCTCCACGGGAGCCGGAGTTATGCGGATATTCCAATCAGTCTCCTCAGACACCACAAACTGCATGCGATCATATCCAACCATGGAGATGAAAATTGAATCACCAGGTGCGGTGTTCTTAAGGGAAAAGCTCCCGGCTATATTGCTGTGTGCATGCACATCGTCTGTCAGGTTATAAATAGTGACAAATTCTATAGGTTCACCCGTCGAGGCGTCTTTTACTGAGCCATTGATAGTCTGGGCATATCCCGCAAGGGCGATGAGGAAAAAGAGTAAAAAGTGTGTGTTCTTTAGCAAGTTCATTAGATGTTAGATGCTGATTTGAATGAATAATTGCTCTAACATACGGGTGATGGTAGCGATTGGATTTTACCACATCAGTTTTAAATCTCTTACTTGGCAAGTTTTTCTGTGATACCCTAATGCCGGGAAGGCACCTACTTTTTCTTGGCAAAAACACTACGCGTGTCGGTAGCAAAAGCCATCTTAAAATCGAAGATTCACGAGGGGCTGTGCGGCATGGATAGAGGGTATGAGTAAATCAATCCAGCTGACCCGCTATCCCTACACGAGATTTTAAGAGATCGCTTCTATGAAGCGAATTTGGTAGGGATGGATAACAATCTAACCTATGACGTGCACTTAATCGGCTTTCAGCAAAGTTGAGTAGGATTAACAATGGTGAGTAAACGGCCTATTCAGAAATGGCGTTAAGAAAAAGGCGAGGGAAGCGTTAAGAAATACATGACTGTCTGAGCCTAGCGAGTTTCATGGATTTTAGCTGACCGAAACCTTTTTTAGCCAATTAATGAATAAGCCTTGAGCTTTTTGCTACTTTTTGTGTCAAGACAAAAAGTAAGTGGGAAAAGAGCCATCCTGACAGAATGATTATTCTACTTTAATGACTAAAGTTTCGACATATAAGCAACGGCAATAGCGTATTGGAATAATCATGACCTTTTTTGAAATCCATAATCACCCAACATTACGTAAATCAGAATAGACCATGAATATGGTCTATTCATTGCCTGCCAGCAGACAAAGGATGCATGTCCAGATAATTTTAGGCAAAGGAGCAACATGAGGATAGCAATAATTAATAATTTAGCTTAGCAATAGTAAAACTGTGGGCCTTCCTAATCACCAAATCGATCAAGATCAACTTGTCGCTCAAATGAAAGCGAGACAGGCCGACGCATTCAGCTATCTGTATGATAATTATTCTGCAGCGATTTATGGATCAATCTCCCGGATAGTCAAAGACGTAGATGTAGCGCAAGAAGTGCTGCAGGACGCCTTCATGAAGTTTTGGGATAAAATTGATCAATACGACTCTTCAAAGGGTCGTTTCTTTACCTGGATGGTAAACATCAGCCGTAATCTGGCGATCGATAAGATTCGATCGAAAGAAATGAAGAAGGTTGGGAAAACCGATACCATAGAAACTTACGTATCTGGAATAGAACGCGATCACTTAAGCCACCTGAATATTGATGGGATTGGTTTAAAGGAAACGATGACATCTTTACGTGATGAAGAAAAGTTCATCCTGGAGATGGTGTACTTTAAAGGCTATACCCAATCAGAAATTTCGAAGGAATTTGACATTCCGCTCGGCACGGTAAAGACGCGCCTGAGGATGGGTTTAAAGAACATGAGAAAAGTATTGCAAGTAGAGTGAACATAGAAGAATACATATCGTCCGGCATCTTAGAAGCCTATGTGATGGATCAGCTTTCAGCAGCTGAGCGCACAGAGGTGGAGACTGCTGCTGCAGAGCATCCTGAGATTCAGGAGGAGCTGGAGAAGATCGAGCTGTCTATGGAATTTCTTGCCTTTGCCACAGCGGTGACGCCTCCTCCTGGTATAAAAGATAAGCTGATGGCGCAGATCGAAACTCAGCCGGAAGCTAAGCAAGAGACACCGGTAGTAGAGATGAAGCCTGAAGGTTCGTTTGGCATGCTGCGGTTTGCCGCGGCTGCTTCGCTGATCATTGCGCTGGGCTCTGCGGTAATGGCGTTCAACTACTGGAACAAATGGCAATCGGCAGAAGACCGACTGGCTTCCCTGATCGCACAGAACGAACAGTTTGCGGACAATTACAACCAGGTGAATCAGCAGCTGGATGACATCCAGAATGCGGTGGCCATCATGAACAACACGGCGTATAAGCGTGTGGTGATGAATGGCACAGACAACTCACCGGGATCTCAAGCGACCGTGTATTGGAATGAAGCAACAGCGGATGTCTACCTCAGCATTCAAAATCTGAAAGAACTTTCTCAAGACCAGCAATATCAGCTTTGGGCGATTATTGATGGGAAGCCTGTAGATGCGGGAGTCTTCGAGCCGGGCAGTTCCAACTTCCTCGTGCAGATGAAAAACATCGGTCCCAATGCGGCAGCCTTTGCCGTGACCATCGAGCCTCGCGGCGGCAGTGAAAACCCTTCACTCGAGACCATGCAGGTGGTCGGTAACGTCTAGCAGTGGACTGGTTAATTAGTAATAAGTTAACTGATCACTAATCACTATTTTACTATTTAACCAATCCACCAATTAACTATTCCACTAATTCACTATTCCCCCACTAATTACTATTTCCCCAATCAACTATTTACTAATTAACTATTCCTCTATAGTATTGCACGCTTCAACCGCATAGTAGATGTTCGGAATATTTAAAAAGAAACCCAAAGAAAAACTCCCGCCGGAGCTCCTTGACGAAGAGGGCATACAGATCCTTGAAGGAGATGAAGTTTTTGCTCACCGATACGAGCTGGGCAAATGCACCGTGGAGCTAGAAGGGTTACAGTATTTCTATGTCTCCCAACACTCCGGCAAGCGCGTAAGCTACACGAAGATGATCGACGCGATTACGGGACAGCAGAAGGTGAAGAAGGTGTGAATTAAATGGCTACTAAAGAAGAGAGATGCTATATCCATAAATGAGATAGTTTAAAATCAGCTAACACAAGCGATTCAAAATAAACTTTTATCATTGTATTAACCGCTTTTGTTATACGATGAAAAATAAATTGATTTTAAACCGCTTTTTTGCAAGCTTATTTACAATTGCATTAAGTGCCTGGCTCGGTATCGACTCTTCTAATATTGTAACAAGTATTAGAACAATGTTCAAAGTTTGGTTCCATGGGTTTGAGTCTACTGGAATATATTACTCCGCATTTTTTTTTGGATTAAGCCTAGTCATTTGGGTCTATGTTTTTACGCGGTATTTAAGTTCTGATCAAGCTGAAAATCAGTCTAGATTCAACGAAACAATATCAGCAATTTATAAAGCCCCGAACCCCTTTGTTCATAATAAATATCCAAATTTTTATAGAAAGATTGTTGATAAATTAAAAGGTCTTTCGGATGAAGAATTAACAGATAAAAGAAAAATTAATCTTCTAAAGAAGGTTCTAGAAGAGATATTGATGTTTACACAATACTTTTCAACACAAGAAGTTGATATAAAAGGGGCCAATATTATGCTTTACTTACCCGCTTCAGATCATTACGATTTAATAGATAAATTAATACTTGATAAAAAAATATCGTTCACGGACGATAAACGAACTAAGGCGTATGCTGGTGTCCTGATAACAATACCCGAATCTTATGTTAAACTCAATACAAAAAAAAATCTAGAAATCCCCATTATAGGACTTCCTGTCTTTAACAAAATTAGAATTGATGGGAAGTTGCACCAAATGCCTGGCGCGGCATTTGCCATATTTGAAGGTAATTATATATGCTACAAAATTGATGACCTAATAACTAATTGTTCATTTATGGGTGATGTAGTAGTTAGTCAACTTACAAATTATTTTAAAAAAGAAGGGAAGGATATTAAGAGTTTTGCTTCTTTTCGTATAGGTTCGAGCAAAAATCCTATTGCAGTTTTGAACATCGACTCTGGGGAAGAGAATGTTCTTGGTTCTGCAAGAGAATATTTTGCAACATTCAATGCATTATTAAACCCCTTGCTTCATACAATAGAACCACTAATAACAGACATAAGAAATAATCAAATTGAACAGCTAATAGAAAAGTATTTTTCTTATACTGAATCAATCGATGTTTAGTTTGTTATATTCGAACAATCTTATTATTTTATATAAATGGAACAAACAGGTTTGGAAAAAGGTAGACTCAATAAGACAGTTGAAAAAGCTCCCGGTGGATATTATGCTCCAGGTCAAGGACGCTATAACCCCGAGCCAGTTCAACCCAAAACTCAACACGGAAGCAATAAAAATTGAAGGTCGTCAGATTACGATTCTTGCGGTATCAACCAATCTTTTAGAGAAACTAGAAACTCATATTCAACTTGAGAAACAGAATAAGAATGAAAATTTTGATTTCTTATTCGTTCTAATTGCACCATCCACTTAGTTTTATCTTCTTTATTCCCTTTTTTAACACCTGGCTGTGTATATGCATGGTCAAATATATCTTGCCAATTTTTTAGAGCAATTTTTCTATAGTCTATTAAATTGAGACAATCCCATGGCTCGACTTCATCTTCTTCGTTTTCAATCTCCCTATTTTTAGCGAGTGCGAGACCACCTGCCTTGTCGTAAACTTCTTTAGGGACTCCTTTCTTCCACCATGTTTTTTCTTCAAACCTATTTAGAAGTCTATTTTTTGCATCTACTTTAAAAAACTGCTCTAAATCTCTAATTATGGCAAAAGATTTTTCATTGAATTCTTTAGCTTCTTTTCTGTTGTATTCATCTAGTCCTTCAGGATTAAAATCAGGATAATTCTCCCTAACAACCATTTGAAGCGTCCTCCAATATTTAGTATCTCCTCCCGAACCATGCCTAGATTTTAAATCATCAGATTGCTCTTCAGTGATGTCATTATAAAAATGGATAATGGGATCCAGATACGGCTTTACCTCTAAAATAATATCATTGATTGTTGAATTAATTCCAATGGCTCGATTGTCAATTAAATGATCCATAAGATCACTTAATAGCATTATCTGGCCATATATTCCCTTATTTATGGCCGCTATACCATTTTCACCTTTATTCCATTCATCAATAATAAATTCAGTGTAATATGTAGTCGCTTTTATCAAATAATCAGATAATCTTTCAAAAGCAAGGTCCAAATCACCACGATAGAAAGACCCTAACTTTTCAATTTTATTCTTTGTAACGTCTCCCAAAAAATTTGATCTCTTAAGAGCTCTTATTATTGTATCCGTAGTAATGCAGCGAAGGTCGTTTTTTTTGTTCTCTCCGATTATCACTCTGTCAAATAATGCACTCAATCGATTCTCACCCAACTCAATTGCTATTCTCTATTCTTCATATCTAAATGAAAATAGATTGAACCGCCACCGAGAAATGGTTCATGATAATTTTTGAATTGATTAATATCAATTATGGAGTCAATGTGCTTAATTAGCCAATTTTTACCACCAGCCCATCTAAGAAATGGTTTCATAAAATTACTTACTAGTTAATTACTTAAATCTACACAAAACCATTAATTACCACTTACCAGCCTAAGAATAGTGAAATAGAAAGTGCTAAAAGTCTAATAACTCCTTTGGTTCCACTCCCAATCCTTTTGCAAGAGCTGCAATTGTACTGAGTGTTGGGCTCCTCACTCCACGCTCAAATCGGCCAATCTGGCTGAACGCCATATTTGATTTATGTGCCAGCTCTTCCTGACTAAGTCCACGTTCTTCACGAAGCTTTTTCAAGTGCTTGCCAAATGCATCTATGAAAGACTGGTTTTTCATGGTGGTAAACTCAGTAAAAACATAAACGAATATTAGAGCCAATTGGCTCTATTTAGTTAGATTGCATTCTCAATGAACCCCATCGACCAATTTGTATATGAACGACGGCTGCTCCATGAACTGCAAGAGCTGTTTGAGTTCGCTTCGCCTGCGGAACTTCGGCGCGCCATCGAAGATGTTTATTTCAACCTGCTCATGACCAAAGAAGAAACCGTAATAAGTAAAGATCTATCCCAGCACATCTATTTAATCATCAACTTTCTCAATGAAGCAGAGAAAGTGAAATAGGTTCACCGCTCCGCACCAACCCCTCCCTCCCCTACATGAACCACTTACACCCATACATAAACCCCTGACAGCCGCGCATAAGCCTGTCACATGCGTGCATAAACCACTTACATCATTGCATAAAGCATTGACATCACTGCATGGACCACTTACATCACTGCATAAAGCACTGGCAGCTCTGCATAAAGGACTTACATCACTGCATAAAGCACTGACAGCCGTGCATAGACCTCTAACATCCGTGCACAACTGATAGAAATCTCCACTTGTACACCAATGGTAAACATGCACTATTCAGGATTATGACGGCTAACGAATACCCTTGCAGCTTCAATATTTTTTTAAACTTTTAAATGTTTATCATGAACAAAAGACAAATCAAAAAACTGGAGATGATGCGCTCCACCAATGGGTATCTGGATGGTACCTCTGCAACGTGGAATGCCATCCCCATTGCAAGTAATTACAAAACAGGCCTGGCACAAATCATCCATCAAATTCGTACTTCTGCAGAAGATCAGGAGGCTGCTCAGGTATTTATCGGTGGTACGTTGCTAGACACCAAACAACGCATCGCCGAAAAGCTGGACATCCTGGACGATGTGCTGGAAGCCTACGCTGAGGATACCGAAAACCCAGAGCTACTCGTTCAGTCCAGCAACTCCAAGTCTGACTACCTGCGCCTGGCCAACGAGGAGTTTGAGACCAAAGCGAGCCACGTCATTGACCTGCTGGAAAGCCACGTGACAAACATGGCAGACTATGGACTTACTCAAGATCAGATTGAAGATGTGAAGTTGGACTTTGGCACATATCAGGATCAGCGAGGCAAGCCGCGCTCCTATAAGATTGCATCACGGTCGGCCACTCAAAGCATAGAATCGCTCATGGATGAGGGTAACCTGTTTCTAGAGAAACTGGATCGGGTCATGAAGCGCTTCAAGCGATCGAATCCGTCGTTTTATATTGGGTATTTGTCTGCGCGTACGATTATAGGGTAATGATCCCCTCGCAAACCAACTGATTAAGCATGAAGGAGCTACCGAGGGGTGGCTTTTTTTGTATTTGTTTAAAAGGCATGCAAGTAATTAAAATGGTATTCTCAAAAATCCAATAGCTCTTTCAACTCCAACTGAAAAACCTTAGCAAATCCTTCAATGTTTTTGAGGCTTATATTACGTTCTCCTCGTTCAACCATGCCAATGTAAGTGCGATGGAAACCAGTATGCTCGGCAAGCTTTTCCTGAGACCATCCACGCTCTTTACGAACATGTCTAACTCGATTTCCAAACCGTTTGAGGATGTCTTCTTGCACACATCAAAGCTGACGAGAAGTATACAACAAGTCTACATACAATAAGTATCATTATTGATTTGAATTATCAATTTTCAATTGTGTTATTTTCAATTCTAAAATTAACCAACTATGAATCCCATCGACCAATTTGTATATGAGCAGCGGCTGCTCCATGAGCTGCAGGATATGTTTGATTTTGCCTCGCCTGCGGCACTTCGTCGCTCCATCGAGGATGTCTATTTCAACTTAATCATGGCGGAGGACGAGACGGTCATCAACAAGGAGCTGTCTCAGCATATTTATTTAATGATCAATTTTTTGAATGAAGTGGAGGGGATGAAGAAGTGAGGATACCTTCCTTTTTGTCTTGACGCTGTACCCTCAGGGGAGGCACCTTTGCTTCCTTACTTTTTGAAACACCAAAAAGTAACAAAAAGTGTATGACAAAATCAATCCAGCCATTCACACAGCCCTTCACGTGATTTTGCCGGAGCTCGCTATGCGAGCATAGGGACCTGCCCTCATGGCCAGACGCTGGCCGCCGAGATTTCATTCCCCACGCACCATAAATATGCTTGCTCTCTGAATCGCTTTCAGCGAAGTTGAGCAGCATTTGCAATGGTGAGTAAAACGGCCTATTCAGAAATGGCGTTAAGAAAAAGGAAGAGGAAAGCGTTAAAAAATACATGACTGTTTGAGCGCAGTGAGTTTCATGGATTTTAGCTGACCGAATCCTTTTTTAGCCATTAATGAATCAGCCTTGAGTTTTTTGTTACTTTTTGTATCAAGACAAAAAGTAAAAGTAAAAGGCTTTTACTAACATGAGGGGGCACGTCAAGACAGACAACCTCGTTCCTCACCATTATTAATGCAGCGCTAGATTCCGGTATTTGTCGTTCCTCCAAAACCGGAATGACGGTAGATGCTTCACACCACCAACTTATACCCATACCCACGTACATTGATAATTTGGATGGTGTCGTCCTTGGAGAGTTTCTTGCGGAGCTTGCTGATGAAGACATCCATGCTGCGGGCATTGAAAAAGTCGTCGTTGCCCCACAAGGATTTGAGGATCTGCTGGCGGTCGGTGAGCTCATTCGCATTTTGCAGAAGTGCATCCAGCAAATGTGCTTCACGGTGTGTGAGCCGCTCTTCTTCATTACTTGGACGATGGGTCAGCACCTGCTTCTGGCAGTCAAACGTGTAAGCACCGATCTCTTGTGTGCCGTTTGTCTGCTGCTTAGTTTTTCGGTTGAGCAAGGCTTGAATCCGCACGATCAGTTCTTCCATGCTGAACGGTTTTTTGAGGTAATCATTGGCTCCATAGCCAAAACCCTCCACCACATCTTCGGTGCGTGACTTGGCCGTGAGAAAGATGATCGGGATGAATTGATCTTTTTTGCGCAGCTCCTTTACCAAAGAAAATCCGTCAAGCTTCGGCATCATGACATCCAGCACCAGAATGTCTGGACGGTCCGCCTCGTATGCACTTCTCGCCTCCTCCCCATCCTTGCAAAAGACTACCTGAAATCCGCGTGATTCCAGACTCTCCCGGATGATCATCCCAAGCGCCGCTTCATCTTCCGCTAGCAATATTTTGGCAGACTCAGTACTCATAGGGACAATCTGAAAATCGTTTGTTGGTTGGAGCCTTCGAGCGTAAGCTGGCCGCCATGCAATTCGGCAATGGTGCGTGCATAGTAGAGCCCAATCCCAAATCCTTTTACATCGTGCTGATTGCCCGTAGGGATGCGGTAGAGCTTATCAAATATTTTATCTTTTTGAGCCGTCGGTATGTTGCCGCCATTGTCTTCTACCTCCCACACAAATGACGACTCCTTTTGCTTCAGCCGAATGGTGATAGCATCACCGCCATACTTGATGGCATTGTCGATGAGGTTGGAAAGTGTATTCTCCATGTGGAATCGATCGAGTGTACACACCGCCGATTCCATGTCCGCTTCAAACGCTATCTGCTTGTCGGTTTCAATCAATTGAAATCGCTTCACGATAGTTTCCGTCCAGGATACCACCTCCACTTCCTCTACATTCAGCGTGAGTTTCCCCTGATCAATGATGGCAGTCTCCAGCATCTTCTCCACCATGTCGTTGAGCTTTTGCAACTGATTGTTGGAGAGCGCCAGGTAGCGTCGTGTCTTTTCCTGATCGTTGGTATCGTTGAAGCTGGTAACGCCTTCGAGTGCGGAAAAAATCGTAGCGATCGGCGTTTTAAATTCATGCGTGATGTTGCTGATCAGGTCGTCTTTGATGGCCGCCAGTTGTTTTTGTTCATTGATGGTACGATACAGATGAATCAACGTGCCGATCACCAGGCCAATGAGCAGGATGGAGAGCACGAGTTCGCCAATCCCATTTTTCAATATGATCAGGGTCGCGTTTTCAAAGTTTACATTGATGGTGGTGAAGCTATCCAGAAAGGCGGAGGTCGCAGAAGCTGACAGGTAGTTGGTGTCATCCAGCGATCCAATTTTGGTTTTGCCCGCACGGCTTTCCTGGTTCAGCACAAAATTCACGTCCAGGTTTTTTTCTTTCAGTTGCTTTTCAAATTCGGTGTAAAGCGCCCCCAGGTCCACGAGATCTTCGCTGATCGAAACCATGACTTTCTGCGTCAAAAACTCCAGCTCTCTGGCTCGGGAAGAATCAAAATCTCCCTTGATTCTTAATTTCCTGAGGGAAGTTTCATTGCTCAGCTGAAAGGCTGAGTCGATGTAGGTGGAATCCGGATTTGACGATCCCGACCAGATGTGAGTAAACCCCGTGCTAACTCTTGCCTGACTATCCCCGGCGACCTTAATCAGGCTGTCGATGTTGGTGACCGCAGATGCGAAAGCATACGACTGACGGCCGCCGACCAGCGTATCCAGCGATCCCTCACTCATCACGAAAATGCTGCTCCGCGCCTTTCCCGCAAAGTAATTTTCGATGCTCGCATTCAATGATTGCTGCACGTCCCGTATGAATTGCTGCTTGTTTACCTCATAGCTCTGCACCGTAAAGTACACCTGCGCTGCGGTGAGCACCAGAGCAGTCATCACGATCAAAATCAAGCTCTTGCGGTAGGATTGCTTTTTCACACAGCAAATATAGGTGGCCGAGACTGGCTCCTTTCCATCCGTTAACACACGTTAACACTGCTTAACCATGTGTTAGCACTCATTCTCATTGGTTTGCCGGAAACAGAAAAACAAAAAATGAGAAAAACGATGCTTATCCTCTCACTGGTACCAGGCTTGCTGGTGGGAGTCACATTCAAGGCCTTCAGCCAACAGAAATTTGAAGGAATTGCGTCCTACAAATCCTCCATGAGTATCGAGTCGCTGGATGTGGCCGGTAGAGACATGAGTCCCGATATGCAAGAGTCGATTCGCAAGCAGCTCATGCAGCAATCTCAGCGCGACTACACCCTGACATTTAACCTGCAGGAAGCGCTCTGGAAAGAAGACGTAGAGCTTGAGTCTGAAGCCGGAGCACCGAGTGGTGGTGGCATGCAGATCAGGCTTTCGACCGGCAACTCGGTGAGCTACCTCAACCCGAGTAAGAATCAATTCCTGGAGGAGACGGAGATTTTTGGGAAGAAATTTCTGATCGAGGATGAAATGCCCACTTTCAACTGGAAGATCCTCGGGGAGACCAAGAAGATTGGGGAATACACAGTCATCAAAGCGGAGTATCTGAACATTACCGAGCAGATGACCATGTCGCTAAGTGACTCAGAGCAAACTACGGAAACCGTCATGGACACCACACTGATCACGGCATGGTATACGCCCGATATTCCTGTCTCTCAAGGACCCTCCAACACGTGGGGATTACCGGGGCTTATTCTCGAGCTAAAGAATGGAAACTTCACTTTCCTATGTACCAAAGTGGAACTCAATCCTGCCACACCAGTAGCTATTGAAGTGCCGAGTAAAGGCAAGCGCGTGTCGCGCGAAGAAGCTGACAAGATCAGAGACGAGAAGCTCCAGGAAATGATGAAGAAGTATGACACGGGCGACGGTGGAGAAACGCGTGTGATCAGAATCGGAGGATAAGCATCAAAATGAAAGGACTAATTCTATTGTGCTTATTGAGCCTCACGAGCTACTTAGGTGCACATGCTCAAAGTCACGTATTGCTCAAAGGGCAAACCCGTGACTCCACGCTTGCTCCTATCGCTTTTGCCAATGTGATGGCCATAGATACCGCAACGCAGGAAATGAAAGCCTTCGCCGTGACAGATGTCAAAGGAGGCTTTCAGCTCCGGCTGCAGGCGAATACGGTCTATGAGATAAAGGTCACGTTTGTTGGCTATGTGCCCTATAGCCGGCATTTACAACTTAGCCAGACCACTGACGATCCATTGATTATCATCATGAAGGAATCCGTGAATGCGCTGGATGAGGTGACGGTGGTCGCCGAGATGCCCGTGCTTGTCAGGGGCGATACGATTTCCTATAAAGCCGAGGCTTTTACCAAAGGGGATGAACGCAAGCTGGAAGATGTGCTGGAAGAATTGCCGGGATTTGCCATTCGGGAAAATGGCGACATTGAAGTGCAAGGTCAACGAGTGGATAAAGTGCTGGTAGATGGCAAGGAGTTTTTTGAAGGAGATACCAAATTGGCTACCAAAAACATTCCGGCAGATGTGGTGGACCGTGTGCAGGTGCTTCAAAACTTCAACGACATTCAGCCAATGCAGGGACTCAATAACAATGAGCAGCTGGCGCTGAACATTGAGCTCAAATCTGATAAAAAGCGCATCGTATTCGGTGATATTGAGGCCGGAGGCGGGCCGGAAAAACGCTACTTTGGTCATGCCAACACCTTCTACTATTCGCCCAAGACCAGCGTCAACTTCATTGGTGATGGCAACAATGTAGGTGAGCTTGCACTTACGCTCAACGACTATTTTCGAATGTCCGGAGGGCTTGCTTCCATGGCTGCACGAAATGGCACTTCCTTCCGAATGAATGCGGGAGATGCGGGCATTCCAATCACAGATCGGAACTCGGCGAGTGACCTGACCAACAGGCTGGGAGCACTGAATTTTACCACCCAACCTTCTGATAAGCTCCTGTTTACGGGATTTTTGATCGGCTTTGACAATGAGGTGACCATGGGCTCAAACTCCTTTCGAACCTATCCGCAGCTTGATGACCAAACGCAGGAACAGCTAACTACCGCCACCTCTGTGGGCAATCGGTCAGGGCTAGGACGATTTTCTGCGAAGTACACGCCCAACTACAATATGCAGCTGGACTATACTTTTTTCGGAAAGCGCAGCAACATCGATCAGGCCATGCTTCGAAATTCGCAATTGATGTCAGGAAGCAATTTATTGCAGGAAGGTAACGATCGTGAACCGACGAGTCAAAGTCATCAGGCGCGGATGTTCACTGCGCTGAATGAGCGAAACATCATAGCCGCAGAGGTTAACTACAACCAGGAACAGACAACCACCAATCAACTGTTGGCGAGTCAGCTTCCGTTGTTCAGTGATTTCCTGCCAAACAATTCGCTTCAGCTATCGCAGGATCAGGACATTGTTTCCAAGCGTATTGATGGGGCCTTCAACTACTATTATATCCTAAACAAAACCACGCATATCAATGCGGCCGTTGGCATCAACCACTCCAGGCAAACACTCGCTTCTAACCTGAGTGATGAGCAGGATGAAGTGGTGGATTTGGATCAGGAACTGAACATTACGAATAGATATCTGAGGCTCAGGTATCGCAAAAAGTGGGATAAGCTGACCATCAGTCCCGGTCTGAGCTTGAATAGCTATACGGTGAAAGGCATCTCCGAATCTCCGAACCAGGCGCAATACCTCTTTCCGCAGCTTACCGCACGGTACGAGTTTGGTAGCTCACACGAGATCAACTTCAACTACAATCAGTCGCTGGAATACAACGACGTGAGCTCATATGCTGAAGGATATCGGCTGAGTCGATACAATACACTCCTCTTTGGGAATACCTTATTGGATCCGGCCTTGTCACACAACCTGAGCGTGAACTACCGCAACTTCAACATGTACAACTTTTTCAATATCAGTGGCGGGATCAGTCATCAGTACATCAGGGATGGATTTATCAATAATCAGGAGCTGAGTGGAGTGGAGAATGTGCTCACTTCGATCAATGCTGGCGAAGCTAATTACACGACAAGCGGATACCTCAACCTTGAAAAGCGCTTTGACCACTTCAGAGTGAGTGGCTCGGTGACTGTTTCCAAATCGGCGCTCAACAACCAAATTGAAAGTCAGTTGATCCAAAACGACAATTTCACACACCAGTACGGGCTGAACATGTCTGCGCGATTGTTCAAGAAACTGTCGGTTCGCACCGGATATAGCGTATCAATTAATCGGTATTCTTCCGGCTCGTTTACCAACCAGTTTGTGAATCATCGCCCCAATGTGGGCACGACGCTGACGTTTAAAGGCTTCCGATTTGAGACGGAGTATGCGTACAATAAGTACGTGAATCAAAGTCAGAATCAGGAAACCTCTTTCGATGTGCTGGATGCTTCTCTGAGCTATCGCAAAAAGAAAAGTCCGTGGGAGTTTAAGCTTCAGGGATTGAATTTGCTTGACACGCGATCTGTGCGTAGAGATAGCTTCAGTGATAACCTGATCAGCACGTATTCATATGATATTCAGCAGCGATACGGTTTGTTTACTGTGATGTATGACTTGTAAATATTTTCTAATCATCGTCCCATCGAGCACTCTCTCTTCGTGCTTGTTGGGATGGTGGTTTTTCCGAGGGCGTTTTAGCTTTACTTTTTGTCTTGATTACAATCCCCCTTGTGCCGGGGAGGCACCTGCTTTTTCTTGGCAAAAAGCAGGCAAAAGCCCATCTTAAAATCAATCCAGCTTACCCGCAATGCCTACACGAGATTTTAAGAGATCGCTTCTTAGAAGCGAAATTGTGGCTAAAGCATAATTGTTAGCATAGAGAAGTTGCCTATTCAGAAATGGCGTTAAAAAAATGAGAAGACAAGCGTTAAAAATCACGACTGATAGTGGTATTTCAAACCCCTGCCAACGCAAATCTGTCTTATCCTATTTAGGCGTTTTAGATTCTGAAACAAGCTTGCTTGCGGCAGGCGGGTTCAGGATGACCTGCTCAAAAGTGTGCCAATTCAACTCGTGCTGATCTCTCGCATCAGTTTTCGGATATCTTGAATGTAGATCTGCTCTAACACCTCCACATATGGGCGCTGATGATAGTAGCCTTCCTGGTGATATTGCTCGGCTAGACGTAAATTTTTCATGGCCAAATCAAACTGCCCCCGGGCTACATAAATTCTCGCTTTGTGATAAAAGCAATCCGAAAGATTTTTGTAATACTTAAGTGCCTTATCAAATGCCGTCATGGCTTCATCGAGTCGCTCAAGTTTGATCAATGCAAGTCCTTTGTATAAAAGGGCATAGACATCTACCCACTCTTCGCCTTCTTCCTCTACGACCTTATTGATGTATTTGTCGAGTGACTCATTTGCCGCTTGATAGTCTTCCAATCCATAATAGCAGATGCCGCGCATGTAATCATGATTTTGCCCTTGTGAGAAATCTACTTCTCCACGCAACTCATCTGCGTAGTTGAAATCTTCCATGGCGCGATAGTAGTCTCTGTAGAAGTACAGGTAGATATAGCCTCTAAATCCTGCCCACTTTTCCGGCTTTCGTTTCACAGCTTCACCGTAGTAATAATACATTTCGTCCGCAATGCCTCGTTTCAAACGGGCAGTGGCTATTTCTCTCCAAAGATCTGCGTCCGTGGAATCCATCTCGAACGACTCGTCTAGCTGAAACTGCTCCGGCACGGAGCCCTGGTAGTAGTAAACTCTTCCTCCTCTCAGCTGAGGACCATATTGCTTTTTCTGTTCTGCCGTAAGCTCTTTTTTGTACCACTCCCGTTCTGAGCAGGAAGAAAGCACCAGCAAGGCCAGACAGAAATTAAGGAAGTATGTCAGTGATTTTCCCATTGTCAATTTTAAAGGTGATGTAGAAATAGGCATCCCGGGCTTCATCATTGATGACAACCGGCCGCCAATCTTCGAGCATTCGGAGGATCCCATACAGATGATCGATGGTTTCTTGTTCAAACTTTATGGGCTGATACATGAAGTCATATCCATCGACTGTAAACCTGCCGGGTTTTCCCTCGCAGTTTACCACAAAGCGAAAAACGAGCATCCCATTTTGCTCCAACATTTTTGATTCATCCAGGTTGTTATACACCGTGTCAAGTAGTGCTCGCTTGCCGTGGATGTATCTGCCGTCCGGAGTAGAATTGTAATAGTCTGCAATGAATCTTTCATGACCGCAGATATTGAAATCTTCGCCAGCATCGAGCGTATTTTCAGGGTCAATCCAGGCAATGCGATGCTTGTCGTGATCTGCTCTCCGCTCAAACTCCTCGACCGGCATTTGCTCCATGAGTTCTACCTCCAGTACGTAGTTTTCATTTTCACTCAGCGATGAATAGAATCCTACTTCCGACAAATAAATAGCCTGGTCGCTGTAGCTGTTGACTTCCTCACCATCCTCTTCTTTGGTGTAGGCAGAAGTTGAATTAAACACCTTAGCTGGCTTTCCATCGATTAAAGTGTCGTAGACATTTTGTTGCGTTTCGACGTAGCGATAATAGGTATCATTCAGCTGATACCTCACCGTATATGGATCTGCATCGCTGGGTTCCCATCGGGTTCTTACCGGGTTTAAAATCTCTATGTTAAAAGTGTCTTGCATGCGAATATCAACCAGCTTTTCAAAAATAATTTCTGTGTCTGCTAACCGAGATTCGCTGATACCGACCAGATCAAAACCTGCATTGTATCTCTCTGTAAAAATCTGATCGCCTTCCTTCCGAAATTTTGTATAGGTAATTTCGGTAGCCGCTCTTGAATCTTTATTCTTTGGATAATAGTGTCGGTAGTATTTGCTGACGTATCCATCTTCAAACACATCTGATGACGGATGGAACTTTAATATGGGATGATTGTCGGTGGATTGTTGACATCCGATGAGTACAACAAGCAATACAAAAATGAGTCGAGACACGTTGGTGATTTTTTGTCTAAAATAACAGTCGGAATGGTCTTGATGGTTTTTTTTACCATCATTAACATTTCGTTAAATAAAAAAACCCTGACCACAATGTGATCAGGGCATCTATCACCAACCAGCTATAAATCGCATTCCTACGACTTACAATTGTTCTTTCACTTACGGAATCTGTTAAGACTTTGGATTTATCTAAGCAAATTATCCTTTCAATGCAGATTTTATCTTCATGATGGCCAGAGGGCCGAGCTCATACTTTGCGTCTAAAGATTCCCGCAAATAGTCTTTGCCCGCATTGATTCCGGCAGCATGATAAACCAAGCCCATATGATATGTTGCTTCAGGTTCGTAGGTTTTTCCTTCTACGTTTTCTCTGTACAGTTCCACAGCTTCATCAGCTTTACCTTGGTTGAAAAGTGTCCATGCCAGCCAATCATAAGTTGCCGGATTTGGACGCCTTTCTATTTCTTCCCGTGCTAGCTTCTCTGCCGATGCAAAATCACCTCTTGCAAGAAAAATGTCGATCAGGTATTTATTGTACATTCCTTGATACTCACTCTTACCTGCCTCTGTGAGAAATTGGTTTATGTACATTTCCGCTTCCTCCTCATTCCCCTCATATTCGCTGATTTCTGCCAGCGTCATGTAATAATCAGGCATGGCTGTTTTTTGCTGAAGCTTTGATAAAATCTCTTTTGCCTCAGCCGTGTTGCCGTCATTGGAATACGTCACCCAGGCTATGCCCTTCAGCGCATAATCGTAGGTAGAATCCAGTGCCAGTACTTTCAAATAGTTTGCGTAAGAGTCCTCTATCCGTCCGGCATGCCCGTACATATCGCCAAGGTTAGCGGTAGCCCATAGCTTGCGTTCCTTTTGATGCGCCTTCACCAGGTCATTGGCTTTTTCCATGTAGAAAATGGCTGAGTCAAGGTCTCCTTCGTAATCTTTATACTTTGATAACCTGACCAGATAATCGAAAGAGTTCATCCGCCTGGTTTTCTTCAGGATGGCTCCTGCCATTTTATAATTTCCAAGCTCCATCTCTGCATCAAATTGCATGAGAAGTGGTCCGAATTTTTCCGCTGATAGTTCATTTGCGATTACAGCATACGTTGCTGCTTTATCAAAATTATGTTGCTTGATGGCCAGGCCGCTTATGCTCAGTAAACTCGGGACTTTCCATTTCCCTTTTGATATTTTTTGTGCAAGACCAAATACACTATCTGATTTGTGCAGGTAGCTTATGTCTCCGGTTTTTTCAAATAGTTGATTGTAAGTGCTTCCTAATTTTTCATAGAAAATAAAGCCTCGTGGTTCAATTTCGATTTTGCTTGTCCACAGCGCGAGCTCCTTTTTCAGTGGTGACAGATCTTTTTGTGCAGCGCTGAGGTATTTGGCATAATCAACGCGGTTGGCTATGGTTCCCTTTTTTGTTGATTCAGTGCAGCCAACAACAATCACTGAAAGGAATATGGTTTTTAAAATGTTATTCATAGCTATTTGGTTTTAGAAGAAGGCTATCGACGCTGACTCACGTCGATAGCCTTTCAAATTTTTGTCAATGAGGGCTTGCCAGGTACGGGAAGCTTGAACGAAACGACTTGTCGTTCGCGTCCACATTATCTGACGATACTCCATCTTTTACCGGATTGTCCGCTCCGGCATCAGACTGATCTGCAAAAGCCAACAACAAGGTCACGTCGATTACATCATCACTGAGCGCTCGCCCATTGAGCGCGCCATAGGCTGTCGCTGAATTTTTGTCTGATTGAAGTACATCAACAGCCAATACTCCTGCCAGTGCATCATTATCGATTCCAAGGATGTTTTCAAATTGCTCGGGATCGAGGAAAATGTACGTTTGAAGCGCATCCAGTATGCCTGCAAAAGCAGCTGCATTTGCCGATCCATTGGATGGAAGCGTTGAGTTGTAACCGTTTTTCACATCGGCAGTTCCGAAGAAGTTGAAGACCGTATTGATTGCAGGTCTTCCCATTTGATCAACAGTAGCGTAGGTGTCCAGCTCCATCTGAATGTCTCCGTCATCATCTCCACAGCTTGAAAAAACAAGCAGAGCCATGATCGACAACATTGCATAAATATTATTTCTCTTTTTCATGATTTCAGTTCTTATAAAGTTTTGAATTATTGTTTCACCTTGGCTTCTACCCACGAGGTGAATTTGCCGTCGGTATCATTGATGCTGCTCTTTGGTACTTCTACCACTACTGAGAGCACATTAGCGCCGGCGAAGGTGTCTGTCGCTTCGCCATCTGCTTTGAAAGCAGCAGGATAAGGCTGGACACCATCCATATCAGGATCTGAATCCCGGTTGGCGTCATACACTCCTGTATTGGTGTCATCACTTAATGAAGCTCCAACTCCGTTTACAATATCTACGAATTGGAAAAAATCCATGAAGAATGGATCATCTCTCAAGCCGGCAAATAGCTGAATACTTCCTGATGTAACAGGTGAGGAAATATCTGCAGATACTCTTGTGGCACCGGCAACAATCTGGCTATTCAAACCTGTTTGTCCGTCCGCATCAACCACTCCATACGTGATTGCCTGGTCATCTTCGAAATAAACCTGGATCAATTGATCTTCAACATTATCGCCATCGCTATCAATGTTGAATTCATACATCACGTCATCGCTGAAGGATGTGGCAGAGCTGAGTCCTGCCACATTGCAAACGAACACGTAGTTGTCTGAATTGGACGGACTTTCGAATGCGTAATAGTCGGTGATATCCTCTACCGTACTCCCGCTTGAAAGCGAGCCCACGGCAGGCGCATCGATGTGGTCAGCGGCCACCAAAACAATCACCAGGGCAGCTGAAATAACAAGGCCCAGTGATAATACTAATTTTCTCATAGTGCTTAAATTTTTAAATTTTTAAAATCTAAGCTACCTACGAGGCTATGTTGTCAACTGGATTTTATAAAGTTGAAATTGTATTATTTAATTTCGAAATCACTCTTCTTCTTCTCTAATCGCATCTTCTGTAAAGCGTCTGCCTAATGAAGACACGGCAGATACACAGAAGAATCCGACTACCTGCTCGTCATCTTCAGCCACAATATTGGACTCAACATTGGCCAGGCTGGAGGCGAACAATTCACCAAACCCACCAGGTCTATCTGTCTGTATAACCACCTGATTCCAAAAGAACCATGCTTCCGGTGTGATCGAATTGATCTCTACATAGATGCTGTCTTCTCCCGGACCTGTGAATGGAGGTATGAATGAGTCATCTTCATCCAATTCAAATGGGTTGATGCCATCTCTGATCGGCTGAATAAAGGTGAGTCCATCGGCATTGCCTTCTGGCGAAAAAGCTCCATCGAAAGAAAGGGTTATTTCCTGAGGCTTGTTCAGGCGGAGGCCATTCTTCCAACTTTTAATCCAATATGCATCTCCTTTCCCTTCAAAGTCTCGCGACCAAAATTCGGCAAAGTATGAATCATCTGATCCGAAAATACCTTCTTCGAATCGCCAGGTGATGCTGTCAATTTTAGGTACGCGACCCATTTTGCTTACAGATCCGTACTGTTTTCCATTGATCTGAACATCCAGAAAATAGGTCTCGCCAACCGTGCCAAATGAATCAGCCGGATTAGCCGGAAGCCAGCTATATGTGCCCGGGCTCTCCTCATTAAATGGATATACTGTTCCGGATCCATCTACCACCAAAACTGATGCGCCGGAAATTCCTTCCGGTTCTGAACTATCGAAATAGGAGTTGGTTCGTGTAATGCGAATGGTTTGCTTTTCAGCCTTCCTGTAAATCCAGGCATCAAACGCTAGTACCGGTTCTGCTTCGGGCAGCTCTACCAAAATATCGTCCTCGCATGCAAGGATAGCTACCGCAAAAAGAAGTATAAATAGCTTTTTCATTAGAACTTGAAATTGTAAGTGATGGATGGAATAAATGATGCAAAAATGGAAACCTGAGTGGCCCGTGTATCAGCAAGTGCTCCTGCATCAACTCGATCTCCTCCTTGCCAGAAGTAAATCGAAAATGGGTTGGCTCGGTTGTAAACGTTGTAAACCGTAAACACCAATTCGTCTCGGTTTTTTCTTGGAGTACCGTTTCTTTTCACCGTACGTCCTTTGCGTGTAGCAGAGAAATCAAGACGGTGGTAGTTTGGTAATCTCACATTGTTTCGCGAGTCGTTCGCATTGTGAGGAATGGTGATTCCCTGTACTTCGTATCGGCTCGTTGGGAATGTAGTTGGCGTTCCGCTCAAATATGAAAATGTAGATGAAAGTGACCAGCGATCGTTCAACTCGTAGAAAGCGGTAAGCTTCAGGTTGTGTGTTTGATCGAATCGGGTAGGATACCATTCTCCATTGTTGATACCTTCTGTCTGAAGTTCGGTTCTACCCAATGTATAACTCACCCAGCCATTCAGTCTTCCTGAGTTTTTCTTCAAGTAAACTTCCATGCCATAGGCTCTACCATCACCGGATAGCAGATCAGCTTCCAACGCTTCATTAATCAGCAAATCGGCTCCATTGATATATTCCAATTGGCGCTCGGTTTGTCGATAATAGAACTCGACGGAAGTTTCATAGGCGTTGTTTTTCAGGTTTTTAAATAAGCCTACGGCCCATTGTTGTCCTATTTGCGGCTCCAGATTGTTTGAGCTCGGCGTCCATACATCAAGAGGATTGGATGCCGTGGTATTTGAAATGAGGTGAATGTATTGCAACATTCGGTTGTAGCTGGCTTTGACTGAAGTCGTCGTGTTCAGCTGATATCTGAACGAAAGTCGCGGCTCCCATCCGTGATGTTTTGCAATCGACTCGCCGCTTCCCACCTCTTCGATGCTTTCAATAGGTCTTCTTCTGCCCGGTATGGTATCTCCAAGGTTAAATTTATTTCCTGCTCCGATGAGATTGAAGTAAGAAAATCTGAGTCCGTATTGTACAGAAAGTTTGTCATTAAGCTTTTGCTCGTTATTGATATATACGGCTGTTTCTATGGCACGCTTATCTGGCACACTGATATCGATCACGTCTCCGTCACTCACCCCAATGGCTCGAGCGGGTTCAAACGTATATCGGAATAGTTCCCCTCCGAAAGTGAGCTCATTTCTTTGATCAATGAAGTAGGTAAATGATGGTTTTAAAGCGAGTGTGTTGATGTCCGAGTTCCATTCAAAACGGTCTCTTGGATTGTCTCCGAAGGCCAATTCGTATTCATAGTCGCTAAAGAATGTGGTGAAATTGGCAAAAAGCCGATCGTTGAACAGGTGATTCCAACGAAATGTGGTGGTTCTGTTGCCCCAGCTGAAGCCTTGATTTGCGTCGAAGAGGAAATTGTCTTTACCAAAATAGCCAGACAGGAATATCTGATCTTTATCTGAAAACTGGTAGTTGGTTTTAAGTGTGAGATCGTAAAAATTCAGTGCTGCCCCATCTCTAAGTTCTTCTACAAATGGTCGTGCAAGAATGTCAGCGTATGATCTTCTGCCTGCTATGATGAATGAAGACTTTTCTTTTTTGATCGGAGCCTCAACTGCTACCCGACTGAATATGGTACCGATTCCTCCATTTACTTCGAGCTCCTTACTGTTTCCTTCTTTCATACGGATATCCAAAATGGAAGCAAGACGGCCACCAAACTGTGCAGGGATTGCTCCTTTGTACAGTTTCATATCTTTTACCGCATCCGGGTTGAATACTGAGAAAAATCCTAATAAGTGCGATGAGTTATAAACAGGTGCTTCATCTAGCAGAATGAGATTTTGTCCTACGTTTCCGCCTCGCACGTTGAATCCAGAGGCTCCCTCTCCAACCGTGGATACTCCCGGAAGAAGCTGAAGGCTTTTTATGATATCTACTTCGCCCAGAATTGCCGGCATTTTTCGGATCGTTTGAATGTCAATCTCAGCGACACTCATTTCAGTGGAAGTTACATTTTCATCCTCAGGCTTAGCTGTAACCACTACCTCTTCAAGTCTGGTTTGCTCCTCCTGCAACTCCACATCTAAGCGGGTATTTTCCGATAGCGAAATTGTCCTCTTTTCGGTAACAAAGCCGAGATAGCGGAATTCAACAGAATAGTCCCCTTTAGGAACCGTGATGGAATAAAACCCATATACATTGGTAATGTTTCCTGTATTGAGATCTGTAATCAATACAGTCGCACCAATTAGTGCTTCACCATTGGAGGCGTCTTTTACATAGCCATTGACTGTGTACTTCTCCTGACCAAAAAGTAAAAGTGGGAAAACTGCAAATAGCAGCAAAAATTTCTTCAAAACGATTATTTATTTAGTGATAGACCTAACGAAAGACGTACAACTGCTTAAATAGTTTCGGTCTTAACAAACACATAATGAAGAATGTTGGCCAATGGTTGCTTTTACCTACTGAATGGCGGCTAAAGCCTTCTCATAGTTTGGCTCTTGTCCCACCTCAGGTACTAGTTCTGTATAAGTTACCTTGCCTTCTTCATTCACTACTACTATCGCTCTTGCGTTGAGTCCTTTAAAGGCTCCATCAAATATTTCAACACCGTAATTTTTACCGAAACTACCTCCATCTCTGAAGTTGGTCAGGTTGTCAAGGTTATCAATTCCTTCAGCGTCACAATAACGTTTTAAAGCAAACGGCAAGTCCTTAGAGACACATAAGATTCGGGTATTCTCAAGCTTGGAAGCTTCCTGATTAAATTTTTTGGTTGACATGGCACACACACCTGTATCTATGCTTGGATATATATTAAGAATTACCTTTTGTCCGTGATAACTTGTGAGTGTCTTTTCCTGCATATCCTTACTAACAAGTGTGAAGTCTGGTGCAGCACTACCCACATTTGGAAGATCGCCAATCGTATTTGTTTCTGTGCCGCCGAGTGTAATTTTAGCCATATTGGTAAGTTTTAAAGGGTGTAATTAAGTAATCTAAAGGTATATCCCAATCCTCCTTTTGCAGAATTTCGTCTACCGGAGGAGACAATGATAACCCAACTTTAAGAGAATTTGTTTCCGCCAGTAGCCTATCATAATATCCACCACCATATCCGATGCGGAATCCTTGTTTGTCTGAAAGCAACAGCGGAACAAAAATGATATCCAAATCATCGAGTGCTATCTCCACGGCACCTACAGGCTCTGGAATTCCTTTTTTGTTTAACTCAAGCTGTGTGTGTTCTTCCAACAAATAGTGCCTCATTTGCTTGAACATGAAATCGGTTTTGGACACGATAACCTGCTTTCCATCCTGCCACAACTTTTCAAAAAGTGGTGAGATGTCAGGTTCATTATTTTCCTTAATGGCTAAAAAAGTATGGATCTTTTGAAAATCTTTTCCTTTCAGAAAACTGGTGATTGCTTCACAAAGCTGCTCGTTTCTTTGCGTATACATCAGGCCATCTGCAAGTATGCGGTAGTGAAGAATGACCTTTCGGAAGTAGGATTTAGTGATCATAGCTAGTCTGGTAATTCCTCACAATAGATTCCTTGCTTTCGTACCAAATTGATCAAATCCGATTGCTCAGAATCAACTTTGGTTTCTACTTTCAGCACACGATCAATATCATCCAGATCTACTGTCCACCGAGCAATCTGATTGTATTTCTGAAATACCGGTTTCAATTTATTCACCTCCAATTGAGATTTGATGTTGGTTTTTAGGATAAATAGTTTCATGGTGCTAATCATTTTTCCGGTTCGTAAGAAAAGACCTGCTCCAGCGGGATATTGAAAACCTGAGCAATTTTGAAAGCCAACTCCAATGAAGGTGAGTATTTCCCTTTTTCGATCGCCACGATCGTTTGCCTGGTCACCTTCACCTTATCCGCAAGCTGCTGCTGTGTCATTTCATCGTGCTCGAACCTAAGCTTTCTTATATGATTACTGATACCGTGTTTGCTCATTATACTCCCTTACTGTGGTAATATACTTTGGAAAGATTATCGAAAATTTCAGAGGCTATCCCACCAATTATTATTGAAATAAACATGTACTTGGGTGGATAACCAAATGCAAGCACGGCGAGTGAAATGAAGAACCCTATTCCAAAAATTATGTAAGAGTTTCTTGTTGCTTTCAGTTCGATTAACTTATCTCTTTCATCCTCAAAGCCTGGCAATTTTTCTCGTGTGATGAGGTAATTACTGATCGCAAAGACAATCACTACCACGATCTTGGTAACAATTGAAACTGGTATAGCAATTAGGATAGCTTTTGACCAAAACTGTAGCTGCTCATCTGTAGTCATCACCTGGTTATTGAAGCGTTCGAATACAGACCAGTAGTAGATGCCTAGCACTATGATCATGCTAAGCATATTTACGATACTTTTTCTTTCGTGGTAGTCCATTTTTAACTGATTGATTATACGTTTTATTTTACTTGATGTAAAGTATTACGAACATAAAGTTAAAAATGTTTTACTTAATGTAAAATATATTTTACATTATTTGACTGCTTCAGCCTTAAACCTGAGAGGACATTAAAAGAAGCAACTGCCTACTCATACCTCAAACTCTGAATGGGATTCAGCTTTGCAACTTTGAGTGTATGCCAGAAGATGGCGATTAATGCCCAGACCAATACGATTGCAGTAATCAGGACATACATCCAAAGTTCTTGTTCGATTCTATTGGAAAAATCTCCTAACCACTGCTCCATGGCATACCATCCCAATGGAATAGATGCGATTAATGCTACTAAAATTGTTTTTAAAAAGGATAGACTGAAAAGCTTAAATATGTCTTCCGGAGAGGCGCCATTCACTTTTCTGACTCCAACTTCCTTGGTTCGTCTATTGGTTTCGTGATAAACAAATGAGAACAAGGTAACTGAAGACAGCAATATGGCAATGAATCCAAAAATTGAATAGAGCCTGCCTACTTTCACCTCTTTAGCATATTGAGAGGCTACTTTGCCTTCAAAAAAGCTTGCTGTGAATATTCCCTCCGGATTGACCTCTCGATATATTTCTTCTACAAACTCAAGTGTCTCCTTAGCTCTTCCATTCCGATATCTAACAATGATTTCATTATCCAATCGAGTGAAATAGATGAGAATCAATGGTTGAATTTCCTGAGATAGGTGTTCGAAGTGAAAGTCTTCTACCACGCCAACTATCTGGTAGGATTCATTATCGAGTTTGTAGGTCAACCTTGTCTCTTCAATATTCTGGATTTTGAAGAACTTTTTAGCCGATTCATTTATAACCAACTTGATCGCATTGTTTTCATCCGTTTCATCAAAATACCGACCTTCAATTATTGTTGGATTAAATATTTTGAAAAAGCCCGGATCAGTATTTAAAGTTTTAACAGGGATAAAGTCATCGGAAGACGAAGAAAGCTTGAAAGGTAAATCATAGGCGAATCCCAATGGATGCTTCGCCTGTGACACTGCCTGGATGCTTGGATGCTTACTCAAACGGTCGATTACATATTTATGCTTGCGCTCTATTTCTGCTCTTTTGGCACTATCCTGACGAGCATCCGGTATGACATCAAAAAAGCTAGTCGACACAATTTCAGTCTGATGAATGCCTAAATCTTTGTTTTGCATAAATCGCAACTGCAATGCAACAATCACAGAACCGATGAGGAGTACAACAGTGATTGCATATTGAAAGACAGCTAGGATGCGTCTCGACAGACCGATTGCGTATGTTGTTTTTTCCTTTTTGACATCCAAGTCTACCAGACGTCTAAAGACGTTTGAGGATGCGATCAGCGAAGAAAGTAAAACAGCAATGAGAATGACTCCAGCAATGATCAGACTATCATTGAGCGGTTGCATGTCTAACTCCAATCCTATGAAATTTACCAGTCCATTGAAGATTGAATGATAAAGAATCAAACTGGAGGCCGTTGCAATAAGGAAGTAAATAAACCCACGAATCATCCACTCAACAACCAGATGTCGTTTGGATGCACCGATGATATGCTTAAGCTTCACCTTATTCATTTCAGCCACTTGAACTGATGTTTGCAAGTTGGTGTAGCAGATGATTGTAATGAAGAGTAGAGCCCATGCTATCAGCGTGACTGTTTTTAGATTTCCTGCATTGCCATACTTAGCAAACAGTTTTACATTGAAGGGTTTCTCTTCGAAAACATCCTTAAATGGATATGCAAAAGCTTCACTGTTTTTAAAACGCTCACTTGCATTTGCTACATCTCGTAGCTTGTTGTTGAGTTGATCAAGGCTACTTCCTTGCTTCAACATGATAAAATCTTGTGGGGCTCTTCTCCAAAAATTTTTGGAATGCTTCGGTATCAGAAAATCGAACTTAATAGAGCTGTTTGAAGGTATCTTATCAAGAATACCAGCCACTTGATAAGTTCCTTTTTGATCGCAAGTGATCTCAATGATTTTCCCCATAGGATCTTCATCACCGAAAACTTTGTCAGCAAATTCCTTGGTGACAATTACATTGGTGGGGCTCGTCAGCGCATCATTTGTTCCAACCTGAAGTTTGAAATCAAAGAAGTCGAAAAATGTGCTATCTGCGATCAGTCCTTTTCCACCATATGCCACTCCATCTGAGTAAAACTTTATTTCATCCCGCATGTACGTGTGGATCAGCAGAGACTTTTCAATCTCCGGATATTCCGAATAATCAATCTGAAACAAGCCAGATATTGAGAAGGCAATGAGGTTACTTTCAGGACTTAAGCGTGCCACTCCGATCGCGATTCTATCTCGATTCTCGTGGAAATCGTCCATGGAAATTTCATTTCTGAGCCAGCTGAAGGTAAGCTGAAAGCTCAACACACCTGTTATCAATGTAATAAGACTAATTGCTGTCATCAGCATCTTTTTCCTCATGTGTCTAAAGCTGAGCTTAAACATCAGTTGGATCATCCCTAGATTGTTGAGTTTCATTTTACCTGCTATTTTCTTTACCAATTCCGGACGAATAAAATTTAAAACATGGAACCAATAAAGTATTGGTCGCTTCCAGGATGGAGTCTCTGAGAGCTCAGCATGATATTCATATAGGTCTCCCAATACTTCTTCCAGTAGTTCCCCTTTGATGAAGAATCCTAGCAATCGATCCGCAAACTTCGGAGGTCTTGACTTTCCCATGATCAGGCGTTTTTGATTGCTAACTCAGGAATCTGTTGCCAAAGGTTTACCTTGACATCCCTGCTTTTTTGAAGCACAGTTTTGCCAGAAGCAGTAATTCTGAAGATTCGCTTGCGTCGGCCTCCTCGCTCTTCGGTAGCACCTCCCATGCTGGAATCAATGAAGCTTTTTTTCTCGAGCCTGTTGACGGTACCATGTACAGCCCCAATTGTGACATTGCGGTTGGCTTGCTCTTTTAATGCCTTGCGAATGGCTAATCCGTAAGCTTCCTCTTTCAACATTACGATGAGGAGTAAAACCAATTCTTCCAGTTCGCCAATATGATCTTTCGACATGATTTATTCTATTTAATAGAACAAATATACGGAGACGAGAATTATTTGTTATACTTTATAGAATAAATATAAATTTTGTAGTCGATTATTCTGTTTTGAGACCTTCTACAGGATTGGATTGAGTCACTTTACGCACTTGCATTAACATTACTCCTAAAAGAACTGAGCACAGAATAACAACTGCAATAATTACACTATCCACCCCAAATGGTCGTGGATCCGGATACATCATATCGAGGTTGGCTTTCGCCAAAACGTAAGAAATAGGCGCACCGAAAACCAAGGCAATGAAAGAAAGCAGGAGATATTCGTTAATTATACCATATGCGATATGCTTCGTCCCTGCACCCAGAGTTTTTCGGATACTGAATTCTCTGATCCTTCCTGCAACATTTAGGGAAACTAAGCCATACAATCCAAGTCCAGTTAGTAAAATAAAAATGTAAGCAATGTTTCGAGTGAATACTCTTTGAATGTCAAGCTCCTCATAAAACTCTCCCCAGATATCTTCCTGATAGCCGCCTCTAAAAGGAGTATCCGGAAAAAGGCTTGCCCATTGCTTTCGTATGTTTTGGTAGACCGCCTCCTCTTTGCCTTGCTGAGCACGAACAGTTAAAAATCGATAGTTTTCGCTCTTCGCCTTGGTGAAAATTGTGGGTTTACTTTCGTAGTAGAAATTATTGAAATGAAAGTTTCGAACCACTCCTGCAATTGTGTAATAATTGGTGTCAATCTTTAATCGGTGACCTATGGGAGAGTCAATTCCTAAATTTTCCACAAATAGCTCATTAACCATAATTGAACGTTGATCAGTATTTAATCCTGCTTTAAAGCCACTGCCTTCCACTATGGAAAGACCCATGGTCTCTAAGTAGCGATCATCTACGGCTAGCTCAGTTACTTCGTATTCACGTTTTTCATCTCTTACTATTTGCACAGCCTTAGAATCGCCAAGGTGATGACTTGACCCGGAAAGATGTGTGATGTTTGGATCTTGAGATAACTCTGCTTGTAGCTGTTTAAACCCGGATTCATGGGGAACAAATAGATACATCGCACCATGTTGATCATATCCCCAGCTGCGCTCATTTTGATAGCTGCTATTTTGAGTAAACATCACTGCCGCGGTTACACCCACACATGAAAGTATGATCTGAAAAGCTAAAAACACTTTTGTGAGTAGATTCTTTTTACCGAATCTCACAGATCCTTTAAAGATTGAAACTACAGGAAACTTTGAGATATAAAGTGCCGGATAAATGCCCGAAACAACCCCTGTGAAAACCAGAAGTCCTGTGAGGAAAAACCAAAGTTTATAATCATTTAATGAGAGAGACAATCCTATACTCGAAATACCATTAAACCAGGGAAGCATCACGGTAAATGCCAGAAATACGCCCATCACCAAAGCGAAAAGTGTAAGCATAATGTTTTCGGTCAAAAATTGAGTAATTACTTTCGCTCTATTTGCCCCAATCACTTTTCTAATACCAATCTCTTTCAACCTTTTTGCTGCAGAAACTACCGCTATATTGATATAATTAAAACAAGCCAAGGCAATCAAGAAAATACCGATAATTGGCAACACAACTCTAGCTTCATAAAAACTATCGCTAGAAATGTCCTTTTGAATATCTCTTGATCTGAAGTGCAAATCTTTGAACTTGATAAGTTCGGCAGAACTGATAGCCCAATCACGCTCCTTTTCATTTTGTAGCGCCACGTATTTCTTCATTCCGGCTGAAATCTCTTGGACATCCTCAGAATTAGGAATGTAAATGAGTGTCGCTTCTACAAATTCGCTCCAATCAGAAAAATCAAATGAGCTATTAAAGTAGTCGTAGTTTTCAAGGTTGATTAGAAAATCGAACGTAAGCGCTCGTGTTCTTGGAAGTTTTTCTGAAACCCCAGAAACCACAAAAGTTTTGCTCTTTGTTTGAGTGAACTTAATTGTTATTTGCTTTCCGATTGGATTCATATCCCCGAAGTATTTTTTGGAGATTGATTCAGTTATAATGATGCTATTCACATCCGCTAGTGAACTCGCTTCTCCCCATTTCAGTGGAAAGGTGAAAAAGTCTAAATAGTTAGGGTCTACTAATCTGATACTTTCATTAAACACATGGTCTTCATATTTAACAACAGCATTCCCATATTTAATTCTACACACACCTTCGATGCTTGAAAAGTCTTGTTCTAGCATTTTCCCAAGTGGTGCTGGGCTTAATCCATAGTGCTCTTCCTTACCATCTCTATCTACATAAAAGGTGGCCAAGTAAATCTCATTTTCATTTTCGTGATGACGATCTATGCTGTAATCAAAATCAATAAATGCATATACCACTGTACATACACCAATTGCAACCGCCAATCCGAAGACATTAATGAAAGAAGTAAGAGGATTCTTCATCATGCTGCGTAGCGTTGTTTTAAAGTAATTATTGATCATGGTCGTAAATAATATTGATCTTAAAGAAGTCTTCCTTTTTATGATTGAGTACTCCTCCTTAGCTATAACAGGAACTTCTCCAAACTCTTCCACTGCCTTTTCAAATGCGTTCTTTTCACTGAGTCCTCCGGCAATCAAGTCTTCGATATGATCACGTAAGTGAAGTTCCATTTCCCTGATGTTTCCTTCATCAAAAGCCCGTTGCTTTTGGAAGGATTTCAGCCATTTACCTATCTCTTTTTCCAGATTGAACATTTCTTAAGTAGTTGATGATTTTATATCCCAAAGTGTATTCAGCACTGCATTCACTTGCTGCCATTGTGCTTGTTCAGTTACCAATTCTTCCTTGCCGAGCGCTGTTATTTCATAGTATTTTCTTGGTCTTGTGCCACCGTCCATGGTCCAGTTGGATTTGATAAGTCCATCTTTTTCCAAGCGATGTAAAACAGGATAAAGCATGCCATCTGAATATTCCATCTCACCTCCGGACAGCTCTTTGATCTTTTTGATGATCAAATAACCATAGCTATTCCCTTGCTTAAGGATGCCGAGGATGATGGGTTTGGTGGATGCAGCAGTTAAATTCTTAGAAATCATAACCTGAGTTTATACATTATAAATACAAGTATACTAATAATTCTATATACATAGAATGTCAAAGTATAACGAATGCGGAAGTATAGGGTTGCGATAAATGCAAATGATTTGTCAGACTCATTATGTCTTCATTTGTGAAACAAATAATATTACATTACGTTTGGTCTTCAAAACTGAAACAAATAAACGTGACGTTTAATCTGTTCAGCTGACAACTAAAACCAATGCACTATGAAAGGCACTAACCTGGGCGAATTTCAAGAGATCGTTTTGCTTTCCGTTCTCATCCTTGATGAGCAGGCTTACGGACTCAAAATTCAGAAAGAAATAAGCCATCGACTAAAGCGAAACTTAAGTAGAGGAGCATTGCATGCTGCCTTGAGCCGGCTGGAGGAAAAGGGGTATTTAGAATCTCGTGTTGGCGGTGCGACTGCCGAAAGAGGGGGAAGAAGAAAGCGATACTACTCGCTGACACAATCGGGTAAAATTGCCTTGAAGCAAGCCAAAGAATTGCGTGAAGAAATGTGGAGTCTGGCACCCAAATTCAGCATATAATGAAACCTGAATTGCCAAATTTTTCTTATCGCATCTTTCAATGGTTTTGCAGTCAAGACCTTTTTGAAGAATTGCAAGGAGATCTGGAGGAAGCGTTCTTCGAAAATGTAGAGCTCCATGGCATGAAAAAAGCCAGACAGATCTATACCGGAGAGATTCTCAAAATGATTCGTCCTTCGGTGATCCGATCTCTCAAACTAATACCTTCCAATGTTATGCGACTACCAAAAAACTATCTCAAAACTTCCATCAGAGCAATTAAGCTGAATCCATTTTACGTCTTTGCTAACATCTTTGGATTGGCGCTGGCAATCTCCATTTGCACCATTGGATATTTCAATTACCAGTTCAATGCTACCTTCAACAAATCATATGCTGAGGCCGACAACATTTATAAGATTAGTGGTCTAAGAACCGGAGAATCCACTTTGGGTACCAGTTCCATTGCACTCGCTCCCAGCCTTAAAAGTGCGGCGATAGAAGCATTCAGATATACCGCAAATAGCATAGCTGTGCGCGAGCACAACCACCTGTTTTCTTCCCGCATGGCTTTTGCCGACAGTGAATTCTTTTCCCGACTTCCAATGAAAAGTCTCAACGGATCCTACATTAAACCTCCGGGAATCAATGAGGTGGCTATTTCGGCCGAACTTGCAATGAAATTGTTCAATGAACCTTATCCGGTAGGGAAATTGATAAAGCTTGTTTTTCCGGATCAGAAAGAGGAATCATACTTAATCAAAGATGTATTCGAAACACCTCCCAACAATGTAAGCTTCTCGCAAGCAATGATTACCTCATTCGAAAATTATCCAGCACATTATCAGGTTGATCAAAGTGACTGGCAGTACAGCGTAGATGGGACATTTGTGTATGCTAGCCAAGACCAGGTGAGCTTGATCAATTATGAGCTTGAGCTATTGAAGCAAAGTCGAAATGAGGCAAACGACCGCTATCAAATCGATGCTTACCGATTGGATACTATTTTGGAATGGCCCGCCATTGAGGGCAGCCTTCTACATGGCCGGTTTCGTCAACACCTGCATATCTCTTCAGTCTATGGAATCGCGGGTACAGCGATTTCTATCCTGCTGCTGGCTTGTTTCAATTTCATCAATACCAGTATTGCACTGTCTGGAAAAAGGTTGAAAGAAATTGCAGTAAGAAAAATAATGGGTGGCAGTCGAAAAAGCACGATCGTTCAATTCATGATTGAAAATACCTTCATGATTTCAATGGCAGTCATTCTATCCGTCGGCATATCCTCTTTGCTTATTCCAACTTACAATGCCATGTTTCAGCGTGAGTTGATCCAATTGGATCGTGTGCCTTTTACCACACTTCTTCAATTTGCCTTATTCTTAATTATCATCGTAACCTTACTTTCAGCTGCTTATCCATCCTTATATGTTTCCAAGTTTTCATCCTTGAAAATCTTTAGAGATAAGGTCACACTTTCCGTTAAAAATAGACTCATGATGGTACTGCTTACTTTCCAGTTTGCCTTGTGCTTTTACAACATCTTCGGGCTGTTTCTCAACGTGGATAACTCTTATTTTCAAGATAGCCTTGATCGTGGCTATAACATAGAACAGGTGGTGAATATCCCACTGGATCGTCCTGAGCAATTCCGGATCCTTGCAGACCAATTGAATCAAGAACCTGAGGTCCAGGCAGTGGCAGGCTCTTATCATCTGATTGGATTTTCTACTGAGTTTCAATATGTCGATCAGGATGGCCGAGACGTATCAACCACCCAGCTAAGAGTAGGTACTGATTATTCGGAGGTAATGGGCTTGCGTCTAAACAAAGGATCATTTCATACAGAATTAGGAGACAACTCTGATAAGGTGGTTATTAATCGAATGCTAGAAAGTCAATATGGGATTGACATGCTAAATCAGAGCATAAAGGTGGGTAATGAAAAGTTTACGGTCATTGGTGTCGTTGATGACTTCAATGTGCAGAACATTATGATGGACAATAAAATCACACCCACGATTATCCGGTATACGCCCGAAGAAAACTACAACTATGCTGTTGTAAGAATGGCTGGTAGTCAGGATTTAATCAACAGTAAAATAGAGCAGGTGTGGTACGAAGCTTTTCCTCAGGAGCTCTATCGAGGATTTCTTCAAGAAGATGTGATGCAAAGCAGCAGAGGAACCAACGGTATTTTTGTTAAAATCAACTTGTTCATGGCCATCATCTCCATCCTGATCTCAATTCTAGGGTTGTATACCCTGGTGTCTCTGAAGGTTCAAAAGAGAAGTAAGGAATTTGGTGTCAGAAAAGTATTGGGTGCTTCTCGAAAAACCATCATTCATCTGCTTGGTAAGGATTTGTATTGGATACTCGGTGTTGCGGCTATATTAGGATTGTCAGCAAGTCACTACATCCTGGCCACAGTTTTTGACATCATTTATGCCTATCATGTTAGTTCGTCCGTAGGGCATTTTATAAAAGCATTACTTGTGGTGTTGGCGATTGTAGTCCTAGCGATTGGTTACAAAGTATATCAGACAAGTAAAATCAATCCCGCACAACAATTAAGGTCCGAGTGATTGCTCACTCAGCCTTTTGGTTATTCTTTGCTATTTCTTAGGTAGAAGCCGACGGTTAGAATCCAGGCAACATTTCCGAAGATGAATACCCGAAAGCCTGCAAGATGAAGCAACTCAAAGCCGGAAAGGAATAATATGATACTTGTTGCAGCCAAGAAAATTCCAAAATAGCCAACCCAGCTTTTCATGGATTTGGTTTTAAGCATTGCAATTGACCAAAATAGTATTGACAAGCACACGCCTCCCATAAAAATGTAATCAAAAGCGTGATTGAAGCTGCGCATAAACACAAATAGTGGTTTTAGTGATGCGATGGTTTCCTCAGATGCACCTTCATATGATTTAACCATGTCTGTGAGGATGAGACCATTTGTTGCAGCGGCCATCATTGCGGCTACTAAAGCAAAAAGCATCATTGAGAAACCTGTGTAACTAAGGAATGAACTAGACTTCAATCGCATAGTCAGGCCGAAAAAACCATATGCCACGAACGGAACAGATAGGATTGCCAGCGAATGTGAGATTATTCCAATAGTCACTATTTTGAGCAGCTGATCAAAGTCTCCACCCACTGGATGTAAGACCATAGTTGCTATCATAAGCACCGAGCCAATGATGAGTGCGAGACCTGCTCCTTTTTGTTCGTTTGATTCCATCTTTTTTTGAACAAACATAGTTGCCGTCGACTGAAAACACGCTTGATCGAAATCAAGAAATGATCACTGAATTTTACTGCGTACTCTGCTGAGAGTTTCAGGTGTCATCCCTAGAAATGAAGCAATGAATTTCAATGGAAACTTCTGGATGATTACGGGGTTATGTTTGAGCAGCCAGAGGTATTTTTCTTCCGGTTTGGCTGAGGATTTTGGTTTCTTAGAGTCCACCTCCAGAATCTTACCTAAAGCAAAAAAAGCAGGAGACTTTGAAGTAAGGTCATTTTTCAACATTTTTCTTCGTACCTCTTCAAGAGTTCTCACTGCCTTATCTAAATGAATCTGACTTTCACTCTCCACGTCTTTTTGAATTTGCCAGATGGATGAAATAGCTTTTTCTACATTGTTTACACTTTCTTTCAATTTGTTTTCGTCGGAATAGTGATCCACCAATTTAAGATACTCATCAGGAAATTGGGCGTGGTAATTAAGTGTTATGTGTTGATTGTAAACACTTTGTAGGGCAAAAAGACTGAGTGCTATAAATAACCCTCCAATACTTGCCACAACAATTTTTAACTGATTTTTTGAAGATATCTTTTTCATGACTATTGAGCTTTAGTTATGAAACAAATTAAGATTCTAATTCTGTAGAGATTCTGGATTTTTTGATTCGGTCAAAAAGTACCCTAATGCTCCAGATACTTGTCGGTTTAGATTTTTTTTAAAAAAATGTGTCTTTCTTGATTTCTACAGATTCTCTCCAGAATTGACTACCCTTTTTGAGTCAATTAAATCAAAACAAAAAAATTATAATGACTAAAGTGCTCACACTAGCATGCTTGTCAGTCATATTATTTGGCACAAGCTGTAGCTCTAATAAAGAACATCACGAGTCAAAATCGAAGTTCTTGGTTACCAATCCCATACAGATGGATACCTCTGTGGTAAAAGAATATGTCAGTATTATTCGTTCAGTACGGCACATCGAATTAAGAGCCATGGAAAAAGGCTACATCGAAAAAATTTATGTAGATGAGGGACAGTTTATAAAGAAAGGCCAACTCATGTTTCAAATAATGCCTCGTCTTTATGAGGCTGAATTGAAACGAGAAGAAGCGGAGACAGAATTTGCTAAAATCGAATATCAAAACACCAAAAAACTTGCAGATCAGAAAGTAGTTGCGCCCAATGAATTGGCACTAGCGAAAGCGAAGTATGATAAAGCTAAGGCCGAACTGGCCCTAGCACAAGTTCACCTCGACTTCACTCAGGTAAGAGCTCCCTTTGATGGAATCATGGATTATTTCCATGTAAGAGAGGGAAGTCTTGTGGAAGAGGGAGAATTACTAACCACCCTTTCTGATAATCATGAAATGTGGGTTTATTTCAATGTGCCTGAAGCTGAGTATCTGGAATATAAGAGCAATATGAAAAAAGATAGCGTCTTGGACGTACAGTTGAAATTAGCCAACAATCAGCTATTTGAGTACTTTGGAAAGGTGACAACCATAGAAGCAGACTTCAACAATGAAACTGGAAACATTGCCTTCAGAGCTACATTCCCTAATCCTAAAGGACTTTTGAGACATGGTGAGACTGGTAATATTTTGGTTAGAAAGCCAATCAAAAATGCTTTGATTATACCTCAAAAAGCCACTTTTGAAATCCTAGATCAGAAATACGTATTTGTAATAAGTGAAGATGATGTTGTTCATTCGAGACACATTGAGGTAGGTGCTGAACTTCCACACCTTTATGAGGTCACCTCTGGATTAGAAATATCTGATATGGTTTTGGTGGAAGGCTTGAGAAAAGTCAAAGATGGGGATGAAATACTTTCAGATTTCAAAAACCCAAAAGAACTTCTAGGTCTGCTTGACTTATACGCAGAATAAGTCTATCACCATAAAAAGAAAATATCATGTCAATTAGTAAAATAATACACCGGCCTGTTCTTGCTATTGTAATATCGGTGATGTTGCTATTTCTGGGTTCGCTCGCTATGAAAACGTTGCCTAAATCTCAGTTCCCGCAAATAGCACCAACAGTGGTCAACATTTTCATTGCTTTTCCCGGGTCTAATGCTGAGGTGCTTGTCAACTCAACCCTTATCCCATTGGAGCAAGCAATCAATGGAGTACGAGATATGCGCTATATATCTTCTGATGCAACAAGTGCTGGAGAAGCAACTCTTAGAGTAATTTTTGAACCCGGGACGGATCCAAATGAGGCTGTAGTAAGGGTGAAAACAAGAGTAGATAGAGTAATGCCATTACTTCCCCCGCTTGTGCAAAGAGAGGGAGTGATTATTACACCTATCCAACCTAGCATGCTGATGTATGTGAACTTGTACAGTACAGATAAAGATGCAGATGAGAAGTTTTTGTACAACTATGCTAACATTAATATGATCCCAGAAATCCAGCGAGTAAAGGGGATTGCACGCGCACAAATATTAGGTAGCAGACAGTACGCAATGCGCGTTTGGTTAAAACCTGATAGAATGCGAGCTTATAAAATTTCAGCCGAAGAAGCGGTAGAAGCTATGTTAGAACAAAGTATTATAGCACGTCCAGGACGTTTAGGAAGAGCAGATGGCAAAGATTCTCAGGCGCTGGAATACGTTCTCACCTATCTAGATCGATACAATAAGCCTGAGCAGTACGAAAAAATCATTGTGAAAGCAAATGAAGAAGGTGAAATCATCTATCTAAGGGATATAGCTGAAGTAGAACTTGGGAGTGAATTTTTTGATATATACTCAAATTTAGATGGAAATCCTGCTGCTTCTATTGTGTTGAAACAAACAATAGGAAGTAACGCCTCTGACGTGATCAATGAAGTTAAAGCACAACTCAATGTGATGAAGGAGTCTTTTCCTCCAGGCATGGACTACAAAATAAGCTATGATGTCTCCAACTTTTTAGATGCATCTATTGAACAAGTAATCCATACACTTCGAGATGCTTTTATTTTAGTTGCTTTGGTAGTTTTCTTATTCCTTGGAGATTGGAGGTCAACACTTATTCCTATTCTAGCGGTTCCTATTTCACTAATAGGAGCATTTTTCGTGATACAGATGTTCGGGTTGTCCATCAATTTAATTACACTATTTGCTTTGGTTTTGGCTATTGGGATTGTAGTTGATGATGCGATTGTGGTAGTGGAAGCCGTTCATGCCAAAATGGAAGAAAAGAACTTATCTCCATACTTAGCTGTGAAAGAGGTGATGGGGGAAATTGGTGGAGCAATCATTGCAATTACTTTAGTAATGGTTGCAGTATTTGTTCCAATTACATTTATGCCCGGACCAGTAGGAACTTTCTATCGTCAGTTTGGAATCACTATGGCGAGTTCTATTCTGCTGTCAGCTGTTGTGGCACTTACTCTTACGCCTGTACTATGTGCCATTATCCTCAAGAACAACCATGGAAAGAAACGCAGACAAAATTTATTCACACGTTTCATTGATTCCTTTAATAGCGGTTTTGAAAAATTGACAGGTAGATATGTGAAACTTCTGAAGATGGTTGTAAATCGACGTGCTATCACATGGGGGATATTGTTAGCATTCGGAGTAGGTATTTACTGGGGCAATCAAACACTGCCTTCGGGCTTTATTCCCAATGAAGATCAGGGTACAATCTATGCCATTATTCAGACCCCTCCTGGTGCTACTCTTGAGCGTACCAACAAGGTTGCACATCAGTTGATGGAGATTGCTGAGGAGATTGATGGTATAGAATCAGTATCCGCTCTGGCAGGGTATGAGATCATGACAGAAGGACGTGGTTCCAACGCTGGTACGTGCTTAATTAATCTCAAGAATTGGTCTGAGCGTCATCACTCTGTGCATGAAATCATGGAAGAACTAGAAGAAAAAACTCACAATCTAGGCGCAATCATTGAATTCTTTGAACCGCCAGCAGTTCCTGGATTTGGTTCATCTGGTGGGTTCTCTCTAAGAATGCTTGATAAAACCAATGAAACTAATTATCAGGAATTTGATCGCATCAATACCGAATTTATGGATGCTCTAAGAGAAAGAGAAGAACTTTCTGGGCTGTTTACCTTTTTTGCTGCTAACTACCCTCAATACGAAATGGTAGTTGACAATAAAATAGCTATGCAAAAAGGGGTATCTATCGATAAGGCGATGGAAAACTTAAATATTCTAATAGGAAGTACTTATGAGCAAGGCTTTATTCGCTTTGGCCGATTTTTCAAAGTACATGTACAAGCACACCCTGATTATCGTAGATATGCATCCGACTTGGATGAGTACTTTGTGAAGAATGAGCACGGAGATATGGTGCCGTATTCTTCCTTTATGAAGCTAGTGAAAAAGCAAGGGCCAAATGAAATCACACGTTTCAACCTTTATAACTCGGCCTCTATTCGCGGACTTCCTGCCAAAGGATTTACGACTGGTGATGCGATTGCAGCTATTGAAGAAGTAGCAGCCGAAACATTACCGAGAGGTTATGATATTGCCTGGGAAGATCTTTCCTATGACCAGTCTAGAAGAGGTAATGAAGCTTTATACATTTTTGTTATCGTATTAATATTTGTTTACCTGGTGTTAGCAGCACAGTACGAAAGTTTCTTATTGCCGTTAGCAGTATTACTATCTCTGCCAGTTGGGATATTTGGTTCATTTATGTTACTAAAATTTATGGGACTGGCCAACGATGTATATGCACAGGTTGGGCTCATCATGCTGGTCGGATTACTTGGTAAAAATGCGGTATTGATTGTTGAGTTTGCGGTTCAAAAACATCATCAGGGTGCTAGTGTTTTAGAGGCTGCCATCGAAGGGGCTAAAGTTCGCTTCAGGCCTATCCTTATGACTTCTTTTGCTTTCATTGCCGGGTTGATACCACTTGTAATTTCTCATGGAGCTGGGGCTGTTGGTAATAAGACTATTGGTGGATCGGCACTAGGTGGAATGTTGCTAGGAACACTTTTGGGAGTGGTAGTTATACCTGGACTCTATTACACTTTTGGTAAACTGGCTGAGGGTAGAAAACTGATTAAGGATGAAGCCGATACCTCTGTATCAGAAGAATATGTAGAAAATATGCAAGCTCATGATCGCTTACTTGAAAAAGCTCGCAAAAGGTCAACCTCAAATTAACAATTAAATGAAGTTTTATAGAATAATATATTTAGCATCGATAACCTTGATGATTGTAGTTTTTCCTTCTTGCGCACCCGATCTTATTCAAAAATCTGCTAATCTATCTACACCAGATAAATTTCGAGCATCAAGTGATACGGTAACGATCGCAACAACTAATTGGGATAACTATTTTGATGATCCGTATCTGACAGCATTAATAGATACAGCCTTGAACAACAATCAGGAGTTAAACATCTTCATGCAAGAGGTACAAATGCTAAGAAATGAGATACAATCTAAAAAGGGTGAATACCTGCCGAGTGTTAATATTGGAGTAGGTACTGGTGTGGATAAAGTAGGTCGGTATACTCGGTTTGGAGCATTGGAAGAAAACCTATTAGTCAAAGAAAATGAGGCTTTTCCAGAGCCACTTGGTGATTTTGAGTCTGGACTCTATGCTCAATGGGAAATAGATATCTGGAAGAAATTGAGAACAGCTAAAAAAGCAGCTTTTACCAGATATCTAGCATCTACTGAAGGACGAAACTTCTTAGTCACAGGCTTGATATCTGAAATTGCAAATGAATACTATGAGTTGATTGCATTGGATAATCAACTAGTCATTCTTGATAAGAATATAGAGATTCAGAGCAATGCATTAGAAATTGTAAGACTACAGAAGCAATCTGCTCGCGTCACCGAGTTAGCAGTTAGAAGATTTGAAGCTCAAGTGTATGAAACAAGAAGTTTGCGGTATACAATTCAACAAAAAATCATTGAAGTAGAAAATCGCATTAATTTTCTAATGGGTCGGTATCCACAACCAATTGAAAGGCAAGTTGTAAATATTGAGGATATGATAGTTGGTTCAGCCCAAATAGGTATTCCAATTCAGCTTTTTGAGAACAGGCCTGATATAAGACGGGCTGAACTCAATATTGTAGCAGCCAAAATGGATATTAAAGTAGCTAAAGCCAATTTTTATCCATCCCTCGGCATAATTGGAGGTTTAGGTTTTCAGTCTTATAAGATCAGCGATCTGTTGGATTTACCCGCCTCATTGATGTATTCCATTGGTGGAGATATAACATCCCCATTGTTAAACAGAAAGGCAATCAAGGCCAACTATCAGAATGCCAATGCCAGGCAGATTCAGGCAGTTTTTGAGTACGAGCAAACGATGATTGGAGCTTTTACTGAAGTCTATAACTTGGCTAATAGAATAGATAATCTACAAGGAAGTTACGATTTAAGGGCACTTCAGGTAGTAGCATTGAATGAATCCGTTGTAATTTCTAACAACCTTTTTAGTTCGGCCAGAGCCGATTATATGGAAGTGCTATTGACCCAGAAAGATGCATTGGAATCACGATTTGAACTAATTGAAACAAAAAAAGAACAACTCCAAGCCAAGGTCAACATATACAAGGCTCTAGGTGGTGGCTGGAGGTAGAAGAATAGTTAGTAAAATGTTTTTTTGAGTTAGTGATTAGTTGAGTAGTGTGAGTAGGCAAATGGTGGACATCAATTAGTTGGAGCTGATTGTTGCTCCGCCATTTGTATTATATGTCAACTTCATGAATCTACCAAGATAATTTTATTTTATGCAAATTCCCATCATTAGTATAACTAACGTTCATTTCATTGTAGTCAGCAATACGTTTCACAAGAGAAAGCCCTAAGCCGGTAGAATCTTTTCTGCTACCAGAAACTACAAAACGGGTAAAAAGAGTGTTCGGGTCAACTTCAAGCTCCTCACCAGTATTAATCACACTCACAGAATTCTTATCTATTTCCAAATTGAGTTTCCCGTTTACTAAGTTGTATTTAATAGCATTGTTGATAAGGTTGTTAAAAAGAACGTAAGCCAACGTTTCATTCATCACAACCTTTGAATCAAACAAGACTTTGCTTGAATAGGAAATTTGTTTCATCTCTAAGAGATCCTGAACGTTTTCTATTATCTCGTTCAGAAATGAATGAAGATGAATAGTTTGGGTTTCTACGTATTGATGGTTATCAATCTTAGCAAATAGAGCTAACCCTTCTTTTAGCTTTGAGAGCCTAAGCGCGGCAGACCTAATAGCACCGAGATTTTCAACAAGTGTTTCATCTTGCAAGTTTTGCATCATCAACTCAGTTCTATTCTGGATGATGGCTAAGGGAGTTTGAATTTCATGCGAGGCATTTTCAGTGTATTCTTTTAAGTTTTGATAGTCTTTTGCGGTCTGTTCTGTCATGTTTTCAACAACTTGATTCAGGGATCTGAATTCATCTATTTTAGATTTTGGAAACACTATTTTTTCAGGCTGTTTGATGTTGAAATTTTTGAATAGGCTTAGTGTTTGATAAAACGGCTTCCATATTTTCTTAGCAATCAGCAAATTGATTACTATAAGAGAGAGCATGAACAGCATTGCTACCAAAACCATTATTTCACCTATCGCTTGCAATAGATCATTGTTGTTTACGAGGGACTTCACAATTGTAACTCTATACTCCTTTCCATCGTGACTTGCTGAAAAAGTGAGCTTGCGATAGTCTAACATTTTCCCCTCGTAAGTGTCATACATTGAGGTATCTGACATTACCTCTTCTTTGGATTCGATAGGCGATTTTTCATGAATCTTGATTTTATCACCAATGTTCAGATATAGTATTTGATCTAATTTGTCATACCTATCAAATTCGTCAATGAACTGTTGTTTTTCAGCATGAAGTTTTTCGTTGAACTCTTTATCAATCACATGCTTAATTATATAATACGAGGCAAAACCTACGACCACAAACGCAACCGTAAAAGCCAAAAAATAGTATCGATTAGTAAGGTGTATTAATTTCATTTTTCGGCTTTTGAATATTTGTAGCCCAAACCGTACACCGTTTGAATGCAATCATCTCCTCCATTTTCAACTATCTTCTTACGTAAGTTTTTCAAGTGTGAATAGATAAAATCAAAAGAGTCTGCTCCATAGGAGTATTCGCCCCACAGTCTTTCAGCAATAGTTTCCTTTGCGATAATACGTTCAGGATTAGAAATAAAGTAATAAAGCAGTTCATACTCCTTTTTTGTCAGTTTGATGGTCGTACCATTCACAATAACCTCTTTTTTAAAAGGAATTACACTAATATTTCCGTATTGTATTTTGTCATCTCCATCAAATTCCTTTCGTCTCGCCACTGCTTTTATTCGAGCATTTAACTCTGCTAGATCAAACGGTTTTGAGATGTAGTCGTCAGCTCCTAAATCCAGTCCTCTGATTCGGTCACCTATTGAATTTCGAGCTGACACAACTATAATTCCGGATTTTACTCTTTGTTCCTTAATAAATTGAACCAAGTCTAAACCATTACCATCAGGTAAATTGATATCTATAAGAATTACATCGTATTCAAAATTCCAGACTTTTTCCTGTCCGCTTTCCAGAAGAGTAGCCCAATCACAAATTGTGTTTTCTTCTTTCTGTAAATAGGAAATAATTGTCTTTGCTATTTCTTCTTCGTCTTCGAGCAGCAGAATTTTCACTTCACCAAGGTCTTATGATAAAAAACGAAAAATAAGAAATATTAGATAGAAGTGATCTGCTCAATTACAGCTCCATACCTAAAGATCAGTATGTATATGAGATTATTTACATTCATATCACCGCTTTGCAAGCAGTAAAGGACACGTATTTTTGTTCCCATCTAAATATTGTTATCAATTTTAACTAAGACCAATAATTGAAGCTAAAATCAATTACATTATTTTAACTAGTATTTAAATAGTAACATGAAAGCATAACACGCATGTTGAGCTCTCTTATCTCTTCACTAATTCGTGAAAATAAGGCAGACATGTTTGACTAAATTTTGTTGAATCAGTAAGATGCATACCTATTCCTCTTCATCGGCACACATATCATTATCATCAATCGCAAGATCTACATGTTTTTCTTGGAAAAACTCATATGCAAGGAAGACTGTGAGAATAAAAAATGTAAAAATCTCAAACTCTTAGAGTTTTATCAGCATACGAGGTGATAGATTGAATGACAGACTCAAACATGCTGTAATATTACCCTGCCCAGCCTTCTCTGTCCAAACTTCTGTATTGAATGGCTTCAGCGAGATGCTCTATTGCGATCGATTCGGTGGCAGCTAAATCTGCAATGGTTCTGGACACGCGTAATATTCGGTCATATGCTCTGGCAGACAAGCCTAATCTTTCCATCGCTGTTTTCAAAAGTGTTTTGCCCGCCGAGTTGATCTGACAAACTTCCTTCACCATATTGGAGCTCATCATGGCATTGTTAAATATTCCCGGCTGTTCTTTAAATCGCTCTTCCTGAATTTCGCGAGCCTTTATTACTCGCTCCCTGATCTCTGCACTTGATTCGGTTTTTCTGTTCTCAGTCATCTGATCGAATGAAACCGGTGTGACTTCCACATGTAAGTCAATCCGATCGAGCAATGGACCACTGATACGATTGAGGTAGCGCTGCACAACGCCCGGTGCGCAGACACATTCTTTTTCCGGATGATTGTAATAGCCACAAGGGCATGGGTTCATGCTTGCGATCAGCATAAAATTGGAAGGGTAATCCAAAGAAACTCTCGCTCTTGAGATAGTCACTTTTCGCTCTTCCAACGGCTGACGCATTACCTCCAAAACTGAACGTTGAAACTCGGGAAGCTCATCTAAAAACAATACACCATTGTTTGCCAATGAAATCTCACCTGGCTGTGGAATACCACCGCCACCTACAAGTGCCGCGTCAGAGATAGTATGGTGTGGTTGCCTGAAGGGACGCTGAGCGATTAACTTACCTTCGGTTCCTAACTTGCCCGCAACAGAATGAATCTTGGTCGTTTCCAATGCCTCATATAAAGTCAATGGAGGAAGAATAGAGGGGAGCCTTTTTGCCAGCATGGTCTTACCAGCTCCCGGAGGACCAATCATAATTACATTGTGCCCACCAGCTGCTGCGATTTCCATCGCTCGCTTGATATTCTCCTGTCCTTGCACATCAGAAAAGTCAGAGGCGTAATTATCCAGATTAGCAAAAAAAACATCACGTGTGTCGTAAATGAGCGGTTCAATAACCTCCTCGCCTTCCACATGTAAAATGGCTTCTTTGATGTTATCTACACCAATAATATCCAGGCCATCCACAATTGCAGCCTCTGTGGCATTTTCTTTGGGAAGTATGAATCCCTTGAACCCGTTCTTCCTTGCCTCAATTGCTATAGGTAAGGCCCCTTTGATCGGGCGAAGCTCACCGTCGAGAGCCAGCTCTCCCATGATTACATAATCTTCGAGATTTTCAGCTATTATTTGTTCAGAGGCTTTTAAAATCCCTAGCGCAATCGGGAGATCATAGGCTGAACCTTCTTTTCTAATATCTGCTGGTGCCAGGTTTACAACTACTTTTTGCCTGGGCATTCTATAGCCAAAGTTTTTAATGGCTGACTCAACACGCTGCTCGCTTTCCTTAACAGCTGAATCTGGCAACCCTACCATGAAAAATTTGGTGCCTTGACCAACGTTGACCTCTACAGTAATTTTATACGCATCTACGCCGTAAACGGCGCTACCATAAGTTTTAGCTAGCATAACTATCGTCTGAATAAACCTTAAAAAATGGTGGCGTGCTACGAAGTATTATTTAATCTTCGTCATCTTCATCTTCCTCGCTCTGCAGAGCTTCATCTTCTGCAGGGAGATCATTCTCTTCCTGACCTTTATCGTAGAGTTTAGCTTTCAACTCTACAACCTCTGCTTCCAGATCCTCAATTCCATTCTTGATACTTCGAATCCTCAGTTGCTGCATTACAAATTCGATCGCCATCAAGATGGAGATGAAGAGAAACAATGCCATCACGTATTTTGGAAACTTGATGTATGAGGACAACTTGATCTTGGATAAATATTGTTCTGTATTTAGGAGAATATCCACGGAGAAATACATAATCACCAGTGCGATGACCACATAAATAATGTGGAAAATGAGTTTGAACCTTTGCATTAGCTGTTGTAGTGAAGGCTGAAAGTTATGAAACTTTTCAGGTTTTGTATAGATAATCTTTTAAAGGATTTGTCATGGATATAACCGTTCGGGAATTTAATCACCTTATCAGTTTAGAATAGGTATCTTCTCGATGGCACATTCCATCGCATCGAGAATCCGAAAACAGATGTTGAAGTATCAATATTTCCATTTGAATCAGACTCTCTTCTCAGCGTTGCATCCAAATCTAAAAATAGATTATGCCTAGGCATATAGCTAGCCCTGATGAATAGCATCGTCAAATCTGTTTTATTTCCTTGCAAGTGAGTGTTGCCAAATTCCAGGCTACCTCCATTGCCATCAGGTCTTCGGATGGAATAATTTTTAAGGATGTCTCTTCCAAAATTCACATCTCCAAGGTCATTACCATAGCCAGCCAGCATTACCATACTTTCAAAACTCCACCGGTCACTCAAACGATAATTTGCGCGACCTATATATTCGGTGAAATTAGCTCCCAGTGGATGCGCCAGTGAAAGATTATAGTGGCTGTAGCTCGTAAATCCATTTTCGTGAGCATACATATACGGACGTACTCTATTGATTTCCGCCTGAACCATAAGGTCCTCTACGCCGAATGGGTCAACGTATTTTGCGCCAAGTTGAAATCCCTGCTTATTGCCCCACCAGCCATCTCCGGCCAAAACCTCTCCAATAATCATCTCATCTATTACTAGCTGACCATAAAGAGATACCCTTTTTTTAAGGTTCCATTTGAAATCTAACCCAATAATTGCATTATCCTCACTTCCATTCTGCTGCTCAACTGCACGGTAAAAAATTATCGGATTCAAATATTCTATTTTTAAGCCGCCGGTTGAATCTCCATACATTACGGACTCGAAAAGGCCAATGTGCAAGTTTGGTTTGATCTTGACATTGAGGTGATGAAACGCCATATACTTCTTTCCAAATCCTCCCGTTCCAAGTAGCCCAAATGTTCCACCACTAACACCAGGTATCAATTCAGCAAAAATATTCGTGTAATCAAAAACCTTTGTTTCTGTATTTATACGCAAGTATGGGTAGTTGTTTGAATAGTCTGATAGGATGAGTGATCTTACTCCATTCCCAACAAAGTGTTTCCCAAAACCCAACTGAGCCGAGATGCTTCTGGAGAGACCAAAGTCAATGTATCCCTGTGCTCGAAAAAAGTCTACGCCTGTGGTTGCAAATTGCTTCCAAAAACCCTCGTATGGCACCACCAGGGTGCTGTCTCTTACATTATTTACATATTCCGGATAACGTGCCTGATTCTCTGTGAGCATCGTGTAAAAGGCGATTTTGTTATCTATCCTCCCTCTAATTTCTGCTCCACGACTATTGACAAAAGTTGATCCGATTGCATCATTCGTTTTCCCGTAAGAAAAATGTAGAACAGGATTGACGTGCAGCTCCAGATTTTTGTCTTCATAGTAGTAAAAATCTGCAGGATATGTATACAGTTTAGTCCAAATCGGTTTAGTTGATTTGGTAGAATCTTGTGTATAACCTCTCAATTCCTTGCTTAAATAAGGGCTCACGTTTGAGCCAAACAAGTCATATACCGAAGAGCGTGAGAATGGCTTTATGGTAGAATTAAAGGCGCTTGATGAACGTACCTCTTCTAATTCTACTAGCTGATAGGTCGGATGGCCTAAGGTGAAATCTGTAGATTGAGCAGATAATAAGCTGACGGTGAGAAGACTAAGAATTGAAAGTGTTTTTCTCATGAATCAAACATATTCGATTTTAGTTGAATGATTGGGTTTGAAGAAGATAAAATAATGTCTATCTTTGCCATCCTTTTTGAAAAAGAGATAGAATAGAGATGAAAAAAGACATACATCCTGAATACAAAGAAGTTGTTTTTCTTGATACAACAAGTGAGTTCAAATTTCTTACGAAATCTACAATGACTTCTAAGGAGACCATCAAATGGGAAGATGGTAATGAATACCCTTTAATTAAAGTAGAGGTTAGCTCAGCATCGCACCCATTCTACACTGGAAAGAAAATCTTTTTGGATACTGCTGGTCGAGTGGAAAAATTCAACAGAAAGTACAAGAAGAAGTAATTCTGTTCGAAAAAGAAATTCAAAGTCTTCAGGTTATCCTGAAGACTTTTTTTGTGCCCTTTTGCCAAAACAAGCTAAGTTTGATTCATGCAAGTCACCTTCATAGATTCTGAGGAAAGCTGGAAACAAATGCTGCCACTGAGTTTTACACGCCCGGTTGCAGAAGTGCGCATTGGCGTTCTCAAAATCCATGAAAAATGGACCAGACACCTTTCCGCTGATGAGGTCTTCTTCCGGTCACAACAGTATTTAACCAACCTGTTTAAAGCTCCCGAACAGCAAACACTGACAATTCTGGGAAATGTATTGCCAACAGAATCTTTAGTCAGTACAATAAAGTCCTTAAAAGAAGATGAGGCGCTTACTTGCGATGGCAACCTCATTGCAGGATTTTTTGCCAATTCTGAAGCATTCGAAATTGGAAATCGGAAAGAAGTTTCTATTAGTGAAGTAAATCAGGTCTCCTATCCATGGGACATCTTCAGACTGAATGGCGCAGAGATTAAAAAAGATTATGCTGTATTGACCGATGGAAGAAAATCTCAGGTCCAGGATGTGCATACGAAAACCTATGGAGATCAAATTTTTATAGAGGAAGGGGCGATTGTCAAGGCTTCAGTTTTAAATGCTGAAAATGGTCCCATCTATATTGGCAAAAACGCCGAAGTGCAGGAAGGCGCTCTGATACGTGGGCCATTTGCTTTGTGCGAACACTCCGTCGTAAACATGGGCGCAAAGATCAAAGGAGACACCACAATTGGTCCACATTCCAAGGTGGGAGGTGAAGTTTCAAATTCCGTCATTTTTGGATACAGCAATAAAGGTCACGAAGGTTTTTTAGGTAACTCTGTGCTAGGAGAATGGTGCAACCTAGGTGCTGACACCAACAATTCCAATTTGAAAAATAACTACGCAAATGTGAAAATGTGGGATTTCGCCAGCGGTCGATTTAAAGATACCGGACTTCAATTTTGCGGTTTGATTATGGGGGATCATTCGAAATGTGGGATAAACACCATGTTTAATACAGGCACCACAGTGGGAGTATCAGCTAACATTTTTGGCGATGGCTTTCCAAGAACCATTATTCCTTCCTTTGCCTGGGGAGGTGCTTCTGGCTTTGCTACATATCAAACCAGAAAAGCTTTTGAGACCGCAGAACTAGTCATGAAAAGGAGAAACAAACAACTTACCGAGGAAGACAAAGCAGTGCTTTCACATATCTTTGAGATCACTTCCGAAAATCGGGTGTGGGATAAGAAATAATCAATGCAGTTTTCACAAATACCTGGGCTTGAAGAGTTAAAGAAGCAGCTTGTTTCCGCTCATAAGAGAGGAAAAGTTGCACATGCACAACTTTTTGCAGGAAGGCCGGGAACTGCAGTTTTGCCCATGGCGCTGGCATATGCTAGCTACCTCATGTGCGAAAATCAATTAGAAGAAGATAGCTGTGGTACGTGCGCCAACTGCACCCGTATAAATAAGTTAGTTCACCCCGACATTCATCTTCACTTTCCTAAAGTATCTGCAGCGGAAAGCAAATACGAAAAAGTACTTGCTGAAGCAATCCCAAGGTTCAGGGAGTTTGTCATAGAATCTCCTTTTGGAGATTTGGAAGCCTGGACTCATAAGTATGGTCAGGAGAATAAAAACTTACTCATTAGCAGGCAGGATAGTCGACAGATGCTGAAAAACGTGAGCATGCGATCAGTCGAGGGAGGATATAAAATATTATTGATCTGGATTCCGGAATTGATGAATTCGAGCTCTGCCAATGCGATCCTGAAGATATTGGAAGAACCGCCGGAAAAAACCTTATACCTGCTCGTTTCCTACAATTATGACAATTTACTTGCCACAATTACCTCAAGAACTCAGCTGGTAAACGTTCCTCCCAACTCTACGGAAGAGGTTCAAAAATACTTGGAAGAAAAAGGGCTGGATTCCTCAAGAGCTTCACAGACAGCTAAACTTTCCGAAGGTAAAATTGGGTTGGCATCACATTTTGCCGATGCTGGTGAATCTCATGAATATGAAGATTTTCAAAAGTGGATGCTGGAATGCTGGAATAGAAACCTGACCGGCCTGGTGCGTAGAAGTGAAGATTTTTCAAAATCAGGAAAGGCAGCACAAAAGAATACTTTGAATTACGCCATTTCGATCGTCAGAAACGCCGTAGTTCATGCATCGGGACAACAGCCACCTTCACAAAGTGAAGCCGAGATCGCCTTTGTAGGAAAATTCGCTGATAAGTTGGGTTTAAATAGACTTGAAAAGGTGTATGCGCTGACTAACGAAGCTCTCATACATTTAGAGAGAAACTCAAATCCACGGATAACCCATTTAAATTTATCCTTGGATATCACTCGGGTATTGAATGGCTAAAACTTAAGAAAGAGAACTATGGAGCGAAGGGTTATCAAAATAGGAACAAGGAAAAGTAAACTTGCAATGTGGCAAGCAAACTACGTGGCGGATATGCTGGACGCCAGCGGTTTTCAGCCACAGCTAGTGCCTATTGAAACCAAAGGTGATAAAATTCAGCATGTAGCACTTTCGAAGATTGGAAGTAAAGGTGTATTTACAGAAGAGCTGGAGATGATGCTCCGTAGAAAGCAAATTGATATCGCTGTACATAGCGCCAAAGATCTTCAATCGCAGCTGCCAGATGGATTTCATGTACTGTCCTTTTGCGAGCGCGAATCTCCCGACGATGTAATCATTTCGGATAAAGAAATAGATCTGAACAATCCCAAACTCATTTTAGGGACATCCAGCACCCGAAGGATAGCTATGTTGAAGCACTACTATCCTCATGTTACAACCGTAGACGTGCGAGGTAATCTTCAAACACGCATAGAAAAAATGAAATCGGGCATCATGGACGGACTCGTGCTTGCATACGCCGGCGTTCGCCGAATGGATTATGATCAACTAGTTCGCTATTGGTTTGACACTGAAAGATTTGTTCCTCCTGTAGGCCAGGGAGCAGTGGCCATCGAGGTACATGAAAGTCTCGATCAGGAAGTAGCCGATCAAATTAAAGCCGCAACTAATCACGCGCTTACAGAGAAAATGCTTCTCACAGAGCGTGCCTACTTGAGAAGAATGGATGGTGGGTGCAGCATCCCGGTGTTTGGTTACGCCCAAATGGAAATGGATGGGCAAATCATACTCAAAGGTGGGATCGCGAGCCTTGATGGAAAACAACTTATCCAACGAACAATGTATGGTTCAACACCCGAAGAATTGGGAACCAGCCTGGCTGATGAGATTTTGCAGAGTGGAGGAAAGAAAGTGTTGGATGAAATTAAGGCGACCTTAAATTGAGGCATTGCCAGTGCAGCAAGCCCTACCTCAATTAGAAATTGAAAAGATCAGATGGTTTAATAATTAGATATATTTGATATGTATCTAATTCAACCCAAACCTATGTATCGATATCTTACCCTCCTGTTCCTCTCACTGATTGCTTGCTCCCCCGAAACTTCCTATCCTGAAGTAGCCCAATGGGCAAATCAGGCAGAAAATATCACCATCATTCGTGATGACTTTGGCGTGCCGCATGTCTATGGTAAAACCGATGCAGATGCCGTCTTTGGACTACTTTATGCCCAATGTGAGGATGACTTCAGAAGAGTGGAACGCAATTTCACCTGGGCCATAGGTCGACTAGCGGAAGCTGAAGGTGAAGGTGCACTTTATAGTGATTTACGTGCGCGGCTATTTATGACCGTGGATGAAGCCAAAGCCTACTACGAATCTGCACCTGATTGGCTAAAAAAACTGTGTGTAGCCTGGGCCGATGGGATCAACTACTACTTACATACACACCCGGAGGTAGAACCAAAGGTCATTAAGAAATACGAGCCGTGGATGACCATGTATTTCACAGAAGGCTCAATTGGAGGAGATATTGAACGTGTCTCTACTCGAAAGATCAAAGCTTTTTATGAAGGAGATGATGGAAAACTGTCACACGCAGAACCCTCGATAAAAGAGGACTTTATCCTCGAGCCAAAAGGATCCAATGGGTTTGCTGTTGCCGGAGACCTGACAGCATCTGGCGATGCGATGCTCCTTATCAATCCGCACACTTCATTTTATTTTCGTGGGGAGGTGCATGCTGTAAGTGAAGAAGGATTAAATGCATATGGCGCAGTGACTTGGGGACAGTTTTTTGTTTACCAGGGGTTCAATGAAAATACCGGATGGATGCACACCTCCACCTACACGGATGTGATTGACGAGTTTAAAGAAACCATCATTGAAAAGGAAGATGGCCTTTATTATCAATACGGAGAGGAAGAACGAGAGGTGGAAGTCAATGAAGTGACCCTGAAATATGAAGTAGAAGGATCACTTCAAGAAAAGACTTTTCCAATCTACCGTACGCACCACGGTCCAATTACTCACGAGGTAGACGGTCAATGGACAGCCACCGCAATGATGTGGGAGCCGGTGAAAGCGCTTGAGCAATCATACATTCGTTCGAAAAAGAAAAATTTGGAGGAGTTTGAAGAAATGATGGATATCCGAACCAATTCCTCGAACAACACCGTATTCGCTGACTCAGAAGGCAACATCGCCTATTATCATGGCAATTTCATTCCCATACGGGATGAACAATTTGATTACACTCAACCGGTAGATGGAAGCAATCCGACAGCAGACTGGCAAGGACTTCATCCAGTTGATGAGGCGATCACAGTAAAAAATCCAGCCAATGGATGGATCCAAAATTGTAACTCGACACCTTTCACATCCGCAGCACAATACAGTCCTAAGAAAGAAGATTACCCGGCTTACATGTCTCGGATACCAGAAAACTTCAGGGGAGTGCATGCCATCGGGCTGTTGGCAGACGCCAATGATCTAACGATAGATAAAATGATTGAGCTGGCTTATGATCCTTATTTACCAGCCTTCGAAAAAGTGATACCAGGGCTGATTGCAGCCTACGACCAATCACCTGATGTCAGTATTTCAGGACCTATTGAGGTATTGAGAAACTGGGACATGCGAACCGGAGTAACATCTGTTGGTATGACACTCGCACATTTTTATGGTATGAACCTGTATCGTCATGCGGAAGTACCAGGAGATTTAGTTGGTATGGAACGGTTTCACTATTATGGAACGGGGCTACCGGAAGCAAGTCGCATAGACATATTCATCAAAGCATTATCAGAGCTTGAAGAACGAATGGGGAGCTGGAACACACCTTGGGGAGAGGTTAATCGCTTTCAACGAGTAGACGGTTCGATAGACTTACAGTTTGATGATGATGCACCAAGCATTCCCGTTGGGCTGACGACCGGACGATGGGGTGCGCTAGCTGCCTATGGTATGAGGTCTGCTCAGGACACAGATAAAATCTATGGTACTCGTGGCAACAGCTTTGTCGCTGTGGTTGAGTTTGGAGATAAGGTTAAAGCCAAGACCATTCTCGCCGGAGGACAGAGCAGCGACCCGAATTCGCCACACTTTTATGATCAAGCTGAGATGTACGCCAATCAGCAATTCAAAGAAGTGGCCTACTATCGAGCTGAAGTGGAAGCACGAGCCGAAGAGACGTATAAGCCAGGGAAGAGGTAGTTGTAATAAAGTAAAAAATGCTAATAGACATATAACGTAGCGTCGACTTCTATTCCTTTGTATTCGCCGAAAAGAAAAAAATATTGAATTTGATTTTAATAGATTGAATTAAGAAAACGAACAATGACCAGCAAACCAGTCACATTATGAATAGTGAAAAGATTTATCCATCAAGAGCAAAGATTTTAAAAGCGACCAAAATTGAAGTTTTTGGTGAATTATCCGAAAAATTTGGAACCTCATATGGAATTCCCCAAAAAGATTCCGATGGTGAACACATCATGAATTTTCAGTTAGATCGATTGTTTTCAGTTATTCATGATAACTGAGTATAATAAAGCCACAAAAAAAAGCCGGATTTAAGATCCGGCTTTTTTATTTGTAGCGAATGGAGCTTATGCCTCAGACCAATTTTTGGCCATGTTATACATTTGATCAAAAAGCTCATTTACAATCGGAATCATCTCTTCCTTTAGTTCTTCGGGAAGCAACATCGTCAGTTCAGCAATTTCATCATCGCTGATCCCTGTAGAATGATTCTCTTCTGTTTCCTGATGCATTTTTCCGAAGTAATCAAGTTGGCTGTACAGATCCGCTTTTTTTAATGCCGGATGAATAGCTTCCTTGAATTTGTCGAATGTAATTTCTAACACTTCAATCATCAACATCCGAGCTACCGGATCCTTATATTGCTTGATATATCTGGAGAAGGTATAGATGGTTTCCCTTACTTCCATTGTTTCGTCAGCCCATACAGAAGCGATTAAATCAACAGAAGAGGCATTCTTGAATTGACCGCTCATGAATGCTAAATCCTGTAAGTACCATTCCCAATGATTAGAATCTTCATCGCTATGGGTATTTACACTCTCCTCCAAATCATTCGCAGGATTTTCATAACGCACCAGCTGCATTAAATCTTTAAATCCCATTACGAAGTAAAGCATGTTAGGAACAAAATCGAGCTGTTTCCTGATGTCACTATCCTGTCTTAGTTTTTGATGAAGTGGATTGTTGGCAAATTTCTCAGCTCCTAGATGAAATTCTTCCTGGAGCTTGAAATTAAGACTGATTTCGCTTTGGGTGTTAACTGCTTTTTGTTCGTGAGTAATCATAGCTTTTTTGTTTTTAATGTTAAAATATTTAATAGAAACGTTGTGAGTATTCTTTTCTATATTAACAATAAAAACTTTAAATACCGCTAATTGTTATATTAATTTAATATAATATTTATAAATAACGTATAGTCAAAAAATTGCAGAGGTATTACCAGGTGATTTTGAAGGTGCACCTTTCACCACCATTGCGTCGGGTTTCCTTAGTTTCATCTAACTGGACTTTTAAAAATGAACCCTCTGGTTTGAATGTGCGGGCTATTTGGACAATAAGTCCCTCTTCAAATTTGCTTGGATAAGGAGTATGACATACCAATAGTGCTTCCTTATTAGCTTCATCAAACCTAACGAGCTCATAGTGCCCTATTCCCTCTGTCATTTTTCCTGTAGCAGGATCAAACATCGGTTTTCCACTTTTTCTATGATTCATATGATAGGCAACATCGATTGATCTTAATGCACTCTCTAGTCCATCCATTGGGGGAAATGCCGCACCTTCCATCACCTCCTTGCCAATCATAAAAAGGTTCATTTCACCAATGGAGTCGGCAATCTCTTTCATTGCATTGAGAAGTGATTGAAGATCGTTCCAGGCACCTTCCTGCGTATTTAGTCCATACTTTTCAATAATCTCATTTTTGCGTTGCTTACTTAGAGCTCCAAGTGCAACAATTGGTAACTCATTACCACCTGCTTCAACGCCAGGTTCGAACGTCTGATATTCAGCCATATTTTGTGTTGTTTTTTGGAAAAAATACGATATGATTTTTAATAATACAATTTAACTGAATACATTAAGTATTACTTATCAATTGATAACGGCCTGGAGCAAGTATACCGGCTGGATCCAGATGTTTTTTGATAATGTTCTTCACTTCACTTAGCGGGTCATTTACATTTGATAAGTACGGTATCATGTTCTCCACGTCCAGTCGGTAGGGAAAGATATTTTGTTCTTTCAATTGGTGCAGAAGTCCGGAGGCCCACATGGCTGCTTTTTCTATTTCCCTCGAATCTTCTCGATTGAAATAGACGCGTGCAAATACTTCAAGTGCATATTCGTCTAATCCTATGATTGATATGGCAGGTTCGAATGGCGTGCCTTTCGAGTAATTCAAGATCAACTCAATAGTCTTTGCTCCATCTGCTGAAAATGGAATAACGGGAAGTACACACCTAAATCCTGGCAGCTTTTTATACAAGTCTAGATCCGGGTTATCTTCCGAGAGCTCCACGCCAAAAGACTTAGCCGTAGAAAGCAATGAGTGATCGTTCGGGATTCCGTTGTAACGACTAATTCTCACCTGAACCGGAGCAGGTGTCGAGGTGTGGTCTTCTGTGGAAGGATAAGATTTGATCTCGCTTAGCAAACCAGCGAGCTCCCTCCGGATGATATTATCTTTTACGATCCGTAATTCATCTTCTCCATAAAGCGCAAACCAACAAATCCACGATTTAGAATCAACACTTTCAGTTTCGAACAATTCGAATATTTTGGGATCATTTTGGCTGTCAATTTCCAGTGAATGGCCGATGATTCCTTTCCGTACTAAGCCAGCAAATACTTCAAGAAAAATTCCGAGTTTTGCTTCTGGAATGCGTGTCAGAAATAATTCGAAATCCTGCCGGGGCATTAAATTGATCACACCTTCGGTCACAATACCCATGTTTGATTGTGTAAACAGGTGGGTAAGATCCGGACCTAGACCATATTTATAAAACGAGGGCTTTTGCTTGTTTGCAAATGCCCCAAAACCAGTCATGAACTCATCCCCGGTTGCACCCATAATTTTGAGTTCCCGAATATCGTTCGCTCGGTGACCGTTCTTTCCGCTTCCGCGCTCTATCGCATTAGCCAATATAGAAGAATGAGCATCGCTGCCTGTCACGTTTAGGATTAAGCTCGGATGATTCTCCTTCAGAAAGTTGGCTAGCTGTATTTGCGTAACTCCCGGCTGAATTCTGGCGTAAGCAAGCGATTCATTTACTTCAAGTATATCATTGATGCCACTTAGGCTTATAATATCAGCATCAACTACCGGCAGCTTGGATCCCAATCCCCAGTTGTGTCCAGTCGAAATTGGGTAAACCGGAGTTTTAGTTTTCGTAGCGGTTACCAGGATTTCACACAGCTCTGATATGGATTTAGGATTCCATATATTTTTAATATGAGGTGCAGGAAATTCCGTCACATTTAATGAGTAATCTAATGTGTCTTTCATAACTAGGTTTTGATAGATTAAATATAATGTTTTGACCTAATGAAATTGCCTAATTACATATAATGTTTTTGACCCAATGAATGATTAACTTATTAGGTACTTAGCATCCATCATCGGCTAATTATTTATCTTGTTGGAGTATTTGTTCACTAAAATTATTTGCTATGGCTAAGTCGATCTTATTATTTCTATGCACCGTGCTAGTTCATTTATCCTTTTCTCAAAACCTTATAGGAGCATGGGAATGGACCGAAGCGGGAGAAGAAGGCATGAAGGTTCGGGGCGTGGTTACTTTCTCAGAGGGCTATCAGGCTGCAGCGTGGTTTGATGCTGAAACTGGAGATTTCATTAGAACGAATGGAGGCACCTGGAATCTGGAAGGTACGACCATGACGGAAGTTGCAGAGTTCAATTCAGAAGATCCGGAGAAAGTTGGTTTGACCAAATCCTTTGAAATTGAGTGGGATGGAGCTGACAAAATGAGAATAGTAGGCATGGAGACTTGGGCAACCAGAGTGGATAGTGGTGAGCCCGGAGCACTTGCTGGCGCGTGGTTAATCTCCGGGCGAATGAGGAATGGAGATCTGCAATCGATAAACACGCTACGTTCCAGAAAGACTATGAAAATACTTTCTGGCACACGATTTCAATGGATAGCCTACGATACTGCTACAAAAGAATTCAAAGGAACCGGAGGCGGTAGCTACACTACAATCGACGGCAAGTACACAGAGAATATTGAGTTTTTTTCGAGAGACAACAGCCGAGTCGGCGCAAGTCTTGAATTTAGCTATGAGCTTAAGGATGGTGACTGGCAGCATTCGGGTAAGAATAGCCGTGGCGAGCCGATGTTTGAGGTGTGGAGTGTGAGGGAGTAAGTAGTTGAAATAGTTGATTAGTTACTGGTACAAATCATCAGTATCAATCAAATCGACCTCATCTCCTACATTAATTTTTCCTGCTTCAAGCGCTAGCGTATTCACTCCGAAAATCACTTCACTTCCTTCTCTCCTGTAAGTTGAAAGCGTCTTTAGTGGCTCAGCGCCTTTCTTACCGGTTTCCTGATCGATAGTTGTAAATACACAGCGTTTACACGGATGTGTTACATGGAATTTTACCGCACCAATGCGAATGTCATTCCACTGATCTTCTTCGTAAGCTTTCCCGCCTTCCACCACAATGTTTGGCCGGAACCGATGCATTGGTAGATTCACATCCATTCTGGAATTGAGATCGTCCAGAGACTCTTGTCCAAGAATCAAATAAGGGTAGCCATCCGCAAAGCTTACATTTTCATCATTGACCGCACGCTCGGGATTCACCGGTCGTGAGGCATCTTCCGGCATAAAAGCAAGTTTGCAAGGCTCACCGGCTATTTTTGAAAACCATTCATTGATCGTAGCTGAAGACTCCAATGCTGCCACCTGATCGTCCCAGACTGTAACATAAATCTTATTTCCACTTTCTATTTGCAAAGGAATCTTCAGATCCTGAAAGCCCTTGTGAGAAGCAACGATGTTATCGCTGGTCAAAGCAATACTAATTTGAGAAAGATGTGGATGTGTCCGCTGTGTGATCAGCAGGTTTTCCTCATTCACCAGCATCCAACGTCGGTCATGCTTAAATCCTCTTTCTAAAACCTCTGCCTCTTGCAGTGAGATTCCCTGCAGAGATTTAATGGGATAGATATATATGCCAGTGACTTTCAATTCTATTTTGCCCAGTTATCTCTTAAGGTAATAGTTCTGTTGAAAACAAGATTCTCAGGTGTGGAATCTTCATCTACCCGGAAGTAGCCGATACGCTCAAACTGCATTTGGTCTCCCACCATTGCACTCTTTAATGACGGTTCCAGAACGGCATTTTTATTGATCGTCAAAGAATCTGGATTCAAGTGATTCTTGAAATCATCCTCAATCGCATTGAGATTTTCAGTTCTAAAAAGTCGATCGTATTCTCGTATTTCGGCCTTCACAGCATGAGGCACAGAAACCCAACCCAACGTTCCTTTTACCTTTTTGCCACTGGTATCTTGTCCACTTCTGGTTTGCGGATCATACTCGGCATACAGTTCTTCAATGCTGCCGTCTTCTGCTTTTTTATATCCTGTACACTTGATGATGTAGCCAAACTTTAACCTTACTTCTCGGTCAGGACCCAGTCGATACCACTTCTTAGGGCTCGGCGGATCTTCCATAAAATCAGCCTGATCTACATAGATCTCTCGTGTAAATGGCATCTCACGAGTGCCCGCTGACTCATCACCCGGATTGTTGACGGCTGTCATCATTTCAGTTTTATCTTCAGGCCAATTGGTGATGATCACTTTTAGCGGATTCATAATGCCAAATACGCGATTGGTTTTGGCATTTAAATCTTCCCTTACTGCATGCTCCAATAAGGCTATGTCGGTTACTCCATTCCTTCGAGCCACGCCAATAGTATCAGCAAATTTTCTGACAGATACCGCAGTAAATCCCCTTCTTTTGATGCCGGAAATTGTAGGCATCCGAGGATCGTCCCAGCCATTGACATGCCCTAGCTCTACCAGCTGACGCAAACTACGCTTGCTTACGATGGTATACCCCAGGTTTAGTCGTGCAAACTCCGTTTGCTTCGAAGGATAAATTTCCAGTTCATTGATTAGCCACTCATATAGTGGTCGGTGAACCTCAAACTCCAGCGTACAAAGTGAGTGCGTTACATTTTCAATTGAGTCTGATTGTCCATGAGCAAAATCATAAGTCGGATAAATGCACCACTGATAGCCGGTTCTATGATGAGGCACTTGCTTTATACGATATAGAATTGGATCACGCATGTGCATGTTGGGAGAGCTTAGATCAATTTTAGCTCTGAGAACTTTCTCTCCATTGCCAAACTCCCCCGATCGCATACGGGCAAACAGACCAAGGTTTTCATCAACTTTTCGATCCCTAAACGGGCTCGGTTTGCCCGGCTGAGTAGGTGTGCCTTTCAGTTTATTGAATTCTTCCTGTGAAAGATCATCCACATAGGCTGCCCCCTTTTCGATGAGCTTGATTGCCATCTCGTATAGTTCTTCAAAATAGTCCGAAGTGTAATATTCCCGATCTTCCCAGTCGAAACCCAGCCACTTGATGTTAGCTTTAATTGAGTCTACATATTCTGTTTCTTCTGTTTCAGGATTCGTATCGTCAAAGCGAAGATTACACTTTCCATTATACTTTTCTGCAAGGCCAAAATTTAGGCAGATGGATTTGGCATGACCAATGTGAAGGTATCCGTTAGGTTCTGGAGGAAATCGCGTTACAATGGAGTTGTGTTTCCCTTCTTTTAGATCCTTCTCGATCATCTGCTCAATGAAATTCAATGATTTTTTAGCCTCGTCCATAGAATGAAAATTAGTGTGCAAAAGTAGCGGAATGATCAGTCAAAATCTATCCTTCATCGAGATCAACATATTTGGTGAAAAAACAAAGCAAGTTTTTTAACAACATACCGTCTAAAGTGGCATTGATGTGTTATTTAAAATCGAATTGAGTCTATGTTAAGGTTTTTTAAAAAGTCCAGTATGCCATCTCTGCAAAGACAGTACGACAGACTGATGCACGAAGCGTATGTGCTTTCCAAATCAAATCCTGAAGAAAGTATGGAAAAGCAAAAACAAGCGCTGAAAGTTCAGCGCCAGATGGTAGCCAAGGGAGGCATTCAATAAACCTCCCGTCGTTTAAGGTTAGTCGTCTCTCAATCCAACAACAGGATCATCTTCAACATCCTGATAGACAGATTGAATTAGGTTGGCGCTTACACCTACAATTGTTTTGCGCTGATCACCAATCTTTACCACTTGATTCAGCGGATTCTCATTCTCGAAGTACTGAATCGCTCAAAAACGAATAAAATCTGATCTACTACTAAAATGTAGAACAAATAAAATTTACTTCCGTATATTTGTTCTATAATTTAGTAACATCATGAAAGAAAGTAAACTAGGCGACTTTGAGGAGACCATTCTTTTACTTGTAGGTATTCTTGGCGATGAAGCATATGCATTCAAAATTGCTGAAGAGTTCGAGACACAAACCAAACGACCAGTTTCTATTGGTGCTGTACATTCTACCCTTAGCCGCATTGAAGACAAAGGTTTTCTTACATCTGAGATGGCTGCAGGATCTGCTGAGCGTGGAGGAAGAAGGAAAAGGATCTACAAGATCACAGCTGAAGGCCAACGTGCGCTTGAAATCTCGCGCGAATTAAAATTGAATCTATGGAACCAGTTTCCGGCATTCGCAAATGGTAAGCTCAATTTTGTATTTGGGTGAAAAATCCTGAGCCACCGAAACTAGCCGAGAAATTTTTGCTCCTCTTTCTGAAAGAGGGTTTAGCAGAAGAAGTATTAGGCGATCTCGATGAAAAATTCTACCGGACTATAGAAAAAAAATCATTGAGAAGAGCGAAGCTCAACTATTTGTATCAGGTCTTCAATTATCTAAGACCTTTTGCCTTCAAATTTTTTAAGTCAAACTCAATTATTCCGACTATGATTAAGCACAATTTCAAAATCAGTTATCGAGTACTGATTAAAAACAAAGTATTCTCGGCGATCAATATTGGTGGTCTTGCTATGGGCATGACTGTCGCCATTCTTATTGGTCTATGGATACATGACGAACTTACTTTCAACCAATACCATAAAAACTACGACAGCATTGTACAGGTTTTAAGGAAGGATAAAGAAGATGGCAAAACATACGTAAATAGCTCACAGGTAAGTAAGCTGGGAGATCACCTAGAGCAGACCTATCCAACCCTATTTAATAAGGTCGCGATTACTTTCTACCGCAATAGAGCCTTAGTGTTGACCGTAGGAAAACAATCATTGGAACGTTTGGGATATTTCTTCTCTCCTGATGCTCCTGCCATACTATCATTAGATATTGTTGCGGGGCAAGCTTCCCTTGAAAGTAGTGATGCAATCTTATTGTCAGAATCACTTGCAGAAACGCTTTTTAGAGATAAAAATCCGATTGGTGAAATGGTACAAATAAATACAAGTACTCAACTCATGGTGAATGGGGTGTACGCAGATTTGCCGCTTAACTCAACATTTGGTGACATGGAGTTTATGCTATCTATGGAGCTTGTTTACAATGAAGAACGCCCTGCTACTTGGAACAACTACAATACAAAAATATATGCAACGCTAAATGAAGAAGTCGATTATAAAGAGGCATCCGCATTGATAAAAGATGAACTGAATAGAAACATTGATTCTGAAGAACCCATGGATCTTTTGCTTCTGCCGATGAAAGATTGGCACTTGAATTCCAGTTTTGAGGATGGTATCCAAAAGTCAAGTAGCCGTATAACGTTCGTCAGGCTATATGCCATCATTGGAATATTCGTATTACTACTTGCTTGTATCAATTTCATGAATTTGAATACCGCTCGCTACCAGCTAAGAGGAAAAGAAGTGGGAATTAGAAAGACGGTGGGCTCCAGAAGGAAACAACTGATCTCGCAATTTCTTTCCGAATCAATCTTATATGCGACAGTATCCTTCGTCCTAACTATTTTTATTGTCTGGCTAATACTTCCCTGGTTTAACGGCATTTCTGATAAAGACTTAAGCCTCCCTTGGAGCGATCCGCTCTTTTGGTTATCAGGTGTTTTATTCACCTTGTTTTCGGCAATAATCGCTGGTAGTTATCCGGCACTGCTCTTATCGTCTTTTAGCCCACTGAAGGCATTGACTTCATCTATCAAGCAAGGCAAGTCAAACGTTAGATTGAGACAGTCGCTTGTTGTTTTCCAATTTGCGATTTCCATGTTGTTAATGATAGGAATGCTTACAATTCATCAGCAAATACAACATGCCAAAGCTCGGCCTGTTGGATATGATCAATCAGACTTAATTGTGGCAAGAGGTCGCTCTGGAGAGTACTATAAAAAGTTCGATATACTTCGTGAAGAGATTCTGAATACTGGCTATGTGGAAGAGATGGCCTCAGCCAACTATCCACTGATGAACACTCTTGGAAACAATGATGGCTTTCGCCTTGAAGGAAATGATAAATCCTATCCAATTTCATTTAATACCATATATGTAACGCCAGAGTATGGGAAAGCTACTAAATGGACACTCCTGCTGGGGAGAGATTTTTCAAGAACAGAGGGAGATGAGAGTCAGAATGTGATTGTTAGCCAATCTGCAGTGGAGCAAATGAGACTTGAAAATCCAATAGGAAAAAGACTTGTGTCTTATGAAGGTTTTGGATGGGACGGTCGCGACAGAGCATATACCATCATAGGAGTGGTGAAAGATATGATAAAAGGGTCTCCATACGAATCTCCAAGGCCACTCATGCTATTTCATAGCGATTCAGAGGAGTATGCATTCATGCGATTGAAGAAGGGAAGTTCTTATGTTGAGGTGCTTCCTGAAATTGAGGAAGCATTTAAAGAAGTTTTACCAGGCCACCCATTCAACTACGAATTTGTTGATGATCAATATGCTAGAAAATTCCGTGAAGAAGAGAAGATTGGAAGCCTGGCAACCTTTTTCAGTGTGCTGGCTATTTTAATCAGCTGCCTTGGCTTGTTTGGCTTGTCAGCCTTTATGGTGGAGCAACGAACAAAAGAAATCGGAATTAGAAAAGTTTTAGGTGCCTCAGTGCCTACTTTATGGCGACTCCTTTCAAAAGATATTACGCTTTTGGTTTTCATAGCCTGTGTAATCGCGATACCTGTCTCCACCTCCTTGCTCAACGTGTGGTTGGAAAACTATGAATATCGCATTGAAATTACCTGGTGGATGTATGTCACTGCCGCAATTGCTGGTCTTCTAATAGCTCTTAGCACTGTGAGTTATCATTCCATACGAGCTTCACTGGGAAATCCGGTGGACGCATTAAGGTCAGAATAATATTGCTACTATTCAAATAGTTATAAGACTATATTTATAGTTATAATTGCGGAATGAAGGCAATATTATTCATCATTCTTAGTGGTTTTCTTGCATACTGCGAAGCACAAAATCGGCGCATGTCTATCACGGTTGATGATCTTCCGGCCGTTCATTATGGCCTAAACAATCGAGCAGAAATTACCCGTGGATTGCTTGAGACTTTCGTGAAATATGAAGTTCCAGCCATCGGATATGTAAACGAAGGCAAACTCTACAAAAACGGAGTGCTGGATGAGGAAAGAGTAGCATATCTGGAGCAATGGCTCAAAGCCGGTTTGGAACTTGGCAATCATTCATTCTCTCACATGAATTATCACAACAATGATTTGAAATCATTTGGAGAGGATGTCTTGAAAGGTGAGCAAATCATAAAGCCGCTGGCTGAAAAATACGGTACGGAAATAAAATACTTTCGGCATCCATATCTCAGAAGCGGTGCGACAAAAGAGACTAGCAATACACTAAAAGAGTTTCTTCAATCAAATGGATACATCGAAGCACCTGTAACAATTGACAATGAAGAATATTTATTCGCAAAAGCTTATGCGGTTGCCCTCAGAAAAGGAAACAAAGAGCTAGCAAAGAAAGTAGCAGAATCGTATTTGAATTACATGACCGTACAACAGGAATATTATGAAAAGGCATCCAATGATCTATTGGGAAGAAATATGGATCACATTCTTCTTATTCATGCCAATCTGCTAAATGCGCACTATCTAGATGAGCTATTGGACATCTATAAAGAGAAAGGTTATGACTTTATAACCCAGCAGGAAGCACTGAAGGATCCTGGTTATCAGCTAGAAGTCACTCGATTTGACGACTGGGGCATCTCTTGGATTCATCGCTGGGGATTGAGCAAAGGCCTGAAAGGAGACTTCTTTAAAGGTGAAGCAGTTACTCCGGAGTTTGTAAGGTCACTTTCTAATTGATTAAGAGGGTTCAATCTTCTGAACCCTCCATCAAATATGCTACCTGACTACCTGAAAGCGATTGAGCTTACCTGCAAGAAATTCATTTACTATCTGGAAGAGTTTTTTTGGCTGATCATCCACAATGAAGGCATTGCTATCTGTTACCGCGACAATGGCAATATTTTGACTTGCCGGCTTTGCTCCCAGCCAGCTGTAATGAAAAAATGATGCCGCATAAGATGTCTTCGGGTCATATAACACTTCATTAGTGAATGATGGCATGACTACCAAAACAGGAACTTTCAGGTTTTCATATTCCAGACTTAGATCCGTACAGTAGAACTCACACAGATACCTCACCATTGTTGGTATTGGCACCGCAGACATTTGGTTCCAATATTTCTTTGCAGCGATAGAGTCTTTGGTGAAAACTTCCGGATGAAAATTGCCAGAGTCCCATGTTTCTTTGCTCACAGTCTTAAACCACTGTGGTGCCAATGATTTCTCTATATAATAGATCCGTTGCTGTAGAGAGCTTGGCTCATACGGGACATAATTGCTGGTGAACTTCGCCATCCCACTGATGATAATTACATTTTCAATTCTTTCCGGCAGGTCTAGCGCCAGTCGGGTCGCGATCAAATTGCTGTAAGTGAAATAGCTGACTATAGTAGCTTTCTCAATTCCTTTCTCATCCATCAGATTAGTGATCCCTTTAAGGATTCCATTGGTCCATTGCGTGTCTGAATAATTGTCATTGTTTTCAGGCATAGCAGGAGCAGTCGTTGATCCAAATCCAGGAATTGTAATCGCATAAATTTTGAATTTGTCTTCATAAGCTGCGATGAAGCCTTCAAAGATCGTCCAGTCAAACCCCCAGCCTGGAAGCAGAATCATGGTCTTCTCACCTGATCCAAATTCCTTGACCTCTCCTACTTCACCCCATTCACTGGTCACATAATTAGCCTCGTGAATAAGGTTATTAGTCTCTTGTGCGAAGGCGGAAAAACCAATAAGTTGAAGTAGCAAGCAGTACTTGAGTAGTATTTTCATAACATTTTTTTGTATGAAATCTACGCGAGTTATTTACTCTGGAAGGTTCATTCAATTGATTGGAACCTGATTTTCCTGAAGCTTTTTAAACTCCGTTGGCGTAAGCGTGGTAAGCTTCTTGAAATTTCTCAGGAAAGAAGACTTATTTGAGAAGCCGCTATCCAGTGCGATGTGTAAAATTTTTGCCTTTTGGTACTCTTTCGAAAGCAACAATTCCTTTGCGTGATCAATCCTGTGCTGATTGATTAGATCGTAAAAGCTGATGTTTAGACCTACGTTTAGCAGCTGGGACAATTCATGATTTGAGATGTTCAATGAATTGCTAATATCACTTGCAGACACCGCCGATTTAAGATAAGGTTTTGAAGATACAAATAACTCGTCAAGCTTATTGCGGAGCATCTTCATCTTCTCATCATCGAAGGCAGAGTATTGATAATCGGAAGCCTTAAAGTTGGATTCCAGCAGGGAAGGACTTAAAAATGCAATGTAGCCAATAGCATGAATCAGAATAGTCAGGCTTGTTAGGTTTACATGAAAAAACAACATTTGAACGTCGAGAGAGGTCCAGCTCAGTGCAGACAATGAAATGCTAATTAGGACATAGAAAAAGAATCCAACAGATACTTCTCTCAAGGCAAAATACTTCTTCATTTCCTTCGCCTTCATTCCATTTTGGGCGGACGCTTTTATAAGTCGATAAGATCTGTAGACATAAAAGAGCGTGCTGAAGATATAGACCAGATACCCGAAGAAATAGACATTAAATTCCCCGGGCTCTCCCGATGATTGCTGGCTCATTTCATACACCCTCACCTTAACCGCTGCATCAAGTGCATAAAATGGAATGAGAATAATAAACTCAAACAGAAACGGAGCTAGATGTAATAAATCTGCCGCTTTTAGTGAGGCGCCTTTTAGTGAAGAGCGTATGTACAAATAGAAAAATGGGCCGATCAGAAAAATGACAGGAAGCGTAGTGAAGTATAAGTGTGGTATCTGTATGATATATCCTGAAGAATAGATCACATTCTCTAAGAGGTAAAAAGAGAAAAGCAGGATCAAGAGAAACAAGAATACGTTCTCTCGAAATGATTTTTTTATTACGATTAGTGAGGCGAGAAATACACCATGAAATGCCGCGAACAAATAAATTATTTCAGAAATGGTCAGGTCTAATGACATCTTTAAAGATACGAGCTATTCAAGAATCAGTTCCCAATAGCCAACATCAATCCACCGCTCAAATTTGAAGCCTACATCCTTGAAGTGACCGATTTTTTTGAACCCAAGCTTTTCATGAAGTCTCTGGCTGGGCTCGTTGGGCAGAGACATACCTCCAATGATTGCACGATATCCTAATGATTTCAGCTCATGCAGGAGATGTGTATAAAGCTTTTTCCCGTAACCTTTGCCTCCATGGTCTTTGTGCAGATAAACTGAAGTTTCGGTGGTCTTGGAATATGCTTCACGCTCCTTCCATTGTGTAGCGTATGCATAGCCGATTACTCGACCTTCCACCTCTAAAACAACCCAAGGGAGTTTATATTCATTCTGGACTTTGTCTATTCTAATATCCATTTCCTTAGCAGAAATAGGTTCCAATTCGAAAGTAGCATGCGAATGGAAAATGTAGTGATTGTAGATTTCTACAACACTGGAGGCGTCTTGGGATTTGGCAGAGCGGATCATCTCATTCATTGAATTGAAGTTACGGTACGGATCCCAATTTAAAAATCACTTCAAATTTCATTTTAAACTTTCTCAACACATATCGGTTCAATACGGTGTGAGAATCACAATAAAAACGAAAGTTCCAGTATCACTGCAAAAAGTGAAGGCCGGATTTACCAAAGATCTTTTCCTAAAACTCAATCCCCCTTTTCCTCCTGTAAAACTGGCTCAGTTCGATGGATGTAAGGCCGGCGATAAGGTAGCGCTCGAATTAAATTTCCTGCTATTCAAACAACAATGGGTGAGCAACATCATTGAAGATTACGAATCTGACATTCAATGGTATTTTATTGATATCGGAGAGAAGCTTCCATTTTTCTTGAAATCATGGAAGCATGTACATGAGGTGAAAGCAGTTGATTCGAATTCGATCATTATCGATGACATTACATATACAACGGGCACGCTGCTGACAGACGCGTTCATGTATCCTTTACTCTTGCTCCAGTTCGTTTACAGGAAGCCGATCTACAAGCGAATTTTCAATTCTGAAAACAAGTAAGTGTTCGACTACTAGAATCATCCATTAGAAACTTGCTGGGCTTCAAACAAAAAAATGTCAGATAGTAGAAAGTGCAGGTAAGCAAAAGGTGAACATCAGTTTTTACTGGTAGTTTTCATCGAAGAAATCGTAGCGTTTACAGAGAGCCTATTGCACGAATATTCATCAAGATTAATCTTCGCTGAGCATTTATATCACTAATTACACACTAGCTACATCATGATTAATTTTTTTAAACAAAATAAGATCTCATCACTCCAGAAGAAGTATGACAAACTGATGAAAGAGGCTTATGACTTTTCACGTTCTAATCCCGAAATAAGCCAACAAAAACAGCTTGAAGCCCAAGAGATACAACGAGAAATAATTACTCGCTCCAATTGACCTTAATCTGTATAGCAGCTCATATGCGTTGGAAATAAGTAGGATTAAAAGTACTTGTTACCGATGATGATGTTGTTTTCTTCGAAAACTCATTTGGTTTTTTCGAAATCCAACACATCTTTAAGCCTGTGAAGATTCTTTACGTCCATCAATATTTTAAAACACCAGAAGAAGGAGGATCAATCAGGTCCCACTATTTGGCCAAAGGTCTTGTTGATGCTGGGCATCAAGTGACCATGATTACGGCACATAATGCACCTTATGAGATCAAAAAAATTGATGGAATTCAGGTGCATTACCTGCCAGTGTCATATGACAATAGTTATGGATTTGTTCAAAGACTTTGGGCCTTCTGGAGCTTTGTAAAGCTGGCAAAGAAAGAAGCAAAGAAGCTAGCGAAACAGGATCTCGCTTACGTAATGACAACCCCACTCACTACCGGATTCATTGCAACCTACCTAAAAAAAGAGCTAGATCTTCCTTACTATTTTGAAGTCGGTGATTTATGGCCGGAAGCTCCGGTGCAAATGGGTGTGATTAAAAATAAGTGGGTTAAAAAATGGCTGTTCTCCCTTGAAAAAAGATTCTACTTTGAAGCGGAAAAAATAATCGCCCTTTCGCCGGCAATCCGGAATTACATTGAAAAAGTGAGCCCGAACACACGCGTATATGTAATACCAAATATGGCCGACTGTAACTTCTTTGAAGCATCGTATTCGATAGGCGATTTCAGTGAAACAAATCAGTTTCAGATTACTTATTGTGGAGCCATAGGCAAAGCAAACCAGCTGGAATATTTTCTGGATGCTGCCAGACAATCCAGAGAAGCCCAGCTCCCAGTTCAGTTTAACATCATTGGGTACGGATCAGAGCTTAAACGACTTAGATCTAGCTCCAAACGATTGAAAAATGTTTCTTTTTACCCACACTCAAGCAAGCAGTGCGTTAAAAACCTACTGAATAAAAGTGATGCTGTTTATGTCTCTTTTAAGGACGTGAAAGTGCTTGGAACCGGAAGTCCAAATAAACTCTTTGACTCACTAGCCGCAGGCAAATTAACCATCATCAATTTTGATGGTTGGATAAAAAACTTAGTGACCAAGAACAAATGTGGATTTCATCACAATCCTTATTCTACCAGCGAGTTTGTGCGAAAGCTAAAAGTCTTTTTGGATTCCCCGGAGCTACTGGCAAAATATCAGCGCAATGGACGCAAACTTGCCGAGCTCTACTATGATAAGGATATTCAGATTACCAAGCTTCTTAAGATCCTGAACAACGAATATAAATTCGAGGTAACTGACTCTGAAGTATATATCCTAACTGCCTGATGGCTTATATCCCGATTGGGTAAACAGCTTATTCAGATCCGTTTCAGCCATTATTTCAGTAACTGATGCGCCGGTTTTCTCTGCATATGCATTCACTATTTGCCATCCAAGCCACCGACCGATTCTTCCCGGACACTTATCACCTATCTCATATACGTTGGGTCTTTCGCCAAGAAATTTTTGCTTAACCGTGTGATTCGTCTCATATAGCCACTCATTTTGCACGAAGTTGGCCCAGATGATTTGATCATTTTCGAAAACATCTTCCCATTCATCCTCTGTATATCCGATCAAAATTCGTTCGGGCGTACAGGGTAATATTTTGCTTAGCAGGTAGTAAGACTTTCCATAATCTATCATTTCGGAGAGCATCTGATCTCCTCTCCCGGTTTGAATGTACTGACTGGAGACAAACTGTAAAATGCTTGCTGCCAAGTGCTGGGTAGTGTATCGAGCCAGGATGTAATTAGGTATTTGTTGTGGCTTGTAGCTAGCACCTTCTCCGATAAAGAAGTCCATTCCTATCATGATGTGCTCATTGGAAATAAACAGATCGTTGTATAGTCCGGTAACTGCCGTTTGCACCCTTGGAGAAGGCGTTTGAGGATAATAGGTTTTGAGTCTGCCTAAACCTTCTTCCAAGGTATTCACCACTTCATCAAAATTCTTAAAGGCTTCAACAGACTCCTGATATAGAGTATCAATTGAAGGGTTTTGAATTAAACCAAACATCCTTTCGGCGAGTATCGTATTTGTCGGGTATTGATCAGAGTGGAGAAAAAACTTTGCGAAATCCGGATGGCTTTCAAGAAAACCCTCCACCTCTTCGACAGATTTTCTGCTGAATAGTTCCTGTTCCAATCGATCAACTTCCAAAACAATGGATTCCGGCTGAACAGAATCACGGCAAGGTTCACTGGCGCACGAAGCAAAGAAAACAACACAAATCATTAGGAGGACTACTCGCATACTATCTATTTTTGAGGCAAATTTAGAAGTAACAACGACATATGAAGAAGTTTCTTTTCTTACTCCTCATTCTTTCATCTGTAGCATCAATGGCACAAGTAAAGCTTGGGTTGAAATTAGCTCCGGTGATATCTTCAAATAGGGCTAAAAATGACCTGCAGACAGTAGAAAATGATGGTTCGAAAATGAAATTTTCGATTGGGCTGGTTGCAGATAAAACACTCTCAGATACATACTACCTCAGCTCGGGCCTCATTTACTTGCCTAAACGAATTGCATTTCGCAGTGCCGATGGAACTGTAGAAGAGGAATATAAGCTTCAATATTTGCAAATTCCGGCCACACTAAAACTATTTACCAATGAGCTTGCTCCTGATATGAAGGCTTATCTACAAGTTGGAACGGCATTGGAGATCAAAGTATTTGACGAGGCTGAGGATCCGTCTTTTGTAAACATTGAAAAGTTTACACCAATAGATATTCCGGTGATTTTAGGCGCAGGTATTGAGTATCGTGCAGGCATCAATACAACTCTCTTTGGAGGTTTTTCTTACCAACGAGGCTTGATCAATGCAGTAAACGAAGCTTCTGCCGCCTTTGAAGATTTACAGCTTCGCAATACCATCTTCTCTATAGATTTTGGCGTAAAGTTCTAATCGTCCAAAAAGGCTAATAATCAAGTATTTTCTGAACGGTATCCTTCAGTCTTGAGTTTGGCAAGAAGTTTCTTTCCAGATCAGCAGCAAATGGCACAGGAGTATCGAGACTAGCCTCACGCATGACAGGAGCATCCAGCGACTCAAAACAGTATTCTGATATCCAGGCAGCAATTTCTCCACCAATACCACCAGTCATACAATCTTCATGAAGGACCACTACTCGTCCTGTTTTTTCTGCTGAAGTACGAACAGCTTCTTTATCCCATGGAAGCAAGGTTCTTAAATCAATGATCTCAATGGAAGCTTCTAACTCATCAGCCACTTGATTGGCCCAATGCACACCCATTCCATAGGTGATAATGGACATATCCGCACCATTACGATTGACTACAGCCTTTCCTACCTCGGTCGTGTAATAGGCATCCGGCACATTTCCACTCAGTGACCTATAGAGTGCTTTGTGCTCGAAAAATAGATATGGATTTGGATCTTCTATAGCAGCAGCTAACAAGCCTTTTGCATCATGTGGGTTGGAAGGATAAACGATTTTGAGTCCGGGTGTGTGAAAAAACCAGGCCTCATTTGACTGTGAATGAAAAGGTCCTGCGCCAACGCCGGCGCCTGTTGGCATCCGAACAACAACATCTGCATTTTGTCCCCAACGGTAATGAATCTTTGCAAGATTGTTCACAATCTGATTAAATCCTTCCGTTACAAAATCAGCAAATTGCATTTCTACAACAGCCTTCATTCCGGCGATACTTAACCCAAGAGCTGTCCCTACAATAGCTGCTTCACAAAGTGGGGTATTTCGAATTCTTTCCTTTCCGAATTGCTCCATGAAACCTTCGGTAATCTTGAAGACCCCACCATAATCAGCTATGTCTTGCCCCATAATCACCAATTCGTCGTGTTTTTCTAATGATTGTCTCAATCCATCGGAAATAGCATCAACTAATCGCTTTTCTGATTCCTTCCCTTTTGATTGTATGACCTTTTGCTCATACGGATAAAACAGGTCCGCAATTTCTGTTTCGGTATTTGCTTTAATAGAATCCTCAGCAAAAGCTTCTTTTACTGCTTCACTTATTTCCTTCTGTATCGACTTTCTGATCTCAGTGATATCATCATTGGTGCAAACTTTTTCTTTGATTAGATAACTCTCGAATGCTTTTACTGGATCCTTCTGAGCCCATTTCTCCATTAATTCTTTTGGCACATACTTTGTGCCCGAGGCTTCTTCATGCCCTCTCATACGGAAGGTCTTTGCCTCAAAAATGACTGGCCTGGGATTTTGTCTGATATCTTCGATAAGCGGCTCCAATTCATTCAATACTTCCAAAATCGAATTGCCTTCTACACTGTAGGCCTCCATGCCATAAGCAGGGCCTTTCACCACAAACGAGTCAAAATTGAATTGCTCTCGACTAGGTGTTGATAATCCATATCCATTGTTTTCAATAACGAAAACGACCGGGAGTTTCCAAACAGAGGCCACATTTACGGCTTCATGAAAATCCCCCTCACTGGTTCCACCATCTCCTGTGAAAACGAGACTTACCTTTTCCTCCTTTTTCAGAAGATGGGAAAGTGCGATTCCATCTGCAATTCCAAGCTGTGGCCCTAAATGGGAAATCATGCCTACGATATTGAAATCCTGTGTGCCAAAATGAAAGCTTCGATCTCGACCTTTCGTAAAGCCTTTGATCTTTCCTTGAAACTGAGAAAAGAGGTTTTGAAAAGGAACACCTCGTGTAGTGAATACGCCCAGGTTTCGGTGCATTGGCAAGATGTATTCTTCCTTCTCAAGTGCTAGTGCAGCTCCTACAGAAATGGCTTCTTGTCCGATACCGGAAAACCATTTACTGATTTTTCCCTGACGAAGAAGAATCAGCATCTTGTCTTCTATCAGTCGGGGCGTTACTAAAGCTTCATGAATGGCTAGAAGCTCTTCGTTGGTCCGGTCTTTACGATCAAATTTCATAAGTTGAGTGATATGAAGTGCGAAATAAGTGCATCAGGCCCAAACCGTCAGCCCTTCTGTGCAGTTTTTGCAAATTTCTATTTCTGATCTTGCGGTGAGTAATGACTTTCGAAACTTATCATAGGGTTTTGAAAACCATATTTCCTGGAATGGATCGGTTGATACATTTCCCATACTATGCGACGCATCCTTATCAAAGCAACACGGAATCACCTGTCCATCCCAGGTGATGACACAGGATTGCCACATCTTCCAGCACTTATTTTCCAGCTTATTTTTAATACTGAACGTCCCATCGCCATTGGCCTTGTATCTCGAGTACTTATTGATTGAGGGAATCAGGTCATTACCGTTTTGGTAGTCGTAGATCTGTGCGGTCTTGAATGCTACCTTATCTACACCGTATTCTTTTGCTAGTTTTTTAATCTTGGGTATTTCATGCTCATTGGGTTTCACTACCAAAAATTGCCACATCACTTTTGGACTTTTTGACTTTAGTATATTTCGCCATTTAAGGATGTTTTCGGTTCCTTCCAGGACCTTCGTCAGGGCTCCTTCTTTGCGGTAGGATTCATACGTTTCCTGAGATGCCCCATCAATGGATATAATTAATCGATCCAATCCAGATTCCACTGTTTTCTTCGCATTTTCATCGTCCAGAAAATGAGCATTGGTGGAGGTGGTCGTATATATTTTATGCCTTGAGGCGATTTTCACCATATCCAAAAATTGCGGATTCAGATAGGGCTCACCCTGAAAGTAGAAGGTGAGGTAGAGCAGTTGATCGCTTACATCCTTCATTATTTTTTCAAAGAGAGTAGTATCAAGTTTTCCCGTAGGACGCGTAAATGATCTCAGTCCACTTGGACATTCGGGACACCTTAAATTGCATGCAGTTGTCGGCTCAATTGCCATGCTTATCGGTAGACCTGCTATGTTGGATTTACCTGAGTTGACGGAGCGCTGATAGCTTCTCCAAACTTTCCACGCATTGAATATTCTTTTTGGCGTTAGTTTTGAAGCGAGCGAGAAGCTATCGTGTAGATTGATCAACATTAGAAAACAAAGTAAACACTTGAATCATGAGATTCGTATTCCTGAGCCTCCTATTTTTAGTTACATCTTTTTCACAAGCTCAGATAAAACTCTCCGAGCAGGCAGAGATAGCAGTAATAACCATAGGGCCGTATCAAGGTGAAGTGTGGTCTGCCTTCGGCCACAGTGGAATACGCGTTGTAGATCCCAATTCAGGAGTTGATTGGTTTTACAATTACGGACTTTACGATTTTGACCAGGAAAATTTCTTCCTGAATTTCGCTCAGGGCCTACTTAAGTATAAGGTTGGTGTAGGCAGATACGATCGCGTATATGCTTTTTACAAAAGTCAGAACCGATATGTAAAAGAGCAATATTTAAACCTGACGGCTGAGGAGAAACAACAATTTTTTGATTTCCTCCAAACCAATGTGAAGCCGGAGAACGCTGAGTATCTCTACAACTATGTGTATGATAATTGCGCTACCAAAATTCGTGATGTTGCCGAAAATCTCTATCCTAATAGAATTGAATTTGACCTAAGCTATAAAGAAGAGGGCAAAACGATCCGCGACTTAATGGATGACTATTTGGATTATCAGCCTTGGGGAGATTTTGCTATTGACCTTGGACTTGGACAGCAAATAGACAAAGAAGCAACGGCCTATGACTATATGTTTCTGCCGGACTATGTTCACTCGGCGTTTTCCGGTGCGACAATTGACCGAGACAGCCTGAAGGTTCCCTTGGTAAAAAGAGAAGAAACTACGTTTGTGCCTGAGGAAGAAGCTTTCGTGAATGGACTTCTTACACCATTTAACACCTTCGTACTACTGTTTTTCATCGTTGGGTTGATTACACACCGCAACATGAAGTATGGAAAACGAACCAAGTGGGTCGATTCATTAATATTTTCATTGGTTGGTTTTGCGGGCTGGTGGGTAGTGTTCTTGTGGTTTGGGACGGAACATCTCTCGCAACGAAATCTGAACATCCTCTGGGCGATTCCATTTCACTTTCCACTGGTCTTCTTTACAAGCAGAAAGCGATTCAGAAATTTCTTCAGAATCTATTTCAAGGTTGCTGCCTATTGGTATTGCGGTTTGCTATTAATATGGGCCCTACTTCTGCAGCCGCTTCACCAATCTCTTGTTCCACTGGTTTTGACCATGGTGCTTCGGAGCTTTTACATCAGTTATGACTTGCGGAAACAAAAGTCATAACTATATTTATAGTTATGCGTAAGAGGAGTGTATGCGGATAACTAGCCTCATCATATTTCTTGTCTGTTTCACGATTGGACTTAGCTCTTCTGCCCAAATAATTGAGGGTAATGTGTCAGACAAAAACACTGGTGAGCCAATTCCATTTGCGAACGTGTTCTTCTCCGGGACATTGATTGGCGCAACCACTGATCTAGAAGGGAATTTCTCATTTATCATTCCAGCAGAAGGCAAGTACGAGCTCATTGTTTCATATGTCGGGTATCAGGAGTTTTCTCAGCCTGTTTTGACTTCCGAAAAACTTCCATTTTTTCAGGTCGCACTTGAACCAAAAGTTATTGCCCTCAAAGATATTCACGTAAACGCGGATACTTCCGGTTGGAAAAACAACTACCCCATTTTCAAGCAACTCTTCCTCGGGGAAACAGCTAATGCAGCAAAGGTTGATATTAGCAATCCAAGGGACATATTCTTATTTTTTGATCCAGTAGAAAACGGACTTTATGCACACTCTCGAAAAGAAATTCTAATAGATAACAAAGCATTGGGATATCGAATTGGCTATGTAATGCAGGAGTTTCGAATGGAATACAAAAGTCATCTATTCTACTCTTTTGGAATCCCACGTTTTGAGGAAATGAAACCAAAAGGAAAGGGTCAGATTCGCAGATGGGAGAAAGCACGAGAGACAGCCTATCGAGGTTCATTTAATCACTTCCTTCGATCTTTCAAGAACAATACATTTGTCGAGGAAGACTTTATTGTTCAAGAGCTTTACCGAGTCCCAAATCGTAAGCGTCCACCTCAGAAACTGATTGATGAAAAACTGTCTGTAAATAGTATCAAATCTGGAAAATATGCACGAGTTCAAATCAGCGGGACTCCTGATTCAGACAGCCTGAACTATTGGGTAAGCATGCAACGAATGCCTTCAACAGTTGACAGCCTGGGAAAAGTAATAGAAGATAATAGCCTTATACAAAACGGAACACTTAAATACAAAGGGCACCTGAGAATCACCTATACCAAGGAAAATGAAGATCTCTCCTATTCAAGATATAGAAGAGGTGGTGGGTCAGATACCAAACAGACCTCTACTGTTTATTTCAATGACTTTCTCACCATCTATGACAATGGTTATTATGATGTGAAAAAAGTGTTTTTTGAAGGGTATATGGGATGGTCGGCAAAGATTGCCGAAATGCTCCCCCTGGAATATACGCCAAGCGATAGGTAGAACTTAGTTTTCTACCTTCACTCCTTTCCAAAAGGCTACATAGCCCTTGATGTTCTTGGCTAGTTCGCTTGTTTCTGGATAGTACCAGGCGGCATCTTTATTTTCTTCCCCATTAACTTCAACAGAAAAGTAACTAGCTGTTCCCTTCCAGGGACACACCGATTGAGTAGCTGTCTCTTTGAAGTAATCCTTTTTGATAGAAGATGGAGGAAAATAGTGATTCCCTTCTACTACTACTGTGTCATCGCTCTCAGCGATTATTTCACCGTTCCAAATTGCTTTCATAATTCTATTTATTAGATACTAATAAAGGTATTAAAGCCCTTATTGGTTTCGCTTGAGGTCAGGTAAATAGATATAGAATGTCGTCCCCTTACCTTTTTGCGAGAATACATCAATGGTGCCTTCCATATGTCCGAGTGCATCTTTCACCAGGTAAAGGCCAAGGCCGGTTCCGTTTGAAGACTTATTCGCTCTGTAAAACATATCGAAAATTCTGGGCAGGTGTTTTTCATCAATTCCAGCGCCATTGTCTGAGATTTGAAGGTTCAGTCCGTTTTCTTCCTGGCTAATTTTTACGATAATTTCCGCATTGGGCTTACCGTCATGATATCGAATGGCATTGCCAAGAATGTTTGTTAACACCGTATGCAGTCTTGCTTGATCTGTGTTCAAAACCTTTTCCCCATTCACCTCCACAGTGAGCTTTGGCTGAATGATATTGGGGTCTATAAGCGTGCTAAACTCTGCTTTTATTTCATTTTCCAGGTCTATTTCTGTGATTGCCAGATCGGCTTTTTGACCCTTTCTAAGGGTAATGATATCACGGATAACATTGTCCGCCTGAAGTACACGAGCGTCAATGGCTGTTAGAAATTCGTTGATTTTTTTTTCGTCATCCGACACGCGTATTGCTGAAACAATGCCCGATATGGTAGTCAGTGGTGATCGTAAATCATGTGAGGAACGATATAGAAAGGTGTCCAACTCCGTATTGGCTTTTTTAAGGTTGTGTTGCTCAATCTCTAAAACACTAATGATCATCCCTAGGCCCATCAAAGCCTGTAGGAATATATCAATGGCTCCCATATAGTATGGTACTTCGCCAAAGTAATTGACGGGTGTAATGGGTGAGAGCACCACAAAAAAATAGTTTAACTGAAGTAAGCCATATGCAATGAACGAGAGCAGAATAAATCGAATGCCAATTCCTGTTTTGGCTATAGCCCAGAGCATTTTAGAGCAAATAATAAAAAGAACTCCAGCTACCATCGATCGAATTCCTACACGGTAGAATATGCGATATTCCCCGGCAACAGGATCATCGAAATTCATCGCAACAAGGAATACGGAAATAGGAATAATCAGAATGGTGATTATTCTCAAGTGATTTCGATTGATTTTCTTGGTTCTTGAAATCTCTCTTGTGCCGGCATAAAGCCATAAGATTTGAAGAAAACTAGCAATAACGGTGACAAAAGAAACCAATAATCTGACCGGGTGATCCAGTGGCAATAAAAAGGCATTGGCCAGAGCCACACATGAACCGATCATATTTACAAACAATGCAAGCCAGCTCCAGGACCAATAGTCAAAGAAATTGTTTCTATACTGGCGAAAAAATTTCCGCAGTATCAGCATTATCACCAAAGCAAGTAATCCTTGAATGGCGTACTGTACGAATACAACTTTGACTGGCTCGGGAAGCATCTTCTATTGAGTCAACTGAAAATCGGTAAATGTGCCTTCAGGCACTATTTCCATCACCTGGATATCTGACATCTCATATTTACCTCTATTGCCAGCAAGCCAGATTTCACCATACTTATTGTAATCAGCCCATGGAGTAACAAATTGCGGCTCTAAAGCAGAAGAATCCGGATAATATGCCCACTGGGTAATTAGCTTTGAGTCTGTATCTACCCAGACTTCATATACATTTTGTGGGGTCACCCCAACATCTTCAAAGGCGAGGCTCACAACATCTGCACTTTCTCCGGTCATGGTCGTGTCTTCCCGCAAGTACTTAAGAGTCACTCCAGAGTCTTTTAGCTTAAATGGCATCACCAGCCAGTATGAATCATTGACCCACATTCCATAACCTCGATCCAGGTAATAATCAAGCGAATCAGTCATGACTGTTCCTCCTTTCATCACCTTACCTTCTCTTGAATTGATATTCATAAGAATGGTGAGGTCATTCTCCGGAACCTCTATTCGAATATCGCCGGTTGACTTATCCCATATGTGTTTTCTTCTGCCGAAGAAATTCCAGCCGATGTATCGTGTGTTGTCCCAGGCTTTGCGTCCACCCATGGCCAGCATGGCTTTATCCGCCAATAAGGTTGCAAGCAGATCTGAGCCTTCCTGATTAAATCCTTCTGCTGGTGGATTATTGTATTCAACATACTCGCCTCCGTCTACTGCAGTGCTATCAACACTTTCGGGTGAGCGTGATCCCGTTGAGCACGAGGATAGTATCATTAGTAGCGCTATTGCGCCTATTAGGTTTTTCATAGTAGGATTTTTAATGACAATAAATATAGGAATAAAAAAAGGAGACCATAAGTGGTCTCCCTTTAGTTTAGGTTGGTTGTGTTTCTTTTTAGACATGTTAGTCTTTTCCTTCTTTAAACTGCTCAAAACGGTCACCTTCTTCTGTTCTTGGGAACACATTGTTGTCCGTGTAAGCGTCAGCAGTCATTTGATCCGGATCGATCACAATTTTAGCAACTTGTTTGTCCTTCATGAAAACTTTTGTCACTTCTTTTTCATTAATCTTCCAGATTTCTGCAGGAATTTTTTGCAGTTCGACTGATCCGTCAACATACGTCCACTGAATCAAAATCGGTGTAACCAGTCCACCTTTGTTCTTTAAGGTAAGTTCATAGAAGTTCTTTCCTTCAGCAGACTGCTTGATTTTGTCCTGATCCATGGACTGGCGATATTCCCCTGAACCGCCCGTCCACTCCTGGAATACGAATGGTTGCGGATCACTGCCAAAGTCTTTATTACCATCATTGTTTCCATCTATACCTTGTCCTGCGCCTTTGATATTTCGTGTTTCAAGGCCATTTTCTTCTGATTGCATCTGGAACCATCGCACATTATCCAGCGATACGTCTACATAGTCTGTGCCATAGAACCAGCCTCTCCAGAACCAATCCAGATCAACTGCTGATGCATCCTCCATGGTGCGGAACAAGTCAGCAGGTGTTGGGTGTTTGAATGCCCATCTTTCAGCATAAGTCTTGAATGCTTTATCAAAAAGCTCAGGACCCATTACCGTAGTTCTTAGCAAATTCAAAGCAGTTGCAGGCTTAGCGTATGCATTGCTTCCAAACTGTCTGATTTGCTCAGAATTTGTCATGATTGGTCTTACCAGACCTCTTTCCCCACTCATGTAAGGAATAATTTTATCCGCCGGTCCTCTTCTGGATGGGTATTCATAGTCTAGGTAGTTATCGTCAAACTCTTGCTCTGTCAGATACTGAACGAATGTGTTCAACCCTTCATCCATCCATGTCCACTGACGTTCATCCGAGTTGATGATCATTGGGAAGAAGTTGTGCCCGACTTCATGGATGATTACAGAGATCATTCCGTGCTTCAGTCGGTCAGAATATGAGCCGTCTTCATTTGGTCTGCCATAGTTGAAGCAAATCATCGGATACTCCATACCTATGGAAGCAGTATGAACTGAAATAGCTACCGGATAGGTGTATTCAATGGTGAATTTAGAATACGTCTCAAGCGTTTGCTTCACGGCAAGTGTTGAGAATTCTTCCCAAAGTGGATTGCCCTCCTTTGGATAGTAAGACATTGCCAATGGTTCGTTTCCATCGCTAAGCTTTACGGCCATCGCATCCCAGATGAATTTTCTGGAGGCGCAGAAACCATAGTCTCTTACGTTTTCAGCTTTAAACTTCCAGGTTTTGGTGTCTTTGGCTTTTGTCTTTTCGTTTTTCTTGGCTTCTTTCTCGGTAACGATGATTACCGGCTTTTCATAGCTCTTTTTGGCTTGCTCAAAACGTTCCATCTGCTCTGCGGTCAGCACCTCGCCTGGGTTCTGAAGCATACCGGTTGCTCCTACCACGAAATCTGAAGGAACGGTTAAGTCTACTTCATAATCACCGAAGGTAAGCGCAAACTCACCTCGACCTAAGAACTGCTTATTCTGCCATCCTTCATTGTCTATGTATACCGCCATTCTTGGGAAAAACTGCGCGATGGTATACAGGTAGTTGTCTTCTTCTTCAAAGTACTCGAGTCCTGATCGTCCGCCATCCGTCATCCGGTTATTGATGTTGTACATCCAGTCGATGCTGAATGACATATTGTCGCCAGATTTCAATGGTTTCTCAAGGTCAATCCTCATCATGGTTTTGTTGATGATGTAGGTCATGTCTTTTCCTCCACTCTTAACTGACTTGATCTTGAAGCCACCGTCATAGTCATTGTCTCCTGTTAGCCTGAAAACAGCAAATGCACTCAACGTATCTCTCATACTATTTCTTCCGATGAGAGGAGAGTCAGAATCTCGTGCTCGCATGTTTTGATCCAGCTGTACCCATAGGTATTCAAGATCATCCGGAGAGTTATTGTGATAAGTGATAGACTCGCTACCAGTAATTGTCTGGTTGTTGTCGTCCAACACAATTTTCATTTTGTAATCGGCTTTTTGCTGCCAATATTGATGACCCGGTGCACCGGATGCTGTGCGATACACATTTGGAGTTGGCAGCATCGTTCCCAGCTGCTCAAACTTCTGTTCCCATTCCGTATCTTTTTGTTTTTGATCCTGAGCCAAGGCTACTGTTCCGACCAAAAACGCCACGATTAATAGAAAGCTATTCTTCATAGTTACGTTTAGTTAATAATATTTTAGTTCAAGTAATTTGTATCTAGCATAAGCATGAGTGCGATTCCGCCAACTGCCGAGGAGACAATCATCTTCCAATCCTTCCTGCTGACACCTCCTAATCCGACGAAAATGAAGCTAATCACCATAAATAATCCAACGATTATTATTTGACCGACCTCTAATCCTACATTAAAGGCAAAAAGCTGTAAGATGATTGTCTCATCGTTGCCTAATAAAGCTCGGAGGTAGTTTGAAAACCCCAGTCCATGAATCAAACCGAAAAAGCCTGCATAGCCGTAATTTCTCCAAATCTTGCCTTCTGCGATGCGATCTTCTTTGGTAAAGAGATTTGAAATAGCTGTTATGAGGATTGTGACCGGAATCAGAAACTCAATCAGATCCGCGTTTATCTTGATAATCCTCATGGTGGCCATAGCCAGCGTGATGGAATGACCGATGGTAAAGGCTGTGATCAGGATCAGTACTTTTTTCCAATCAGTGGACTGATAAAGGGCACAAAGCACAATCACAAAAAGTATGTGATCATAGCCATTAACATCTAAAATGTGATCAAATCCAAGACCGTAATACAATCTAAATTCACTCATGGGGTAGCGAATATAAGGCAACGAATTGATCCGCTGATTTTCGATGTGCAACGATTTGATGAACGGTATTGACCTGAGGCACGCCTTTTGCCTAGATTTGAAACATGATTACAACAGCACTTATCATTTTCCAGTCATTGATACATCCATTTCACGTAAGTGTATCGGATATCAAATACAAGGAAGACAAGAAAGCTATCCAGATTAGCATGCGTATTTTTCTTGATGATTTGGAGATGGCGCTGCAGGCCTATACAGGAAATGAAAAACTGGACATCACCAAGGAAGAGGATTGGGATTTTGTCAAAAAAAGTTTGAAACCTTATGTGCTGGGACGGTTGAAACTCTGGGACGCTAGGGACCGGGAATATGAGCTCAATTGGGTAGGTGCTGAGAAGGAAGAGGATGTAATGTGGTGCTACATCGAAATAGATAAAGTGAAGAAACTTGATCGTGTAAAGGTTTGGAACAGTGTCTTACACGAAGTATGGGGCGACCAAGAAAACCTGGTTCATTTCAGAGCCTTTGATGATGTGCAGAGTGCGAGGTTGTATAAAGGAGAAGACTCGGAAGTATTTGAGTGGGATAACTAGTTGTCTTTTTTGGCATTATCTAACCCGAAAAGGATGTTCTGAATCATGATTTGACGAACAGGCTTTCCATCAATTTGTCCCGCGTTCCAGGGGGAAGATTTGGCAAGAGCCCGCATGGCTTCTTCATCACAGCCAGCACCAATTCCTTTTACTACTTGCAGGTTGGTTAATTCTCCGTTTTCTTCCACAATAAATTGGACAAAGACTCTACCTTCAACTTCATCTTCTAACGCAGATTCCGGATATTTCATTTCTGAACGCAAAAATTTAAAAAATGCTTTGTGCCCCCCGGGGAAAATTGCAGGCTGATCTACTAAAGTGTATACACCTGTATATTTACTACTAATAGAGTCTAGTTCTTGCGCAGAAGAACAAGTGATTGTTAGAACAAAACAGAGGGCAATTAAAGCTTTCATACTACAATCATATCAAAAAATGAACACATTCCATTTCTTGCCATCGTGCTTCAATAGTGTTATTTCATCAGCTTCAAACACAAAACTTACCTTACGATTCTCAAACGCTTTCTTGGCTTCATAAAACATCGGCTTTTTCAAGTCTCGAAAACCAATGGTCACATGTGAATGAAATGGCCGGTTCTTATAGTTGGCATTGTCCAGTTTCAGCATTTTTCTACATGTATCAACCACCTTTTTTTGAAGCGCCTCCAACCTTTCATTTTCCTTTACATCCACAAACACCACTCGAGGCTCGAAAAAATCAAAATTCCTTAGCTCTATTTCGAGAGGATCATGCTGATTATTGAGCGTTTCCATAACCTGCACCAATTCTGTTATGCGTTTGTCTTTCCACTTGAATGGCATGTGAAGTGTGATATGCGGAGGTGATTTCAAGGCGTGCTTGCTTCCATATTTTTCAGCAACCTCCAACTTGAGCTGTGTGATCTCTTCTTGAATTGAAGGAGGAGGAAGGACAGCAATGAAGTATAATGACTCACTCATTTTCAAGCACCTGTTTCATCGATTCCCAGTAGGATGGAAAGGTTGACAAATCATTGTGATGACCACCTTCGATGGTGTAAAACTGAGCCTCTTTTCCGGAAAGGCTTTCATAGAGTTTCTTCCCCGATGCATAATCTACAACTTCATCTCTGGTGCCATGAAAAATGGAAATCGGCGCAATACATGATTGCAAAGCTGCATAGTTCTTGTAATTGTAGCTCAATAGGAAATCAATCGGGTAGATTGGAATGATGTCCTTAGCCACATCTTTCAGACTGTAAAATGGAGTTTCTAAAATAACCATGCTCGGTTGGTTTTTGCCCGCCAGATAACTTGCAAATGCTGAGCCAAGGGACCTACCAAATAATATGATATTCTCTTCTGATGCCAGTTGAAAAGCATATTTATAGATCGCATCCGCATCCGATAACATCACCTGCTGGTTTCTTTCTCCACTGCTTTTGCCATATCCTCGATAGTCTATGATAAACACCTCATATCCCAATTCCACAAAAGGATAAACGACCTCTCCCCAGCGGGCCAGGTTGCCGGCATTGCCATGGAAATAAACAATAAGCCCCTTGGATTCGGCTTGAGTAAAATGAAGCGCATTGATGACAGCCCCGTCCTCCATGGTGATAAAGTGCTCATCAAATTCTGCATCAAATGAATAGTTGTAGTCGTTTGGTAAATCCTCGGGCAGAAATATCAAGCGCTCCTGAAGTAAGAAGATCACTAAACCCAATGCTAGGTATAGCCCAACGAAAATCAGGGAAACAATTTTAATGGTATTAAGCATCAGATATCTTTCAATTTTTCTCTTTGCGCTTAAATGAAAGGCTTGTCTCATCTGGTTTAATGGGAGTAAGCTCTTCCGTTTTCACAATTTCTTCCAACATCCGGTGATACTCCTCATGTGTGTAAAGGTCATTGTGCCCAGCACCAATTACAGAGTACAGTCGGGTGACTTTCGGGTTGATGTTAGACAGGGCCAGACTGGATTTATAGGGAATCAATTTGTCTTTCGTACCGTGAATAATCTTAATGGGACATCCCACATATTTGATCCATTTGTAAGTTCTCAACGGATATTTCAAAATCAATGATGCCGGCATAAATGGAATGTAGCGCTTAGCCATCTTCGTCATGCTATAGTAAGGCGACTCCAGAATGAGCATGCGCGGATTATTGTTGCTGGCCAACTTGGTGGCAAATCCTGAGCCCATAGATCGACCATAGATCGTGATGTATCTTTCATCTACCCGGCTTTTGAGTATCTCGTAAACTCGCTGCATATCATGTTTAATATCTTTTTCGGATCGCCTCAGTCCAATGCTCTTACCAAAGCCACGGTAGTCTACCATCACCACATCAAACCCCAAACGCGTGAAATCTACAGCAAACTTTCCCCAGCCTTTGATGGAACGTGAATTTCCCTTTAGATAAAGAACTACACCCTTTGGTTCCGGAATGCTAAAATGAACGCCATTGATTCGTACATCATCGCCTACATACAAATTATGTTCTACACTTTTCTGATTTGGATATTTGAACTCAAAGTCGGCCGGCAGCTTCTCTGGTTTAAACAAAAACCTTTCTTGTAAGAAATATGCCGCCACATTGGTGATAATGTAGATTGATAGAATCACTATGATGATTGTCCAAACCAATGCCTTAAATTATGCCTGTTTTAAGAAGTTCTCATTAAATATATGAAATGAAATGTCCATAATGGAACAACCCTCACATTCCAAGAATCAAGAGAAGAAGTGAAAACTCATACTCTGCCTTGAAGTAATGGATTATTCCATTTCACTAGTTGAACAAAACCAATACCTATGAAATACTGGAAAATAGCATCCCTTCTAATCATACTTACAAGTTGCCAAACAGCAAACACACCCTCGACTTCAACAGCATCCGCTTCAGATGATGGATTATCAGCCTTTACCTCCTCAATGGAAAAGCAAGAAGGTTACTTCAACTTCTACTATGATGATGACGCTGGCCGCATGTTCCTTGAGGTAGATAACTTAGACCAGGAGTTCTTATATGTCAATTCACTTGCCGCTGGAGTCGGTTCAAACGATATTGGCTTGGACCGAGGCCAGCTGGGCTCTGAACGAGTGGTGAAGTTTGAAAAATATGGAAACAAACTATTGCTTGTTCAGCCAAACTATGATTACAGAGCTGTCAGCGAAAATCAAGACGAAGTGAAGTCTGTAGCTGAGGCTTTTGCCACTTCAGTTATTGGCGGGTTCGAAATAAAAACCAAAAGTGATAACTCCTACCTGATCGATATCACTCACTTTCTTTTAAGAGATTCGCATGATGTAAGTGGAAGACTGAGAGGTTCCAATCAGGGTAGCTTCTCAGTGGATAAATCGCGATCTGCTATTTATATGGATGCCACTTTCAACTTTCCAAAAAACACCGAATTCGAATCCATTCTCACTTTCAGCGGCGATGCACGAGGCTGGTGGCTCAGATCAGTGACTCCAAATCCTGATGCAGTCACTGTCCGCACACATCATAGCTTCATCGAGTTACCGGACAACAACTATACACCTCGCGTCTTCGATCCACGCTCAGGGTTTTTCAATATCTCTTACCAGGATTACGCCACACCAATAGAAGATCCTTTGGTAAAGCGATACATCGTCCGACATAGACTTGAAAAGAAAGATCCCAATGCAAAGTTAAGTGAAGCTGTAGAGCCAATCATTTACTATGTAGATAGAGGAGCACCTGAGCCAGTAAGATCAGCTTTGATTGAAGGTGCCAGCTGGTGGAATCAAGCTTTTGAGGCAGCAGGATATAAAGATGCTTTCCAGGTAAAAGTAATGCCCGAAGGTGCCCATCCACTAGATGTGAGATACAACGTCATCCAATGGGTGCATCGATCAACCCGTGGCTGGAGCTACGGCGGAGGCATCACAGACCCACGTACCGGAGAAATGATCAAAGGGCATGTAAGTCTTGGCTCGCTGCGTGTTCGTCAGGATTTCCTCATTGCGACCGGACTTTTACAACCATATGAAAATGGAGATGAGAGACCAAATGCCATGACAGAAATGGCTTTAGCACGATTGAGACAGCTTTCTGCACATGAAGTTGGCCATACTCTTGGGCTGGCGCACAACTTTGCGGCTAGCGTGAATAATCGGGCTTCAGTGATGGACTATCCACATCCATATGTAAAAATGGATGATCAGGGAAATATTGACTTGAGTGAAGCCTA